>NZ_JBJJTJ010000002.1:0-232302 GCF_054177765.1 Modestobacter lacusdianchii | reverse complement strand
GGTGCCGGCAGCAGCGGACGGACAAGTCCAGATGAAGGCACGAAGCCAGTCACATGAAGGGTCACGCCCACCGCTGCCGGCCATCAGCCCATCACCGAAGGACCGACCCGGCCAGCCTCACAGTCACCTGATCACTGCTGGGGACGGGCGCGGGGAGGTCGCCGGACGTGGTCCGGGGCGCCGCGCTCAGGCCGAGGCGCGGCGGACCAGCTGGGTGCGGCAGATCCGGGACTCCGCCGGCTCCCCCTCGATCTGGCGCAGCAGGAGCTCGGTGAGCAGCGGGGTCATGTCGGTGAGCGGCTGGGCGATGGTGGTCAGCGGCGGGTCGCAGCGCTCGGCGACCGCCGCGTCGTCGAAGCCGACCACCGCGACGTCCTCGGGCACCCGCCGGCCGGCCTCGCGCAGCGCCCGGAGCGCACCGACCGCCATCGGGTCCGAGGCGACGAAGACCGCGTCGAGGTCGGGCGCGCGGTCCAGCAGCGCCGCCATCGCCCGGGCGCCGCCGGTCTCGGTGAAGTCGCCCTCCGCGACCAGGTCGGAGCGCAGCTCCTGCCCGGCGGCCTGCAGCCCGGCCTGGTAGCCGGCCAGCCGGTCGACGCCGGCGATCATGTCCAGCGGGCCGGTGATGGTGGCGATCCGCCGGCGCCCCGAGGCGGCGAGGTGGGCCGCCGCCGCCTGCGCGCCGCCGCGGTTGTCGGCGTCGACGAAGGCCACCGCGCGGTCGTCGAAGGGCCGGCCGCACAGCACCAGCGGGATGCCGGCCTCCTCGAGGATGTCCGGCAGCGGGTCGTCGCTGTGCACCGACATCAGGATCACGCCGTCCACGTGGCCCTGGCGGGCGTACCGGCCGATCTTCTGCTGCTCCCGCTCGTCCTGGGCGGTGAGCAGCACCAGGTTCAGGTCGGTGTCGGCCAGCGTCGCGGAGACCCCCCGGACGATGCTGGCGAAGAAGGGGTCGGAGAAGACCTGGGTGTTCGGCTCGTTGAGCACCAGCGCCACCGTGTCGGTGCGCCGGGTGACGAGGCTGCGGGCCATCCGGTTGGGCACGTAGCGCAGCTCGGCGACCGCCGAGAGCACCGCCTGCCGGGCCTCGGGACTGACCTTCGGCGAGTCGTTGACGACCCGGGAGACGGTGGCCCGCGAGACGCCGGCGAGCACGGCGACCTCGTCCAGCGTCGGCGACGCGGTGCGGGAGGTCGTGTCGGTCATGGGTCTCCAGAGCTCGGGCCGGTGCGCACATGGTGCACCGTGAGAGCGCTCTCGAACAGCCCCGGGGCGTTACCCAGCTGTTACTTGACAGCCGGTTGTGGCCCAGACCACTCTGTGCGCCACGGCCGTGAGAGCGTTCTCACGCCCCCGGCGGACGGTGCATCGGAGCACCCGTCCCGGGAAGGACCCAGGAGGTCAGATGTTCCATTCCACGAGGAGCAGGGCGGCGTGGGGGGCGGCTCTGGCCGCGGTCCTGCTGACCGCCGGGTGCGGCGGTTCGGACGACGCGAGCGCCGACGCCGCCGACTACGACCCGGACGCGCCGGTCACCCTGACCGTCGGCACGTTCGGCACGATGGACTTCGACAACGCGGGGCTCTACGAGGAGTACATGCGCCTCCACCCGAACGTCACCATCGAGCAGAACAACGTGGCGCAGTCCGCGGCGTACTACAAGTCGCTGCAGACCCGACTGGCCGCCAACTCCGGCCTCGACGACATCCAGGCGCTGGAGATCGGCTTCATCGCCGACGTCGTCGCGAACCACTCCGACGCGTTCGTCGACTTCGCCGCCGAGGACAACGCCGACGAGCTCGAGGGCAACTTCTACGACTGGAAGTGGGGCCAGGCCTCCACCCAGGACGGCCAGACGATCGGCCTCGGCACCGACTCCGGCCCCCAGGCCATGTGCTACCGCAAGGACCTGTTCCAGCAGGCCGGTCTGCCGACCGAGCGCGCCGAGGTCGGCCAGCTGTGGCCCACCTGGGACGCCTACCTCGACGTGGCCCGCGACTACAAGACCAGCACCGGCAACCCGATCCTGGACAGCCCGGCGAGCATCTTCTCCTCGTCGGTCTACCAGGACGACGAGGCCTACAACGACGAGGACGGCAACCCGATCCCCGAGGAGAGCAGCGGCGTCGAGCGGGCCTGGGGCTTCGCCAGCCAGGCCGCCGAGGAGGGCCTGACCGCCAACCTCAGCCAGTTCGGTGACGAGTGGAACGCCGCCTTCTCCAACGGCGCCTTCGCCACCATCGCCTGCCCGGCCTGGATGCTCGGCTACATCAACTCCCAGATGGGCGACGCGGGCGCCGGCCTGTGGGACATCGCCCCGCTGCCCGGCTCCAGCGAGTCGGCCTCCAACTGGGGTGGCTCGTTCCTCGGCGTCCCCAAGAACGGCGACAACGTCGAGGCCGCCAAGGACCTGGCCGAGTGGCTGACCGCCCCCGAGCAGCAGATCAAGCTGTTCACCGAGACGGCCCACTTCCCGTCCAGCCCGCAGGCCGCCGACGACCCGCAGGTCAAGGACGCGGTGAACGAGTACTTCAGCGGCGCCCCCACCGGCCAGATCTTCGGTGAGGCCGCGGAGGGCATCCGCCGCACCCCGATCGGGCCGTACGACACGCAGATCCAGGAGGCGTTCACCACGGCGCTGACGGACATCGCGTCGAACGGCACCGACCCGGACGACGCGTTCCAGGACGCGATCAGGGCCTCGGAGCAGGCCATCGGCGGCTGAGCCACCGGCTCAGCGCACCCACCGGACGCGGTGCCCGGGAGCGAATGCCGCTCCCGGGCACCTGCACCGGTCCTGCGGCCGGACGACGTCCCCGCCGCCTGGACGCCCCGGCCCGCTCCGGCCCCCGGGGACACCCCCGATCCGCCCCGTCCCCGAACACCCCGAGGCCCCGCATGACCATCGCGAGCCAGAGCCCCCGTGACGCGCTGATCGCCGCGCCCACGGTCATCAGCCAGCTCGACCCCGACCGCCCGCCCGCCACGCGCCGCCGGACCAAGCTGACCCGCAACAACTGGGGCTACGCCTACGTCGCCCCGTTCTTCCTCGTCTTCGGCGCCTTCAGCCTCTACCCGTTCCTCTACACCGCCTGGGTCTCGCTGCACCGCACGAGCCTGTCGAACATCGACGGCGGCACCTGGGTGGGCCTGGAGAACTACCGCAACCTGCTGCAGAGCGAGTTCTTCTGGAACGCCGCCCGCAACACCCTCACGATCGGCATCCTCTCGACGGTCCCGCAGCTGTGCATGGCCCTGGGCCTGGCCCACCTGCTCAACTACAAGCTCCGCGGCCGCACCTTCTTCCGCACCGCGATGCTGATGCCGTACGCGACGTCCATCGCCGCCGCCACCCTCGTCTTCGCCCAGCTCTTCGGCCGCGACTACGGCCTGATCAACACGATGCTGGAGGCCGTCGGCCTGGAGCGGATCGACTGGGAGTCCGGCACCTGGACCAGCCAGTTCGCCATCGCGGTGATCGTGACCTGGCGCTGGACCGGCTACAACGCGCTGATCTACCTGGCGGCGATGCAGTCGATCCCCGGGGAGCTGTACGAGGCCGCCGAGATCGACGGCGCGAGCAAGTGGAAGCAGTTCCTGCACGTCACGATCCCGTCGCTGCGCCCGACGATCCTCTTCACCGTCGTCGTCTCGACCATCGGCGCGGTCCAGCTGTTCGGTGAGCCGCTGCTGTTCGCCGGCAACGGCACGACCTCCGGCGGCTCCTCAGGCCAGTACCAGACGCTCGGCCTGCTGATGTACCAGCAGGGCTGGAGCAACTTCCACATCGGCCAGGCCGCCACCACCGCCTGGGCCATGTTCATGATCATCCTGGTGATCGTGGGGGTCAACGCCGTCATCGGCCGCCTCCGCGCCCGGGCCGACCGGTAGGAGACCGGCATGGCGACCCTCGCTCCCCCCGTCCCCGACGCCGGCCGGGACCCCTCCCCCGCCGCTACCGCCACCCGCCGCCGGCACCGGGGCGGCAGCAAGGCCGGCAGGCCCGGCCCGGTCACCTACACGCTGCTCACCCTGACGACGCTGGTGTCGATCTTCCCGCTCTACTGGACCCTGGTCGCGGGGTCGCACACCAACGCCGAGATCGCCGCCACCCCGCCGCCGTTCCTGCCCAACGCCAGCCTGTTCGACAACTTCAGGCTGGCGCTGGAGCAGGCGCCGATCGGCAAGGCGATCGTCAACTCGGTCCTGGTCTCCGGCGCGATCACCGTCGGCACCGTGCTGTTCTGCACGCTGGCCGGGTTCGCCTTCGCCAAGCTGAACTTCCGCGGCAAGGGCGTCCTGCTGGCCCTGGTGATCGGCACGATGATGGTGCCCACCCAGTTGTCGGTCATCCCGCTGTTCATGATGATCGCCGAGCTGCAGTGGGTGAACCAGCTGCAGGCGGTCATCCTGCCCACGCTGGTCAGCGCCTTCGGCGTGTTCTTCATGCGGCAGTACCTGATCTCCTCGCTGCCCAACGAGCTGCTGGAGGCCGGCCGGGTCGACGGCGCGTCGACGTTCCGCATCTTCTGGTCGATCGTCGTCCCGGTCGCCCGGCCGGCGATGGCCGTGCTGGCGATGCTGACCTTCCTGACCGCCTGGAACGAGTTCTTCTGGCCGATCATCGCGCTGACCACCGCCAACCCGACGGTGCAGGTGGCGCTGGCCGGGCTCGGATCGGGCTACGTCCCCCAGCAGTCGGTGATCATGGCCGGCACCCTGCTCGGCACCCTGCCGGTCCTGGTCGTCTTCACGATCCTGGGCAAGCAGATCGTCGGCGGCATCATGCAGGGCGCGGTGAAGGGATGACCCGCTGCGCAGCTCCGTCCTCCCCCTCCCTCCTCCCGAGAGGTGCCTGACCATGGCAACCGTGTCCTTCCAGCAGGCCAGCCGGATCTACCCCAAGGCCGAGCGGCCGGCGGTCGACTCGCTGGACCTGCAGATCGCCGACGGGGAGTTCCTCGTCCTGGTCGGCCCGTCCGGCTGCGGCAAGTCCACCTCGCTCCGGATGCTCGCCGGGCTGGAGGAGGTGGACTCCGGGTCGATCGTGATCGGCGACAAGGACGTCACCGACGCCCCGCCCAAGGACCGCGACATCGCGATGGTGTTCCAGAACTACGCCCTGTACCCGCACATGACGGTCGAGGAGAACATGGGCTTCGCGCTCAAGCTCGCCGGCATCGGCAAGGAGGAGCGGGCCACCCGGGTGCGCGAGGCGGCGAAGATCCTGGACCTGGAGTCCTACCTGTCCCGCCGGCCCAAGGCCCTCTCCGGTGGCCAGCGCCAGCGGGTCGCGATGGGCCGGGCGATCGTGCGCAACCCGCAGGTGTTCCTGATGGACGAGCCGCTGTCCAACCTCGACGCCAAGCTCCGGGTGCAGACCCGCACCCAGATCGCCGCCCTGCAGCGCCGGCTGGGCACCACCACCGTCTACGTCACCCATGACCAGGTCGAGGCGATGACCATGGGCGACCGCGTCGCGGTGCTCAAGGACGGCGTCCTGCAGCAGTGCGACACCCCCGGGGCCCTCTACGACCGCCCGGCCAACGTGTTCGTCGCCGGCTTCATCGGCTCCCCGGCGATGAACCTGGTCACCGGCGAGGCCGTGGACGGCGGCGTCCGGATCGGCGGCGCGGTGCTGCCGGTCCCCCGCGAGCAGCTGAGCCGGGCCGCCGCCGGCCACGGCAGGGTCACCGTCGGCTTCCGCCCCGAGGCGGTGCGCCTGGTCGGCCCCGGCGAGGGCCTGCCGGTGCGGGTCGAGGTGGTGGAGCAGCTGGGTTCGGACGCGTTCCTCTACACCTCGCTGGCCGACGCCCACGAGGACGTCCTGCACTCCTCCGACCTCGTCGTCCGCACCGAGCCGCGCACCGCCGTCACCGCCGGGCAGCAGCTCTGGCTGGGCGCCGACCGAAGTGCCCTGCACGTCTTCGACGCCCAGACTCAGCAGCGGGTCGACTGAAGAAGGACCCCCCTGCCCCCCACCGCTCGCACGCTCGCGGCGGGCCCCTGCAGGGGGCCGAAGCACCTCCCGCGCGACCCGGTACCGGCCGCGCCGGTCAGCCACGACCACAGACCACCCGAGCTAGGAGCAGCACCGCCATGACCTCCACCGACGTGCGCCCGGACACCGCCTCCGGGCTGTCCTTCCCGCCCGGCTTCACCTTCGGCGCCGCCACCGCCGCCTACCAGATCGAGGGCGCGGTCGACGTCGACGGCCGCGGGCCCTCGATCTGGGACACCTTCAGCCACACCCCCGGCAAGACCCACCTGGGCCACACCGGCGACGTCGCCGTCGAGCACTACACCCGGTACCCCCAGGACGTCGCCCTGATGAAGGACCTCGGGCTGGACGCCTACCGGTTCTCCGTCTCCTGGCCGCGGGTGCTCCCGGCCGGGGCCGGCGCGATCGAGCAGCGCGGGCTGGACTTCTACCGCCGGCTGGTCGACGAGCTGCTCGAGGCCGGCGTCGCGCCGTGGCTGACGCTGTACCACTGGGACCTCCCGCAGGCGCTGCAGGACCAGGGCGGCTGGGCCGACCGGGACACCGCGTACCGCTTCGCCGAGTACGCCGGGGTGGTCTACGACGCCCTGGGCGACCGGGTGCCGCACTGGTCGACGCTGAACGAGCCGATGTGCAGCTCGCTGCTGGGCTACATGGCCGGCCAGCACGCCCCCGGCCACCAGGACCCGGTCGAGGCCTCCCGCGCGGTGCACCACCTGCTGCTCGGGCACGGCCTGGCCACCCAGGTGATGCGCGACAAGGGCGCCGACCACCTGGGCATCACGCTGAACTTCACCCCGATGAAGCCGGCCACCGACTCCGCCGCCGACGTCGACGCCGCCCGCCGGCTCGACGGCCAGCAGAACCGGATGTTCCTGGTGCCGATCGCCACCGGCGAGTACCCGGCCGACGTCGTCGACGACCTGGCCGCCGCCGGGGCGCCGCTGCCGGTCCAGGACGGCGACCTCGAGATCATCTCCACCCCCGTCGACTGGCTGGGGATCAACTACTACTTCCAGTCCACCGTGCGCGCGCTCAGCGAGCCCAGCGGCAAGCACCCGACCTTCATCGGCGCGGAGCTGGTCGAGGACCTCCCGCCCGAGGGCCCGACCACCACGATGGGCTGGGGCATCAACCCCGAGGCGTTCACCGAGCTGCTGACCTGGATCAGCGGGGTCGCCCCGGGCCTGCCGATGTTCATCACCGAGAACGGCTCCGCCTGGCCGGACCAGGTCTCCGCCGACGGGCAGGTGCACGACCCCGAGCGGGTCGACTACCTGCTGCGCCACCTGGCCGCGATGACCGAGGCGATGGACGCCGGCGCCGACGTGCGCGGCTACTTCGCCTGGTCGCTGCTGGACAACTACGAGTGGGCCCGCGGCTACGACCAGCGCTTCGGCATCGTGCACGTCGACTACGAGACCCAGGTCCGGACGCCGAAGGACAGCGCCCGCACCTACGCCGACGTCATCCGCAGCGCCAAGGACGGCGTGTGACGGGCGGCTCCCCCAGCGCCGACCTCGCGGGACGCCGGGTGCTGCTCACCGGCGCCTCCCGCGGGGTCGGCGCGGCCGTCGCGCGGCAGCTGGTCGCGGCCGGCGCCGACGTGCTGGGCACCGCCCGGGACGCGGCGGCCCTCGACGCACTGGCCGCGGAGCTGGCCGACGCGCCCGGCTCGTTCACGTCCCTGGTCGCCGAGCTCACCGACGAGGCCACGCCCGAGCGGCTGGCCGAGGCGGTCGGGCAGCGGTGGGGTGCGCTGGACGTGCTGCTGAACAACGCCGGGGTGATGCTCGCCCGCGAGGCCCGTTTCGAGGACGAGCCGGCCGGCACGCTCGAGGAGAGCCTGCTGGTCAACTGCGTCGTCCCGCACCGGCTGGTGCTGGCACTGCTGCCCGCCCTGCGCAAGGGCGACGAGCCTCGGGTGGTGCACGTCAGCTCCGGGGCGGGCACCACCGAGCTCATCCGGGACGCCGGCATCGGCAGCTACCGGGTGAGCAAGTGGGCGCTCAACGGGCTGGTGCTCATGCAGGCCGCCCAGCTGGCCGGCGAGGTGGCGGTCAACGCCCTGGACCCCGGCTGGGTGCGCACCGACCTCGGCGGCGACGAGGCCCCCGGCACGCCGGAGGAGAGCGCGGCGGGCGCGCTGGCACTGCTGCGCGAACCGCCGTCGGTGACCGGCCGCATCTTCAAGGACGGCGCCGAGATCGCCTTCTGAGGCCGTTCACCACCGCTTGAGCCCTGCCCCGCACCGGGGGCAGGGCTCAAGTCGTCCGGAAGGACATCCCGTGCTCGATCAGGACACCCGCCGGCGCGTGCTCGACTGCCTGCTGGTGAGCCAGCGCCACTCCTGGGACCAGGGCCTCACGGCCGCGGCGCTCGACGACGCCGGCACGCCCGGCCCGCTGCGCGCGCTGGTCGACGACGCGGTCGCCCGGCAGCGGGACGACGGGCGGCTGGCCGAGCTGGACCCGGCGTGCGCGGTGAACGGCGGCGCGGTCGGTGAGTTCGTGCACGCGCTCGCCGTCCGCACCGGCGACCCGGCGCTGTCAGCGGCGGCGGCCCAGCAGCGGGCCTGGCTGACCAGCGGGGCGCCGCGGGCCGCCGACGGCACGCTGTTCCACCTGCTCGGCAGCCGGCAGGTGTGGGCGGACTCCGTCTACATGGTGGTGCCGTTCCTCGCCGCGGTGGGCGAGCCGGCCGTCGCGCTCGCCCAGCTCGCCGGCCACCGCGCCCGGCTGCGCGATCCGGACACCGGCCTGTGGGCGGCGCGCTGGGACGAGGACGACGACGCCCTCGCCGACGCCCGCGCCTGGGGCACCGGCAACGGCTGGGTCGCTGCCGGGGCCGCGCGCACGGTCGGCCGGCTGACCGGCGAGGACGCCCGGGCGGTGGCCGCCGAGGTGCGCGAGCTGCTGGACGCCTGCCTGGCGCACCGCCGTCCGGACGGGCTGTTCGGCGACGTGCTCGACGACCCGTCCGGGCCGGCGGACACGAACGTGGCCGCGATGCTCGCCACCGCGGCGCTGACCGGGGCGGCCGAGGGCTGGCTGCCGTCGTCCTGGGGCGAGACGGGCGGGTCACTGCTGGCGGCGGTGGTCGACCGGGTCGACGACCTGGGCCGGGTCACCGGCGCGAGCGCCGCCCCGCACTTCGACCGGCCCGGCTGCTCCCCCGAGGCCCAGGCCTTCCTGCTGCTCGCCGACGCCGCCGCTCGGCGATGGCGGGCCGGGACGCACCGGGGCGCCGCGTCGAGCTGACGCGGCGCCCCGGTGATCTCGACCCCCTCGGTCAGCGCAGCCGCGGCTCCGCCAGCCAGGCGAGCTCCAGTGCCTGCTCGGGGAACCACGCACCGGCGGCCGGGTCGGTGATGCCGCCCCACTCCGGGTCGGTGGTGCTGCCGGCGATCCCACGGTTGCACTGACCGTCGGACTGACCCGGCGTCTTCACCCAGAGGTAGGCGTCCAGCAGCGGGAAGGCGGCCTCCGGCATGGCCTGCGGGGTCTGGCCCAGGCCGCGGCCGGGCGGGTTGCACCAGGTCTGCGGGTCCGGGTAGGACGTGCCCTCGGCCGGCGCCCACGGCCCCTGCCCGTTGCGGCTGGTGTCGAGCACGAAGTGCTCGGTCGGCTGCACGCCGCCCAGCTGCTGGGCGTACCGGGAGTTGACCCCGGCGGTGTTCGCCGTGGGGTCGGCGGCCGTGTCGCTCCACTCGACCATCGGGTCGAGGGCGACGCCGGTGAAGTCGTTGGCGGGGCCACCGCTCCAGTACTGGTCACCGCAGCTGCCGTAGTCGCCGACGGTGACCACGGTGACGTAGGTGACGCAGCTGGAGATCCAGGTGCCGTACTGCTGCAGGTTGGGCGTGTACTGGTAGTTCGAGGTGTTCAGCGCGAAGCCCTGGAACTGCTGCACCTGGGCGCGGACCAACCGCTCGGAGATGCTGCCGACGTTGTGCCAGCTGCTGTGGCCGGCGTCGAGGTAGACCAGCGCGTTCGGGTTGGCCCGCTCGATGGCCTGACCGACGTAGGTGATGTCGGCGAGCCGGCCCTCGTCGGTGGGCTCCGTGCCCACCGGGTAGGTGCCTGCCGGGCAGTCACCTGGCATCAGCGCCAGGCCGTCGGGCTCGATGACCACCGTCACCGTGCCGCCCTTGGCGATCCCGGCGGCGACACCGTCGGCCCACGCGCGGTAGGCAGCGTCGTCGGCGGCACCGCCCGCGGAGTACTGCGAACAGTCCCGGCCCGGCACGTTGTAGACGACCAGCGTCGGCACCGTCTTCTGCGCCTTCGCCATGAGCACCGCGCGCTGGGCCTGCGAGCGGACCTCGGCCGGGGTCCCGCCGGTGAGCCACACCGCCTGCGGGGTGTCCACCTCGGCCTCGATCAGGCCGGCCTCGGCGAAGTGCCGTGCCCTGCGCGCGTCGCTGATCTGCCGGCGTGCGCCGGGATCGGCCTCGGGCGTGAAGAACGCGGTGCCGGCCGGCAGGACCGCCGGCTCGGGTGCCAGCAGCGCCGGCGGCTGGGCGGGCGCCGCAGGGGCGGCGGGCGGAGCAGCAGGGGCGGCCACGGCCGGGGAGACCGTGGTCAACCCCCCGGCCGCAACGGCCGCAGAGACGGCCAGCAGGGTGGCACGCCTGCGGATCGGGGAGCTCGAGAACATCGTCGTCCTGTCGTCGGTTGATCGACGGAGCCGGCACGGCGCCGTGAGAGCGCTCTCACAGGCGACAGACGAAGGCCGTCGGTCGGCTGTGGGAGCGGTCACACTCTCTCCCGTCGATCCGGCATCTGACAAGTACCCGACCGTTTCGGATCCGGTTCGACCGCACGGTCGGGGATCCCGACCGGGCGACGTGCCCAGGACGGTCGCCAGGCGGCGGCCAGCTCGCCACGACTCCCCGAGCCCCGCGGCCACCGACCACCCCGGGCGGTCGGTGCGCGGGCTGGCGGATGGACGGATGGCCGAGCCGGACACACGGCCCCGGAGGCGCAGTGGCGCGGGCGCCGAGTTCGTCGACCTGGCTCAGCGGAACTCGACGGGTTCGTCGAACCCCTCGAGCATCGTGTCGTTCGCGTCCCGCCCGCCCGGTGCGGCGATGGCGACCCCCTGCGAGGCCCCCACCTCCCGCGGTGACCGCGCGGTCAGCTCGCCGGACCGGATCTGCTCGGCCCAGTGGCAGCTGACCAGGTGCCCCGGTGCCAGCTCGCGCAGGACCGGCGCCTCGTCGTCGCAGCGGGTCTCCTGCCGCCAGGGGCAGCGCGTGTGGAACCGGCAGCCGGAGGGCGGGGCGGCCGGGGACGGCAGGTCGCCGGAGAGGATGATCCGCTCCCGCGAGTCCTCGACCACCGGGTCGGGCACCGGGACGGCGCTCATCAGCGCCCGGGTGTAGGGGTGCAGCGGCTGCTCGTACAGCGCGTCGGCCGGGGCCTGCTCGACCAGCGAGCCCAGGTACATGACCCCGACGACGTCGCTGATGTGCCGCACGACCGCGAGGTCGTGGGCGATCACCAGGTAGGTGAGGCCCAGCCGGTCCTGCAGCTCCTCCAGCAGGTTGAGCACCTGGGCCTGCACCGACACGTCGAGGGCGGAGACCGGCTCGTCGGCGATCAGGAGGTCGGGCTCGACGGTGATCGCCCGGGCGATCCCGATGCGCTGGCGCTGGCCGCCGGAGAACTCGTGCGGGTACCGCCGCAGCGCTGCTGCGGGCAGCCCCACCGCGTCCAGCAGCTCCCGGATCCGGCGGGCGATGGCCGCCTTGTCCCCGCCCAGACCGTGCGCGCGCAGCGGCTCGCCGAGCAGCGACTCGACGTCCTGGCGGGGGTCCAGCGACCCCAGCGGGTCCTGGAAGACCATCTGCATGCGGCGCCGCATCCTGCGCAGCGGCTCACCGGACAGCGAGGCGACGTCGGTGCCGTCGAAGACCACCTCGCCGGCGGTGGGCTCCTCCAGCCGCAGGATCGCCCGTCCCAGCGTCGACTTGCCGCAGCCGGACTCACCGACCAGCCCGTACGTCGTCCCGCGGTCGATGGAGAGGTCGACCCCGTCCACGGCCTTGACGTGGCCGACCGTGCGGTCGACGAACAGGCCGCGCTTGATCGGGAAGTGCACCTTCACGCCGCGGACCTGCAGCAGCGGCTCGGCCGGGGTGGTCATCGCTCGGCTCCTGGTGTCGTGGGCGAGCCGGCGACGGGCGGGACGGCGAGCGGGTGACGGCAGCGCAGCTCGCGGCCGTACCCGTCGTCCTCCAGGGGCACCGTCGAGCCGGACACCTCGGTGAGGCAGTCGTCCTGGCCGGAGTCGCAGCGGGGGGCGAAGGCGCAGCCCTGCGACCACGGGATGGCGTCCCGCGCCGACCCGCGGATCGGGGTCAGCGGCGTGCCGCGTGTGGTGTCCAGCCGGGGCACGGACGCCAGCAGGCCACCGGTGTAGGGGTGCCGGGGGCGGGCGAACAGGTCGCGCCGGTCGGCGGTCTCGATGATCCGGCCGGCGTACATGACGTGCACCCGGTCGCACAGCCCGGCGACCACGCCGAGGTCGTGGGTGATCATCACCAGCGCGGTGCCCGAGCCCTGCACCAGCTCGCGGAGCAGCTCCAGGATCTGCGCCTGGATGGTCACGTCCAGGGCCGTGGTCGGCTCGTCGGCGATCAGCAGCCGCGGCGAGCAGGCCAGCGCCATCGCGATCAGCGCGCGCTGGCGCATGCCGCCGGAGAGCTGGTGCGGGTACTCCCCCAGCCGCCGGCGCGGGTCGGGGATGCCGACCCGGTCGAGCAGGTCGGCGGCCTCCTCGGTGGCCTCCTTGCCGGTCATGCCCCGGTGCTCCTTGAGCACCTCGGTCACCTGGAGGCCGACGGTCACCGTCGGGTTGAGCGAGGACAGCGGGTCCTGGAACACCATGGCCATGTCCGCGCCGCGCAGCGAGCGGAGCGTCCGGTCACCGGCCCCCAGCAGCTCCTTGCCGTCCAGCCGCACCGAGCCGCTGACCTGCACGCCCCGCCTGGGCAGCAGGCCCATGACCGCCAGCGACGTCACCGACTTGCCGCAGCCGGACTCGCCGACCAGGCCGACGGTCTCCCCCGGGGCGACGGAGAAGCTGACCCCGTCGACGGCCTGGGTGCCGGCCTCACCGCGCCGGGTGAACCGGACGGCGAGGTCCTCCACCTCCAGGACGGGCGCCTGGCCGGCGCCGGTCGCGCGGGACGCGGCGGTCGCTCCGGACACGCGGGTCACCTCCGGAACTTCGGGTCGAGGGCCTCGCGCAGCGACTCACCGAGCAGCGTGAAGCCGAGCGCGACGACGATGATGCACAGCGCCGGGTAGATGGCCAGCTCCGGGCGGAAGGACAGCACCGACTGCGCACTGGAGAGCATGGCCCCCCACTCCGGGCGGCCGATGTCGGGGTCGCCCAGGCCCAGGAAGCTCAGCGCGGCCGCCTCGATGATCGCCGTCGCCAGCGACAGCGTCGCCTGCACGATCACCGGGGACAGCGAGTTGGGCAGCACGTGCCCGAAGACGATGCGGCTCTTGCGCACCCCCAGCGCCTTCGCGGCCACGGCGTAGTCGCTGTCCCGCTGCACGAGCATCGACCCGCGCAGCAGGCGGGCGAAGACGGGGACCTGGGTGACCGCGATGGCGATCATCAGCGCGTACTGGTTCTGCCCCAGCAGCACCGAGATGCTGATCGCCATCAGCAGCCCGGGGATGGACAGCAGGATGTCGACGAACCGCATGACGACGGTGTCCACCCAGCCGCCGAAGGCCCCGGCGAGGACACCCAGCGCCATGCCCGCCGCCGCGCCGAGCACGGTGGAGACGACACCGATCAGCAGCGACTGCCGGGAGCCGTAGATCAACCGGGAGAGCACGTCGCGGCCGAGCTGGTCGACACCGAGCGGGAAGCCCTCGCGCGACCCCGGGATGGAGCCCTGCCGCACCTCGCTCAGCAGCGCCTGCTCCAGCGGGTCGCGCGGCGCCAGCCACGGAGCCAGCGCGGCGATCACCAGGAAGGCGATCACGATGACCGCCCCGATGATGGCCACGGGGTTGCGGCGCAGCCGCCGGATGGCGCTGCGGGTGAGCGAGACGCCGCCGCCGTCGTCGGGCACCTGGCCGGCCCGGGCGGCCAGCTCGTCGATCCGCTGGCGGCGGTTGCCCAGTGATGCGGTCATCGGCCCTGCTCCCTCTCCGGTTCGCGAGCTCACCGGACGCGCACCCGCGGGTCGAGCAGACCGTAGGAGATGTCGACCAGCAGGTTCACGAGCACGTAGACCACCGCGAGGATCAGGATGAAGCCCTGCAGCAGGGCGTAGTCACGGTTGGCGATCGCGTCCCGCAGGGCGGAGCCCACCCCGCCGAAGGCGAACACCGTCTCGGTGAGCACCGCCCCGGACAGCAGCAGGCCGGTCTGCAGGCCGATCGTGGTGGACACCGGCAGCAGGGCGTTGCGGACGATGTGCCGCTGCCGCACGGTCGCCGTGGCCAGGCCCTTGGCGTTCGCCGTCCGGACGTAGTCCTCGTTCACCACGTCGAGCACTGACGCACGGGTGATCCGCACGATGATGGCCAGCGGGATGGTGCCCAGGGCGATGCCGGGGAGGACCAGGTGCAGGACGGCGTCCCACGAGGCGTCGAACTCGCGGGTCAGCAGCCCGTCGAGCACGTAGAAGTTGGTGACGTGGGTCGCGTCGATCCGCACGTCCTGCCGACCGGAGCCGGGCAGCCAGCCGAGCTCGACGGCGAAGACCAGGCGCAGCAGGTATGCCAGGAAGAACACCGGGATGGCGACGCCGAGCAGCGAGCCGATGACCGAGCTCGAGTCGATCCAGCTGCCGTGCCGGCGAGCGGCCAGGTACCCCAGCGGGATGCCGATGCCGATCGCGAAGACCATCGCGAACAGGGTCAGCTCGATGGTGCCGGGGAAGCGCAGGAAGAACTCCGACGTCACCGACTGGCCGGTGCGCGAGGAGGTGCCGAAGTCCAGCTGCAGCGCGCGGCCGAGGAACTTGCCGTACTGGACCAGCACCGGCTGGTCCAGCCCGAACACCTCGTTGTAGCGGGCGATGTCCTCGGGGGTGGCCCGCTCACCCAGGGCGGCCTGGGCCGGGCCGCCGGGGAGCGCGCGCAGCCACGCGAAGAGCAGGACCGAGAGCCCGAGCAGGATGGGGATCAGCTGCAAGAGCCGCCGGACGATGAAGCGGAGCACGCTGTCTGGTCAGCCTTCCTGGACGACGATCGGCGGGGTGGTACGCCACGGGCATGCCACCGGGGCGGTCCTGGAGGACCGCCCCGGTGGTCGTGGGTCAGTTGCCGATCGTGACGGTGGAGAAGTCCTCCGCCGACAGCGGGCTGGGGATCAGGCCCTCGACGTCGTCGGCCACCACGAGCGCGTTGGGCGCGTGGGAGACCGGGACGGCCGGGAGGAAGTCCATGATCGCCTGGTTCGCCTGCTCGTACAGCGGGCCGCGGGCGTCCACGTCCGGCTCGCCGTCACCGGCGGCCAGGGCCGAGAAGACCTCCGGCGCGCTCCAGCCACCGAACTCGGCCTTCATCCGGCCACCGCCGGCGTCGGCGAAGAAGGTGCCGATGAAGTTGTAGGCGTCGTTGTAGTCACCGGTCCAGCCCAGCAGGTGGACGTCGGCCTGTCCGGCCTGGACCGCGTCCAGGTAGTCCGGGTTCCACGGCAGCGAGACGGGCTCGATGGTGAAGCCGGCGTCGGTCAGGTTCCGGCTGATCACCTCGTACATGGCGGCCGGGTCCGGCAGGTACGGGCGGCTGACGTCGGTCGGGTAGTAGAACCGCAGCGTCGTGCCGGTCGCGCCGGCCTCGGCGAGCAGCGCCTGGGCCCGCTCCGGGTCGTAGTCGTAGGTGGTGACGTCCTCGGTCCAGCCGTCGACGGCCGGCGGCACGAACTCGATCGCCGGCTCGGCACCCTCGGGCAGCAGGGAGTTGACGATGGTGTCGCGGTCGATGGCGTGGGCGATGGCCTGCCGGACGCGGATGTCCTGCAGCGCCGGGTTCGCGCTGGTGCCCTCGATGGCGCCACCGTTCATGGCCAGGTAGAGGACGTTGAACGGGTCGCGGGGCAGCACCTGGAAGCCGCCGTCCTCCAGCGTCTGGTAGTCGGCGGGGGCGACCAGGTCGTAGCCGTCGATCGAGCCGGCCTGCAGCTCCTGGCGGCGGGTGTTGCCGTCGGCGATCGACCGGAAGACGATCTCGTCGACGCCCGGGGCGTCACCCCAGTAGTCCTCGTTCGCCACGATGGTGACCTCGCCGTTGCCCTGGTCCCAGCTGTCGAACCGGAACGGGCCGGTGCCGGTGGGGTGCTCGAGGGCGTACTCGGTGTAGGTCAGCGCGTCGCCGTTGCCGCCGAGCTCGTCGGCGGCGTACTCCTCAAGCGCCGTGGGGCTCTGGATCGCGAAGCTCGGCAGCGCCAGCACGGCCGGGAAGCGGCTGGTGGTCTGGGTGAGCGTGAGCTCGGCGGTCAGCTCGTCGGTCGCCTCGCAGCCGGCGTACAGGCTCGGGACGTCGGGGGTGTCGGCGAAGCCGCCGAAGTTGTTCTGCCAGTACTCCGAGGCGGCCGGGCTGGCGGCGAGGCCGGTGAAGTTGTACCAGCGCTCGAAGTTGAAGCAGACGGCCTCGGCGTTGAACTCGGTGCCGTCGTGGAAGGTCACCCCGTCGCGCAGCGCGAACGTGTAGGTGAGCCCGTCCTCGGAGACCTCGTAGTCCTCCGCCAGCGCCGGGGCGAGGTCGGCCGTGCCCGGCTCGTTGGTCAGCAGGCCCTCGTAGATCTGCCGGGTGACCCGGAAGGTCTCCCCGTCGGTGGCGAAGGCGGGGTCGAACATGGTCGGGTCGCCGGCCGCGCCGAAGACGAACGTGCCACCGCTGTCGGCGCTCCCCTCCTCACCGGAGTCGTCACGGTCACTGGAGGCGCAGGCCGCCATCGAGAGGGCGGCGAGCGTGGCCGCCGAGACGGCCAGCGCACGGGTGGGGCGGCGGTGCATCGCGGAAGACCTGCCTTCTCGGCCACGAGTGGCCGGATGATCTGGAGCGGGACCGCCCGCGGGCCGGAAGGCCGGGGGCACGGAGAGGGACACTAAGTGCGGTTTGTGACGGCGATGTGACCGGTCCGTCCATCGTCACCGGATCGAGACCTGTCACTGCCGCCGGCGCGGCGGGGCCCACCGGCGCCGGCCCTCGACCGGAGCCCGGGTGGTGTCCGGTCACCGGTCAGAAGTCGCCGCCGCCACCGAAGTCGCCACCGCCGAACCCGCCGCCGCCACCGAAGTCACCGCCGCCACCGAAGCCCCCACCACCGCCGAAGTCGCCGCCCCCGCCGCCGTAGCCGCCCCCGTAACCGCCACCGAGCCCGCCCAGCAGCACGCTGCCCAGCAGCCCGCCGGCCACCCCACCGGCGAAACCGCCCCCGAAGCCGCCCCCGCCGTAGCCGCGCCGGTAGCCGGGGCCGCCGTAGCCGCCTGACTGGTAGGTCTGCACGTCCTGCTGGGCCGCCGCCAGCGCCTGCTGGGCCAGCCCGTCGGCCCGCTGGGCCGAGCGCAGCGCGGCGACCGGGTCGGAGTCGCCGAGCCGTGCGGCGTCGTCCAGCAGCCGCTCGGCCTCGGCGAGCCGGGTGCGGGCGGAGCTGCCGACCGCGCCCCGGCGGGTGGCGATGAAGTCACCGGCCACCGCCACCGACGCGTCCGCCGCGCGGTAGGCCTGCTGCAGGTGCGCCGCCGCCCGCTCCTGCTGCTGGCGCGCGTCGCGTGCCGGCTCCAGCGCGGCCTCCAGCGCGAGGTCGGCCTCGTCGAGCTGGCGGACGACGGCCAGCGGGTCGGGCAGCGCGCCGTCGCGGGGCTGCAGCCGGGCGGCCGACCCGGCGAGGGCGGTCTCCGCGCGGGCGAGCTGCTCGCGCAGGCCGGGGGTGTCGACGCCGCGGGCCAGCAGCGCCCGGGCCTCGGCGATGTCCTTCTCCGTCTCGGCGCGCACCTCGTCGAACCGCCCCTGGGCCGCGGCGAGGTCACCGGCGACCCTGCCCACCGCCTCCAGCAGCGTGCGGCTCTGCGCCAGTGCGTCCTCGGCCGCGCGGATCGCCGGCACCGCCCCCGCCGGCCGGCCCTCGGCCAGCTCGGTGCGGCCGTGCGTGACGGCCTGCTCGGCCAGCTCGATCCGGGCGCGCGCCTCGGTCACGTTGTCGGCGACCGGAGCCCAGGCGGCGCGCGCGTACCGCTGCTCGAGGTCCTGCAGCGACCGCTCCGCGGCCGGCACCTGGCCGCGGGCCGCCTCGACCGCCGGGTCGAGGGCGGCCAGCGCCTCGGGCGCGGACTCCTGCAGGTGCCGCAACCGGCCGTAGGCCTCGGCCTGGTCGGCCAGCCGGGCGTCGGCCGCGCCGGTCAGCTGGAGCAGCTCGGTGAGCATCTGGCGCTGGGTCGGCTCGTCCTCGGGGTGCTCGTCGTCCAGCTCCTGGCGGATGGTGAACGCCCGGGACAGCTCGGCCTTGGACTGGTCCAGCGCCTCCTGGAAGCCGGCGACCGGCTGCTCGCCGTACTGCGAGCGGGCGTAGGCCAGGTCGAGCTCGGAGGTCTTGACCGCCTCGTCGAGGGCGAGCAGCTGCTCGCTGGCCCGGTACATCAGCTGCTGGGTGGACGTGCCGTGGTGCGGGTCGCGCGCGGCGGCCTCGGCCTCGGCGCGCTCCCGGGCGGCCTGCGCCTGGGCGGCGGCCCGCTTCTTCCTGCTCCGGCTGCGCATCAGGGCGTACCCGCCGCCGCCGAGGACGCCGATCCCGAGCAGCACCGCCAGCGCTCCCCCACCGCCGCCGTCGCCGCCGGTGGCCGCTCCGGTGGCGTTCCCCGCGCCGTCGTCCTGCAGCGCCTGGGCCATCGCCGTGGCCGCACCCGCCCAGTCCCCCTGCCGGAGCTCCGGCCGGACGTCGGCGTCGACGAGCTGCTCCAGCTCGGCCTGGTCGGCGACGCCGGTCGCCGGCCCCGACTGGTAGCCGACCAGCTGGTCGCCGGTGGCCACGGCCAGCAGCACGGCGTCGTCGGGCAACCCCGCGTCGAAGGCCTGGTCGACCCAGACGCCGGGGTCGGTGCCGTCGAAGGAGTCGACGTAGACGACGTAGAGCTGGGTGCCCTCCTGGGCCTCGAGCTCCTGCAGGGCCGACTCGACCTCGCCCTCCGCACCGCTGTCGAGCACGTCGGACTGGTCGGTCAGCTGCTCGGACGGGAGGAACGGGTCGACGGCGTACGCCGGCCCGGCGCCGAGCAGCACGACCCCCAGGCCGAGGGTGCCGACGGCGGCGGGACGCAGGAGGTGACGCATGCCCCCATCGTCGCCGATCAGGCCGTGGCCGCGCCGAGCGGAGCGTCCGCCAGGGCCAGCCGTCGCTTGGCGACGGCGATCGGCAGCTGGCCGACCACCGCCGGCAGCAGCCAGAACACCGGGTTGCCGGTCTCGGCGATGAGCACGCCGGTCACCAGCGCGATGTAGGAGCCACCGAGCAGGTGCGGCTGCCAGGTGCGCCAGCCCGACCACCCACGGCGCCGGGCCAGTGCCCCGGTCACGGCGAGCACCTCGGTGGCGGCGGCCACCGGCAGCAGCCACCCCAGGCCCGGGCCGGTGACGGCCAGCACGCCGGCGGACGCCGCCACGGCAACGACCCCGCACTGGTAGCCGACCGCCAGCAGCCGCCTGCGGCGACCAGCGGCCAGCAGCCAGGCCGGCCCGAGCAGCAGGCCGGCGGTGCCAGCCACGACGTGCAGGTGCAGAACGACGTCGCGCATGCCGACCACGCCCTCCAGCGGGTCGGGGAGGCGACCCGGCCCTGCCCGCCGCCGGCTGGTCGGTCGGTGGGCAGGACCAGCCTGTCCGCGGCCACCGGCCCGGGACAGGTGCCAGATGTCAGGTCTTCCGGCCTCAGCCCCCGGAGACCTCCATCACCGAGAACGCCGCACCCCACGGGTCGGTGACCACGGCGAACCGGCCGAAGGGGGTGTCCTCGGCCGGCATCAGCACCTTGCCGCCACCGGACTCGACCGCCTGCACCGCGGCACCGGTGGAGGCGACCGCGAAGCAGGTGCTCCATCCGCGCGGCAGGCCCTCGACCACGCCGCTCAGCCCACCGAGCGGGCGGTCACCGGTGGCGAAGGTCCAGTAGGCGTCCTCCCCCGGGATCGCCTCCCAGGCGAACCCGAACACGGCCGTGTAGAACTCCCGGGCCGCGGCCGGGTCGTCGACGGCGGCCTCGTTCCAGACCAGCGACCCGGGCTCGTTGAACACCTGGACCCCGGTGGTGGCTCCGGCCTGCCAGAGCCCGAAGGGGTTGCCCTGCGGGTCGGCGGCGATCGCCATCCGGCCGGCCGGGCCGACGTCCATCGGCGGGGCGAGGACGCGACCACCGGCCGCCGTCACCCGCGCGGCCGTCGCGTCGGCGTCGTCGGTGGCGAGGTACGTCGTCCACCGCGGCGGGTCGGCCGGGTCCTGCTGCGGGCCGAGGCCGGCGGCCTCGTGCCCGTTCAACAGGCACATCAGGTAGCCCCCGGCGTCGGGACCGGGGTCGAGGTACTCCCAGTCGAGGAACGCCGCGTAGAAGGCGCGGGCGGCGTCGACGTCGGGGGTGCCGAGGTCGACCCAGCACGGGGTGCCGGGGGGCCAGGCGGTGTCGCGAGTGGGCATGTCTCCTCCTCGGGAAGGACTGCACTCGGTCGGACGGCCGAGGCGACGACCGTCCCGCCGGGGTCCGACGGTTCCGGGGGCTGCTGGCCCCGGTGCACCGATCTGCCGGTCGAGGTCTCCCGTGTCGCTGCCCTGGGTAGGTGCCCGGGCACCCACCGAGACCAGGAGGCCCCCGTGTCCGACCGCGTCCGCGCCAGCGACCTGCCCCCGGGCACCGTCCGCCCCGCCGGCCAGTGGGCGGTGGTCAACACCGGCGACCGGCTCTCCGCCGTCTCCCGGCGCTGTCGCCACCAGCTCGCCGACCTGGCCGAGGGCAGCGTCGACGCCGACGGCTGCCTGGTCTGCCCCTGGCACCAGGCCCGTTACGACGTCTCGACCGGGGAGATGGTGTCCGGGCCGCGCGGCTTCCTCGGCTGGCACGGGCCCACTCCGGGCTACACCACGCTGGTGCGCTGGTTCGGCCAGGTCGCCCGACTGCGGGTCCGCCGCGCCATCCGGCGGGGAGACGACGTCGTCGTCCGGTGACCGCGACCCGGCAGGGACGACGGCCCCGCCGTCACGCAGGTGACGACGGGGCCGGCTCTGTCACATCAGCGGTCAGAGGGGGACGGTCTCCGCGAGGGTCCTGACGTCCGAACCGTGGACGATCGCCGACCCGATCTTGTTCCCCAGCTCGCAGGCCCTGGTCTCCTGGTACTGGGACACCACCGTGGTCGTGGGGATGCTCTGCAGCACGACCCGGCCCTGCTCGCCGGGCTGGATCGTGATCGTCAGCGTGCTGCTGGTGCTCGTGGTGACGTCGTACGTCCACGTCGCACCCACCGTCGCCGATGCCTGGGCGATCGCGAAGTCGGCCGACACGGTGCCGGACACCGAGACGCTGCCGCCGACCGACGACTGGCTGGCCGCGGTCAGCGACTGGTTCGCCGGGCTGGTCGTCGCGTTGGCCACCCACTGACTGCTGCCCAGCTCCTGCGGCGTCCCGGTGTTCGACGACGTCGTGGTCCGGACTGCGCTCCCGTCGCACGGGCTGGCCTGCGCGACGGCAGGGACGGTCAGCGCACCGGCGGCCAGGAGGGCGACGGTCGAGGTACGGGCGAGCATCGTGCGCATGGGTGCCTCCATGTCAGTAGGTGGCCGACAGCGGACCCTCGGTCACCGGGTGATCGCCGCCGGACCTCACACTGGGATGTACAGCACAATTGTAACCAAACACACACGCTGAGCTTGGTCAAGAGTTGGGCTTGACTCTGCGGCCAGACACGGGAGGCGCTCCAGCCACGAGCGGCCGCAGCGCAGCTCAGAAGGCGGGGATGACGGCGCCCTCGTAGGTCTCCTCGATGAAGGTCCGCACCTCGTCGGAGTGCAGCAGCTCCTCCAGCTGACCGATGCGCTCGTCGTCCTCGGTGCCGGCGCGCACCACGACCAGGTTGGCGTTCGGGTTGCCCTCGGCCTCCTCCAGCGCAAGGGCGTCCTCGGCCGGCGACAGGTCGGCGTCGATCGCGTAGTTGCCGTTGATCACCGAGGCGTCGACGTCGGCCAGCGACCGGGGCAGCTGAGCGGCCTCGATCTCCTGGATCTGCAGGTTCTTCGGGTTGTCGTCGATGTCGAGGGAGGTCGGCGCCGCGTCCCCGGTGTCGGCCAGCGTGATCAGGTCGTTGGCGGCCAGCAGCCGCAGCGCCCGCCCGGCGTTGGTCGGGTCGTTCGGGATCGCCACCGTGGCACCGTCCGGCAGGTCGGCGAGGCTGGTGAGCGAGTCGGAGTAGATGCCCAGCGGCTCGATGTGCACCGGCTCCAGGGCGGTGAAGTCGTAGCCGGCGTTGGCCTCCTGCTCCTCCAGGTAGGGCACCGTCTGGAAGTAGTTGGCGTCGATCGAGCCGTCGTCCAGGGCCACGTTGGGCTGCACGTAGTCGGTGAACTCGACGATCTCCAGGTCCAGGCCGGCGTCCTCGGCGAGCTCCTCGTCGACGAACCGGAGGATCTCCGCGTGCGGCACCGGGGAGGCGCCCACCCGCAACGGCTCGTCCTCGGCCGACAGCTCGGCGCTGCCCCCGCCGCAGGCGCTCAGCACCAGGGCGGTCGCGACGGCGGCAGCAGCGGCCAGGGGGTTCTTCGCGCGCATGATCAGGTCTCTCCTCGGAACGGGGTGGAACGGACGGTCAGTGGGTGGCGAGCCGGCGGGCCCAGCGGTCGCCGGCCCACTGCAGGAGCTGCACCACCACGAGCAGCAGGACGACGGTGGCGAGGGTGATGTCGGTGCGGAACTGCTGGTAGCCGTAGCGGATGGCGAAGTCGCCCAGCCCACCGCCGCCGATCGCCCCGGCCATCGCCGAGTAGCTGATCAGCGCCACGACGGTGACGGTGACGCCGGCGGCCAGCGAGGGCAGCGCCTCGGGCAGCAGCACCGTGCGGACGACGTCGCGGCGGCGGGCGCCCATGGCCAGCGTGGCCTCGACCTTGCCGTGCGCCACCTCCCGCAGGCTGGTCTCGACCAGCCGGGCCAGGAACGGGACGGCGCCGATGGTCAGCGGCACGATCGTCGCCGTCGACCCGATCGTGGTGCCGACGATGCCGCGGGTCACCGGGGCGACGAGCACCAGCAGGATGATGAACGGCAGCGAGCGGCCCAGGTTGACCACCAGGCCGAGCAGCCGGTTCAGCACCGGGTGCGGCGCAAGCGCCCCGGGCGCGGTGACGGTGAGCAGCACGCCCAGCGGCACGCCGAGCAGCACGGTCAGCGCCGTGGCGACGCCGACCATGTAGAGCGTCTCGCCGGTGGCGTCGAGCAGCTGCGGGGCGACCCGCGACCAGTCGTTCACCGCTGCACGTCCGGGGCGTCGGCGAAGCGCTGCACGTCCGGCTCCTCCTGGGTCGGGGGTTCGTCCTCGGCGGCGGGCTCCGGCCGCGGGTCGCCGGCGGCGGCGCGCTCGACCAGGGCACCGTCGGCGCGCAGCCGGGCCAGCGCCGGGTCCAGCCGGCCATCGTCGCCCTCCACCCGCAGCAGCAGCCGGCCGAAGCGGCGGCCGGCGACGGTCTCCACCGACCCGGCGGCGACCTCCACCGACAGCCCGAGCTCGGCGGCGAGGGTGTGCAGGACGACACCCTGCGGGCTGGCGTCGGTGACCGTGACCTGCACGAGCGCGCCGCTCCCGCTCTCCGGCGCGGCCGGTGCCGGCACCAGCTGGGCGGCCAGCGCGGAGTCGGGGCGGGCGAGCACCTCGGTCAGCGGGCCGCCGTCCACCACCCGGCCGGCGCTCATCAGCACCGCGCTGTCGCAGACCGCCCGCACCACCGACATCTCGTGGGTGATCAGCAGCACGGTGAGGCCCAGCTCGGCGCGCACCTGGCGCAGCAGGTCCAGGACGCCGGTGGTGCTGGCCGGGTCGAGGGCCGAGGTGGCCTCGTCGCAGAGCAGCACCGACGGCCGGGCGGCCAGGGCCCGGGCGATCGCGACCCGCTGCTTCTGCCCGCCGGAGAGCTGACCGGGCCGCGCGGCGTGCCGGTCGGCCAGGCCCACCAGGTCGAGCAGGTCGGCGACCCGGCGGCGGCGCTCGGTGCGGCCGACCCCGGCCAGCTCCAGCGGGTGCTCGACGTTGCCGGCCGCGGTGCGCGAGTCGAGCAGGTTGAAGTGCTGGAAGATCATGCCGATGCTGCGCCGCGCCTCGCGGACGCCGGTGTCGTCGAGGTCGGTGAGCACCCGGCCGTCGACGGTGACCGTGCCGGACGTGGGCCGCTCCAGCAGGTTCACCAGCCGGGCCAGCGTGCTCTTGCCGGAGCCGCTCGGGCCGACCACGCCGGCGAACTCCTCACGGGCCACGGAGATGCTGACCCCGTCGAGGGCGATCACCTCGCCGGCGCCGCGGCGGGCGGGGAAGACCTTGCGGACGTCGGACAGCTCGATCATGGGCGTGGCTCGATCATGGGCTGGCTCGATCATGGGAGTGGTCCTCGGGCAGGTGCGGGCGGTCGGGCGCTGCTCCCCGGACGGCGGTGCCACGTGTGGCGACCCGGCGCGGGAGCTCCTCGGTGGGAGGGGCGGGACGGCTCTACGTCAGAGCGTGCGGCGTCAGAGCGTGCTGGCGACGCGCATCAGGTCGATGGCGCGACGACGCGTCAGCGAACCCGGCTCGACCACCCGTCCAGAGTGCCGTGTCCCCGGGTCGACTGCCACTTCCGGACCGCTGCTGTGATGGAACGCTCAACAAGGAAGGCCCCCGAGCCCTTCGATCCCAGGCTCTCGATCGCCCCCTGGGCAGAAATGGCCATCTCTGCCCAGTGCGTCAGGCGTCGATGCGGCGGCGGCCCTCGAAGGCCCGGCCGAGGGTGACCTCGTCGGCGTACTCGAGGTCACCACCGACCGGCAGGCCGCTGGCCAGGCGGGAGACCGCCAGACCCAGCGGGCCGACCAGCCGGGCCAGGTAGGCGGCGGTCGCCTCGCCCTCCAGGTTCGGGTCGGTGGCGATGATCAGCTCGGTGACCTGGCCGTCCATCAGCCGGGTCATCAGCTCCTTGACCCGCAGGTCGTCGGGGCCGATGCCCTCGATCGGGCTGATCGCGCCGCCCAGCACGTGGTAGCGGCCCTTGAACTCGCGGGTGCGCTCGATCGCCACGACGTCCTTGGGCTCCTCGACGACGCAGATGACGTCGAGCGAGCGCCGCGGGTCACGGCAGATCCGGCACTGCTCGCCCTCGGCGACGTTGTAGCAGGTCACGCAGAAGCGGACCTCCGCCTGCACCCGCTGCAGGGCGGCCACCAGCCGCCCCACGTCGGCCGACTCGGCGGCCAGCAGGTGGAAGGCGATGCGCTGTGCGCTCTTGGGACCGACGCCGGGCAGCCGCCCGAGCTCGTCGATGAGGTCCTGGACAGCGCCCTCGTACACGGTTCTCCTTCGAGTGGGGCGGCGGTGCGCCGCCCCGGTGGGTCAGAAGCCGGGCAGGCCCATGCCGCCGCCACCGAGGCCACCGGCGAGCGGGCCCATGGTGGAGGAGGCGAGCTCGTTGACGGCCCGCTGGGCGTCACGGACGGCGGCCAGGACGAGGTCCTGCAACGTCTCGACGTCGTCGGGGTCGACGGCGGCCGGCGCGATGGTGACGGCGGTGACGTCGCCGCTGCCGGTCATGGTCACGGTGACCAGCTCGCCGCCGGCTGAGCCGGTGACCTCGGCGTTGGCCAGCTCCTCCTGCGCAGCGGCCAGTTGCTGCTGCATCTTCTGGGCCTGCTTCATGAGCTGCTGCATGTCGGGCTGGCGTCCGGGTCCGGGCATGCTCCCGAGAGTAGGTGCTGGCACCGACAGCCCGCCGCACCAGCACAGCCCGGCCCGGCGCGCGGGGCAGGATGACGCCATGCCGCTGCCCGGCCCCGCGGTGGGGGCACCCGCCCCGGGGCTCCGCTCCCCCGGGCCGCAGCTGGCGCTGATCGCGCTGACCCAGGTGCTCGCGCTGGCCGTCTGGTTCTCCGCCTCCGCCGTCCTCCCGGTGCTGCGCCGGGACTGGGCCCTGGGCACCGCCGGCGCGGTCGGGCTCACCGTCGCCGTCCAGCTGGGCTTCGTCGTGGGTGCGCTGGCCTCGGCGACGACCGGGCTGGCCGACCGGGTGCGGCCGGAGCGGCTGTTCGCCACCGGCGCCGGCGCCGCGGCCGGGTGCACCCTCGCGGTCGCCGTCCTCGCCGACGGGCCGGGGGTCGCCGTGCTGCTGCGCTTCGCCACCGGCGCGGGGCTGGCGCTGGTCTACCCGATCGGCATGAAGCTGATGGCCTCCTGGTTCGGCGCCCGCGGTCGCGGTCTGGCACTGGGTGTGCTGGTCGGCGCGCTGACGCTGGGCTCGCTGCTGCCGCAGCTGCTGGTCGGGGTGCTCGGCGACTCCTGGCGCACGGTGCTGGCCGCGGCCGCCGGCTGCGGCGCCGTCGCCGGGCTGCTCGCCCTCGCCGCGCTGCGCACCGGGCCGCACCTGTCCGTCGGCGCGCGACCGCGGGCCGCCCAGGCCCTGGACGGCTTCCGGGCGGCCCGCCCGCGGCTGGTCAACCTGGCCTACCTCGGCCACATGTGGGAGCTGTACGCGCTGTGGGCCTGGGCGTCGGCCTGGCTCACCGCCTCGAGGGCGGTGCACGACCCCTCGCTGGACGCCGCCGGGATCGCCCTGCTGGCACTGGTGGCGTTCGGGGTGTGCGGGGCCGCCGGGTGCCTGCTGGGCGGCTGGGCCGCCGGTCGGGTGGGCCGGGCACCGGTCGCCGCCGTCGCGGTGACCACCAGCGGCGTCTGCTGCCTGCTGTCGCCGTGGGCCTGGTCGTGGCCGACCGGGCTGCTCGCCGCCTTCGTCTGCGTGTGGGGAGCCGCCGTCATCGCCGACTCGGCGATGTTCTCCACCCTGCTCAGCGAGGTCTCCGACCGGCGCTGGGTCGGCACCGCGCTCACCGTGCAGACCGCCACCGGCTTCCTGCTCACCACCGTGACGATCAGCGCGCTGCCCTACCTCGCCCAGGCCGTGACCTGGCGGTGGGCCCTGGTGCTGCTCGCCGCCGGCCCGGTGCTCTCGGTCGCCGCGCTGGCCCGGTTCCGGCGGCTGGGTGCGGCGCCCGGCTGACCTGGCACCGGCATCATGGGCCCGGCCCGCCCGGGACACGACTGGAGGACACCGATGGACGTCGAGGAGACCCGGCTGCCCGGCATCGGCCTGCGGCACGACCTGGTGACCGCGCAGGGCCGCCGGGTCGGGGTGATCTCCCAGCGCAACGGGGCCCGGCACGTCGTCCTCTACGACGAGCGCGACCCGGACGCCACCGCGGCCACCATCGAGCTGACCCCGGAGGAGAGCGAGGTCGTCGCCGAGCTGCTGGGCGCGCCGCGGATCACCGAGCGGCTGTCCCGGCTGCGCGAGCAGGTGGAGGGCCTGGCCACCGAGGGCCTGCCGATCGAGCCCGGCTCGCCCTACGTGGGGGCCACCCTCGGGGAGGCCGCCATCCGCACCCGCACCGGCGCCTCCGTCGTCGCGGTGGTGCGCGGCGAGGAGATGATCGCCTCCCCCACCCCCGACTTCCGGTTCCGGGTCGAGGACCGGCTGGTGGTGGTCGGCACCTCGGACGGTGTCGCGGCGGTCGGTCGCCTGCTGAACGCCCACTGATGGACGTCGGGCACACCGCCGTCCTGCTGCTGGAGCTCGGCGCCGTCGTCTTCGGGCTCGGGGTGCTCGGCTCGCTGGCCGGGCGGGTCGGCCTGTCCCCCATCCCGCTGTACCTGCTCGCGGGGCTGGCGTTCGGCAACGGCGGGCTGTTGCCGCTGAACGCACCCGAGGGCTTCTTCTCCACCGGCGCCGAGGTGGGCGTCGTCCTGCTGCTGCTGGTGCTCGGGCTGGAGTACACCGCCGGCGACCTGGTCGACAACCTGCGCCGGCAGGCCCCGGTCGGGGTGGTCGACCTGCTGCTCAACGGCCTGCCCGGCGCGGCCCTGGCGCTGGTCCTGGGCTGGGGTCCCACGGCGGCGCTGGCGCTGTTCGGCGTCACCGCGATCAGCTCGTCGGGGATCATCTCCAAGCTGCTCACCGACCTGGGCCGGCTCGGCAACCGGGAGACCCCCGCCGTGCTCGGCGTCCTGGTCATCGAGGACCTCGCGATGGCCGCCTACCTGCCGGTGCTCACCGGCGTCGTCGCGGCCACCAGCACCGGCGACGCGGTGCTGTCGGTGGCGGTGGCCCTGGCCACCCTCGCGATCGTGCTGGTGGTCGCCGTCCGGCACGGCCACACCGTGACCCGGTACGTGGGGTCGCGGTCCGACGAGATCCTCCTGCTGCGGGTGCTGGGGCTGGCGCTGCTGGTGGCCGGGGCGGCCGAGGCGGTGCACGTCTCGGCCGCGGTCGGGGCGTTCCTGCTCGGGATCGCCCTCTCCGGCGAGGTCGCCGAGCGGATCGGTGGCCTGCTCTCCCCGCTGCGCGACCTGTTCGCCGCGGTGTTCTTCGTCTTCTTCGGCCTCTCCACCGACCCCACCGAGCTCTCCGGGGCGCTGCTGCCCGCCGCCGCGCTGGCGGCCGTGGGGGTCGGCACCAAGCTGTTCACCGGCTGGGTCGCCGGACGCCGGGCCGGGGTCGGTCCGCCCGGCCGGCTGCGCGCCGGCGCGGCGCTGATCGCCCGCGGCGAGTTCTCGATCATCATCGCCGGCCTGGTGCTGGGCAGCGTGCCGGCGGCGTTCGGCCCGACGGTCGCGGCCTACGTGCTGATCCTGGGGGTCGTCGGGCCGCTCGCCCCCCGGCTGGCCGACCCGTGGGTCCGGCGACTCGCCGCCCGCCCGGCCCGGCGGGCGCCGGCCTGACCGGTCAGCTGTCGATCGGGCGGGCGCCGAG
Organism: Modestobacter lacusdianchii; assembly: GCF_054177765.1. Taxonomy (NCBI): domain Bacteria; kingdom Bacillati; phylum Actinomycetota; class Actinomycetes; order Geodermatophilales; family Geodermatophilaceae; genus Modestobacter; species Modestobacter lacusdianchii. The sequence continues at coordinate 203,307 of NZ_JBJJTJ010000002.1, read as the reverse complement.
CTGGGTGCGCAGCAGCTGCAGGGCGGCTGCCTCCGGGTCGAGCGCGGGCGGCGCCTCGGCGCCGTCGGCGGGCACGTCGGCGGCGCGCTCGGCCATCAGCTCCTCGGCCTCGGCGCTCTCCGCGGCCTGAGCCGCGGCCCGCGCGGCCTCCGGGGTCACCGCCGGACCGGCCGGCGCCTGCCCGGGCGCATCGACGCTGACCTGCACCTTCCAGCGGACGCCGAGCAGCTCCTGCAGCGCCTGCCGCAGCACGTCCTTGTTCAGGTCGTCGCCGAGCCGGCGGGCCAGCGCCGGTGAGGTGGTGGTGAGCGTCAGGGTGCCGGCGGCCAGCTCGTGCACCTGGGCGTTGTGCAGCAGTGCCTCGGTGGTGCGCTTGTGCCGCTTCACCACGCCGAGCAGCTCGGGCCAGATCCGCCGGACGTCGGCGGTGGTCAGCTCGCTGTCGCCGCCGGCGGGCTCGGCGGGGGTGGCCGAGACCAGCGGCGTGGGCTCCCCGCCCCGCGGGGTGGGAGCGGACTCGGCGGCGGCCCGCGGCGCCGGGGCGGGCTCCCCGGCCGCCCGCGGCGCGGGGGCCGGGGCCGCGGTGCGGGCCGGCGCGGCCGGCCGGGCGGGCTGGGGCCAGTCCTCGTCGTCGGTCGGCTCCGGGGGCAGCGGCACGTCCGGCTCGGTCGAGGCGACCTGCGGCCGGGGGCGCCCGCCGTCGGTCGGCTCGGCCCGGGACGGAGCCGACCCAGCCGCAGCACCCGTCGCCGGGGTGTCCCCCGCCCGACCGTCCGCGGACGGCGTCGCCTCGGACGGCGTCGCCTCGGGGGTCGTCGCTGCAGGAGACGTCGCTGCAGGAGGCGTCGCTGCAGGAGGCATCGCTGCGGTGGCCATCGCGCCGGGACGGGCGGTCACCGGCCAGCCGTCGTCCCCCTCGGGCGCGGGGGCCGGCCGGGCCGGGGCCGTACCGGGCCGGGCGGTGGCGGGCCAGCCGTCGTCCCCGCCGGAGGACCCGCGGTCGCCGCCGGAGGAGCTGGGGGCGGCGGGCGAGGCCGGTGCAGCCGGGGCCGACTGCGCGGCGCGCGCCTGGGAGGGGCGCACGTAGGCCGGGCGGTCACCGCCGGCCGGAGCAGCGGGCCGTGCTGCCGGGGCAGCCGGCGCCGGGGCGGTCGGAGCAGCGGGGGCGGGCTCGGGAGCCCGGACGGGCGCCGGCCGGGCCGGCTCGCGCACCGGCGCGGGCACCGCGGCGGCGGCCTCGGGGCGGCCGGCGTGCTCACCGGCGATGGACATCCGCCGCTCGAGCCGCTCCAGGCGCTGCAGGGTGCCCGCGGCCGACCCGTCGACGCCGGGCAGCAGCATCCGGGCGCAGACCAGCTCCAGCAGCAGCCGGGGCGCCGTCGTCCCGCGCATCTCGGTCAGACCCTCGTGCACCGTGTCGGCCAGCCGGGAGAGCGTGGCCGCGCCCAGCGCCTGCGCCTGCCGGGTCATCAGGTCGAGCCGGTCGGGCGGGCAGTCCAGCAGCCCGTTGCCCCCGGCCTCGGGGACGGCGTCGAGCACGATCAGGTCGCGCAGCCGGTCGAGCAGGTCGGTGGCGAACCGGCGCGGGTCGTGCCCGGCCTCGACCACCCGGTCGACGGCCTGGAAGACCCCGGGTGCGTCGGAGGCGGCGAGTGCGTCGACCGCCTCGTCGAGCAGCGCCTCGTCGGTGACGCCGAGCAGGCCGACCGCCGAGCGGTAGGTGACGCCCTCGGGGCCGGCGCCGGCCAGCAGCTGGTCGAGGATGGACAGCGAGTCGCGCACCGACCCACCGCCGGCCCGCACCACGAGCGGGAAGACGGTGGGCTCGACGGTGACGCCCTCGGCGGCGCAGGTCTTCTCCAGCAGGCCGCGCAGGGTGCTCGGCGGCACCAGCCGGAACGGGTAGTGGTGGGTGCGCGAGCGGATGGTCGGGAGGACCTTCTCCGGCTCGGTGGTGGCGAAGACGAAGACCAGGAACTCCGGCGGCTCCTCGACCACCTTCAGCAGGGCGTTGAAGCCCTGCGTGGTGACCATGTGCGCCTCGTCGACGATGTAGACCTTGTAGCGGCTGTGCACCGGCGCGAAGAACGCCTTCTCGCGCAGGTCGCGGGCGTCGTCGACACCACCGTGGCTGGCCGCGTCGATCTCCATGACGTCGATGGAGCCCGGGCCGTCCGGCGCCAGCGCGATGCACGAGCTGCAGACCCCGCACGGCGTCGAGGTCGGCCCCTGCTCGCAGTTGAGCGACCGGGCGAGGATCCGCGCCGAGGACGTCTTCCCGCAGCCCCGCGGCCCGCTGAACAGGTAGGCGTGGTTGATCCGGCCGCCGTCCACCGCGTTCATCAGGGGCCCGGTGACGTGCTCCTGCCCGACCACCTCGGCGAAGGTCGCCGGACGGTACTTGCGGTAGAGCGCCAGAGCCACGCCGCGAGGTTACGTGGCCGCCCCGACCCTTTGGGGTGAGACGTTGACAAGCGTTAGGGGGTGTACGTACGGTGTACTCACCAGACGAGGAGAAGGACATGTCCACGGAACGAGTCGAGGCCCGACCCACCAGAGATCAGCGCGTCAACCTGCGCATCAGCGGTCGTCAGGAACAGCTGATCCGACAGGCTGCGGCGACCTCTGACCGAACGATGACCGACTTTATCCTCGACAGCGTCGTCGAACATGCCGAGCGAGTCCTTGCGGATCGCCGGTGGTTCATGGCCACCGACCAGCAGTGGGCCGAACTGCAGCGACTCCTGGAAGCGCCTCTACCCTCGGTCGACAAGTTCCGCGCCCTGGCTCAGCGGCCATCTCCTTTCGCAGAGGAAGAGTGAGTCAGAAGCCCTGCTCCCCGGTCAAGCTGGAAAAGGCATTCGACCGGTCCTCCTTCAACTCAGGAGCCGTCGAGTTGGATGAGTGGCTGACGAAATACTCCTGGCAGAACCAGCGCGCAAACAACGCCACCACCTACGTCAGTCACGTCAACGGACTTGTCGTGGGCTACTACGCGATCACGGTGGCATCATATGAGCGCACCGGCGCCCCTGAGGTTGTCGCCAAGGGGGCGCCGAGCCAGGTTCCGTGTATCCTACTGGCTCGTCTCGCCGTGGACGAGAATTGGAAGCACAAAGGCATCGGCGCAGCCTTACTCCACGACGCCCTACTGCGCGCTGTCTTCATCAGTGGATCGATTGGCGCCCGCGCTGTCCTCGTGCACGCACGCGACGAAGAGGCGCGCGCCTTCTATCTGGCGCTCGGCAACTTCGTCGAGTCACCGGTGGACCGACTGCATCTCCTGGTACCCATCAAGGTGCTACAAGGGTTGCCCGAGTACGCCGTGACCCCGATCTAGCCCCGCGACAGGACGCCAGTCATCTCCGACTTCCATGTCGCGAGCGCATACTCCGCGATCTCAGGCGGCCCGTCCACTAGGGACTGCGGCCGCCAAAGCCATGCCAGGTGGCTGTCTGAACTCACCGGAAGTTGTTCCAATGCCGTCCGTGCTCCGCGCTCATCGCCTCGACGCAGCTTCGCCATAGCAATGTTGGCATGGACCACCGCCACCGGGAGCTCGTCATTCCCGAGCAGTCGTACGAGCCTTGATTCAGCCTTCGACGGATCAGACACGATGAGGAGGAACGCATAGGCGAGACCAACCTGGGGCACGTGGGGAACAGCCTCCATCGCCTTGTGGGCGAGCGCGATCGCGGTGTCCAGCGCAGCGACCTTGACCAGCGAGACGAAGTTTTCGATCAACTCCGCCCGTGACATGTCCGCGAAGATCGGCCCGTTGACCGATGGCAGGTAAACCCGTCGGGCAATGGCCTCGCCCACCATCTCCTCCGACACCCGCCGCTCCGCCAACCACCGCTGATCCACTCCGGCGCGCCGCGACACCTCGACGGGTCGATGTACGTAGGCGAATTCCCAGTTCAGTGAAGCTGGGCGCCAGTCATCCAGCCGCGTCAGAGAGAACCTGTCGAACACCCAGCGAGTCGCGTCTGAGCCTCCCGACAAGACCCGATCCTCGTTCGCGATATCGACACGCTGCGCGTTGAATCGCCAATCGATCAAGTGAGCCATCGCTGCCTCATCCAGCCACCGATTGAATGTCGTGGCGAATGGCCCGGTCAGTGCCCACATCTCAAGCTCACCTGCTCCGGTGTGGTCGCGACCTGGGTCACCCAACTCCCCCACCCAGCCCTGGAGCTGATGAGGCAACTCATCGAAACGGACCCGGCCGCCCCTGACCGCGCGGTGCGCTGCCACCACATGAAGGGTCATCCGACGGCGAAGTCGCCCTGCCAGACACAGGCGCACAACCGCATCGGCCGGCAGGCCTCGTTCCCCGAGACGTGCGAGCGCAGACGTGATGACCACTGACCGCCGAAAGGCGCCCTCACCCCAGGGGTGCTCCTCCAAACCCTCTTGCACCACGCGCACGAGCGCACTTGTGGGCCAGGACGCCGTTGGCTCGCCTTGGACCGAGCGGGCTTGCGTGCCAACGTCGAACGCCCGCGCAGCACTGTCCATGGCGACCTGCTGACGCAGTAGATCAGCGGCCTCCACGCACGGAACTTCCGGGTTGCAGTAGACGTGTCCCGCGCCCGAGCAGATCTCAGCGAACCGCTCCACCGACGACAAGACTGTTCTCAGGCTGAGCGCCTTGGTCTGAGTCATGAGCGAACCGCTCCGCCACCGTCAGCGCTACCCGATCCCCGCATGCCCTCCTTCGTAGCACGGCAACACCTACGCGGCCTGCACCCCCGCACCTGAGCGAGCTGGCGGCCCGGCGTACAGGTAGCCGGCCCCGAGAAGCCCGGCGGCACCGCTCGACTCCTCCCTGGTCCGCCTGACGGCCACAAGGGTCCGGCGACTGACCTCAGAGGCTCAGGTGCAGGAGGAACTCCACGGCGCCCTGGTCCTCGACGCTGACGAAGCCCAGGTCCGGCGGCTCGATGCCGAAGTCGGCGAAGGCGACCGGCACCGAGCCGGAGACGTCGATCCCCTCGGCGGTGCGCACCACGGACACCTCCGCCTGCACCTGCTGGGTCACCCCGGCCAGGGTCAGCTCGCCGGTCACCGGCACGGTCACCGGCGTGCCGGTGAGCTCGGGCAGGTCGGCGACCTCGGTGACGGAGAACGTCGCGGTCGGGTTCGCCGCGACGTCCATCACGTTGTCCCGGAAGTAGCCGTCGCGCCGGTCGCTGTCGGTGGTGATCGAGGCGACGTCGACGACGACGTCGGCGTCGGCGAGGTCCCCGCCCGTCACGACGACGGTGCCGGTGACCTGGTCGGTGGTGCCGGCGACGGTGACGTCGGCGCCGTTGAGCACCTCGTCGACCCGGTAGCCGGCGGTGGAGGCACCGGTGACGGTCCAGGTGCCGTCGGTGTCCGGGGCGAGCTCGACGTCCTCGGGCTGCGCCTGCACGGTGGGCGCGGGTGCCGCGTCCTCCTGCAGCGCCGCGTAGGCGAGGGGCCCGCCGATGGCCGCCGCGGCGACCACCACCACGGCCCCGCCGGTGATCCACCAGGTACGACGACTGGGCACGGCCACTCCCGCGTTTGAAGGTTCATGCAGTCAACCGCACGAACCTGGGAGCAGCATGTGGATCAGGTGGACGAAGAGGACCCCCCGCACACCCGCCAGAGCCCGCTTATCCTTGCTGCCTTCCGGCCCTGGGGAGGTTCACAGGGTGACGCCGTACGAGGGGTCGACGTCCACTGTAGAGGACGACGCGGGCCGGGCCGTCGGGCCGCCCCCGTACGCTCCCGCCGCATGACCGGGCAGACCCCTCAGGCACTCACGCCCGCCCGGGGCTTCGCGCTGGTCGTGCTGGCCGCGCTCTGCTGGGGCACCTCCGGCATCACCGGCGACCTGGTCGCCGACCGCACCGACCTCGACCCGCTGGACGTCGCCTGGCACCGGATGGCGGTGGGCGCCGTCCTGCTGGTCGCGGTGCACCTGCTCTCCCGCCGCCGCACGGGCGCGCGCACGGTCTGGACCCGCCCGCTGCGCGGCCGGCTGGCCGCGGTGGGCATCTGCCTGGCCGTCTACCAGAGCGCCTACTTCGCCGCCGTCGCCACGGCCGGGGTGAGCATCGCCACGCTGGTGGCCCTGGGCCTCGCCCCGCTGCTGGTCGCGGTCGGCGCGGCCGCGCTCGGGCACGGCCGCCCCGACCGGGCGACCGGCACTGCCCTGGTGGCCGCCCTGGTCGGGCTGGTCCTGCTGGTCGGGGTCTCCGCCGGTGGGGACGGCGGCGACGCCGTGCTGCTCGGGGCGCTGGCCGCGGTCGGCTGCGCGGTGGCCTACGCCGGCGTGGTGCTGCTCTCCTCCGGCGCACCCGCGGGCGTGCCGACGACGACCGTGGGCTTCGCGGTGGGGGCGGTGCTGCTCACCCCGGTCGCCCTGGTCGCCGGGCTGGACCTGACCGGCGACCCGGTCGCCCTCGCCCTGCTGGTCTACCTGGGCGCCGTGCCGACCGCGCTGGCCTACGGGCTGTTCTTCACCGGGGTGCGGGCCGTGCCGGCCGCGATCGCCTCGATCGTCACGCTGCTCGAGCCGCTCACGGCGACCGCCTTGGCGACGGTGCTGCTCGGCGAACGGCTGGCCCCGACCGCGCTGGCCGGGGGCCTGCTCATGCTCGGCGCCGTGCTGGCGCTCTACCTGCGGAGGATGGGAGATTCGAACTCCCGAGGGCTTGCACCCAACCCGCTTTCCAAGCGAGCGCCATAGGCCACTAGGCGAATCCTCCAAGTGCGTGGCCACTGTACCGGGCACCCTGGAGGCGGTGCGCTGCTCCCCTCCCTCCCGAGCGGCCCCCGCGCCTCCGGGGTGGTTGAGTGATCACCCGGGACGGCGCCCGCCGCGACCCCTGGACCGGAGGACGGACATGAGCGAGACCGAGCAGGTGCGCCCGGAGGTGGTGGCCGCGATCGTCACCGCCCTGCAGCAGACCGACCCCAGCAACCTCCCGGCCGACGCGACCCGCGCCGAGAAGGACGCGGCCAAGGACGCCTACCTGTCCGGCATGGTCGCCGACCGTGCCCAGCGGGACCGGCAGAGCCGCGCGTGGGAGCTGCTGCTGACCCGCGGGCACCAGGACCCGCCGAGCTGGCAGCAGCTGTTCGACGAGCTGCCCGAGTCCTCCGTCGCCGAGCTCGGTGAGCTGTTCGACGCGCTGCCCGAGGGGGCCCAGGCGGAGTACGCGCGCCGCTACGGGGCCCCGGTCTCCGCCTGATCCACGACCGGCCGGACGCACGGTGACCTCGCCTGGTGCCCGGGTCGCCGGGCGCTACCTGCTGCGCTCGCGACTCGGCGGCGGCGCGATGGGCGCGGTGTGGCTGGCCCGCGACGAGCTGCTGGGGCGCGACGTCGCCGTCAAGCAGGTGATCGTGCCGATGGGCAGCGACCCCGAGGCGACCGCCGGGCACCGCGAGGCGGCGATGCGGGAGGGCCGGATCGCCGCGCGGATCTCCCACCCGCACGCCGTCTCGGTCTACGACATGGTCGACGACGGCGGGACGCCGTGGCTGGTCATGGAGCACCTGCCCTCGCGCAGCCTGGCGACGGTGCTGGCCGAGCGGGGCACGCTGCCGGTCGGGCAGGTCGCCCAGATCGGCGCGCAGGTGGCCGACGCGCTGGTCGCGGTGCACGCCGCCGGCGTCGTCCACCGGGACGTGAAGCCGGGCAACATCCTGATCGGCGAGGGCCCGCGCAGCGACGGCCTGGTGAAGATCACCGACTTCGGCATCTCCCGAGCCCGCGGGGACGTCTCGCTGACCCAGACCGGCGTGGTCAAGGGCACGCCCGCCTATCTCGCACCGGAGGTGGCCCGCGGCCGTGAGCCGGACGAGGCCAGCGACGTCTTCTCCCTCGGGGCGACGCTCCACGCCTGCCTCGAGGGCACCCCGCCGTTCGGGATGACCGAGAACCCGCTGGAGATGCTCCACCGGGTCGCCGGCGGGGACGTCGCCCGACCGCGCAACGCCGGTGCGCTCAGCCGCCCGCTGATGCGGATGCTGCACAACGACCCGACCAAGCGCCCGACGATGGCGCAGGTGCGCGACCAGCTGGCGAAGCTGGCCGCCGGCAAGGACCGGGACGTCACCGAGGTGCTCACCGCCCGCACCCCGCTGGCGCCGACCCTCGCCGACCTCCGCCCCGGGGCGCCGGCCGGCGGGCCGGGCACCGTCACGGAGCTGCCGGCGCCCTCGGCCACAGCCCGGCCACCAGCCGCGCCGGACGACGGGGGCACGGCCGGGCCGGACGGTGCGGGCACGGCCGGGCCGGACGACGCGACCGTGACGGGGCCCGCCGCAGCCGCGACCGGGGCGGTGGCCGGGCCCGACGCTGCGGCAGGGCCGCCGGCCGGGGCCGCGCCCGAGGGCGACACGCGTCCAGGTGCGGGGAGCGCACCCGGGACGTCGGCGCACCCGGCAGCCGCTCGGCGGGCGCGTCGGCGGGGCCGGCTGCTGGCGGTCGCCGCCGTGCTGGTGATCGCGCTGCTCGGCACGGTCGGCGGCATCTGGCTGACCACCCGGGGCGACGACGGCGGCGCCCCCTCGGCTGCCGACAGCAGCGCGGCCCGGACGCCGTCGTCCAGCTCCCCCTCGCCGACGGAGCAGGAGACGACCCAGCCGGAGACGACGGCGCCGACGACCGAGGAGACGACGTCGCCCACGCCCACCCCGACGCCGACCCCGACGCCGACACCGACGCCGACACCTCCGCCCGCACCGTCGACCCCGGCCGGGCCGGCGCCGGGCTCGGCCGCCGAGGTCGAGCAGACGATCGCGGACTACTACGCGCTGCTGCCGGGCAACGCGTCGGCCGCCTGGGAGCTCACCGGGCCACGGCTGCGGGCGGAGATCGGCAGCCGGGCGGACTACCTGGCCTTCTGGAGCCAGTTCCGCAGCGTCAGCCGCGGGGAGGTGCAGGCCCAGGACGGGTCACTGGTCGCCTCGATGCCGGTGACCTTCACCGGGCGGGACGGCAGCGTGAGCGCCGAGCAGCACGAGATCACCCTGGTCCGGGGTGCCGACGGCCGGCTGCTGGTCGACTACGACCTGCCGGTGTGATCGGGAGGCCGGGGCGCTCCAGCGACACGGCGCGGCCGGGGACGAACGCGAGGAGGCGGCGCCCCGTGCGGGGCGCCGCCTCCTCGGCTGGCGGTGGCGGTGGGATTTGAACCCACGGAGGCTTGCACCTCACACGCTTTCGAGGCGTGCTCCTTCGGCCGCTCGGACACGCCACCGCCGGAGAGACTACAGGCCCCGCTTCGAGCGGAAGAAGGCGCGTAGCAGCGCGCCGGACTCCTCGGCCCGCACCCCGGCGACGACCTCGGGCCGGTGGTTGAGCCGCCGGTCCCGGACGACGTCCCACAGCGACCCGGCCGCACCGGCCTTCGGGTCGTCGGCGCCGTAGACCACCCGCGCCACCCGGGACAGCACGCTGGCCCCGGCGCACATCGTGCAGGGCTCCAGGGTGACCACCAGGGTCGCGCCGGTCAGCCGCCAGCCGTCACCGTGGGCGGCCGCCGCGGCCCGCAGGGCCAGCACCTCGGCGTGCGCGGTCGGGTCACCCCGCTTCTCCCGCTCGTTGGCCGCCTCGGCCAGCACCGCGCCGTCCGGCCCGAGGACGACGGCACCGATCGGGGTGTCGCCCCACTCCTGGGCCGCGGCGGCCAGCTCCAGGCCCCGCAGCATCGCGCTGTCGACGTCCACCGGGCCGGTCACCGCAGCTCGATGCCGGTGAGCTCGGCCAGCTGGGTGAGCGCGGCGTCCGGGTCGACCACCTTGATCGTGTGCATCCCCAGGGCGCGGGCGGGCTTCAGGTTGATGCCGAGGTCGTCCAGGTAGGCGCAGTCGGCGGGCTCGATCGCCCGGCCGACCGCCGCGGACAGCCGCTGCACGGCCAGCGGGTAGATGGCCGGCTCCGGCTTGCGGATGCCCTCCACCGAGGACTCGACGACGGCGTCGAACAGGGCCAGCAGCTCCCCCAGCCGCCCGGCCCGCGGCATCGGGGCGACGTTGTTCGACAGCAGTGCCAGCGGCAGCCCGGCCGCCTTGAGCCGGCCGACCGCGGCGACCATGGCCGGGCGCAGTTCGCCGGCCAGCGCGGCGAGCACCCGGCCGGCGTCCACGGTGTACCCGGCCGCGGCGGCCTCGCCCTCGAAGGCGGCCCGGAAGCCCGACTCGTCCAGCTCCCGGCGCTCGTACCGGGCCCAGGCGTTGGTGTCCGGGTCGGTGCTGTTCAGCCGGCGGATCAGCCCGTCGGGCAGCGACGCCTCGGCCTCGTAGGCGGCGAAGGCGGTCATCGGGCTCTCGGTGAGCACGCCACCCAGGTCGAACACGACCGCCTGCACGGTCACGGGGCCGCCACCGCGGTCAGCTCGGCGGCGAAGCCGAGCCGCTCGGCGATCCGCAGCACCATCTCGTCGGCCCACAGGTCGTCGGCGTCCAGCAGCCGGCCCAGCTCCTCGGCGGGCAGGCCGGCGTCGGCGAAGACGTCCAGGTCGCCACCGGGCCAGCCCTGCTCGTCGTCGTCGAAGGCGTCGTCGATCGTCGTCCCGGTCTGCACCTCGATGCCGTAGCGCTCCACGACCTCGGCAGCCAGCAGCCACTCCTGGAACGAGGCGTCGGAGATCAGCGCCCGGACCATCCCCCCGGGGCCGTGCCGCAGCACCACGAAGTAGAGCCGGCTGTCGACGACGAGGACGAACGGGCCCGGCCACTCCGCCGGGCCGGGCTCGCCGAGGGCACGTTCCAGCACCGGGAGCTCGTCGTCGGCGTCGGCGGCCAGCAGGTCGACCTGCCACCGCCCGCCGGCGCGGCCGACGCGGACGGCGAAGCTCTGCCGCAACGCGGTGCCGGGGTCCGGGGAGGGGGCCATAGCCTGTAGATCATGGCCGACGCCTCCCCCGACGACCGCGCGCCGGCCTTCCCGGTGCCGACGATGCCCGCGCCCCCCGTGTCGGTGGTCGGGCTGGGCCAGCTCGGGGGCTCGCTGGCCGCCGCGCTGGCCGCCGCCGGGCGCGCGGTGTCCGGCTGGGACGTCGACCCCGCCGCCCGCGCCGTCGCCGAGTCCCACGGCGTGTTCGTGACCCAGGAGCTCACCGGCGTCGTCGTGCTCGCCGTCCCACTGCCGGTGCTGGGCACCGCGCTCGACGGGCTGCGCATCGACCCCGGCGCCACGGTCACCGACGTCGGCTCGGTCAAGGTGCCGGTGCTCGCCGAGCTGGGCGCGACGCTCAGTGACCGGTTCGTCGGCGGCCACCCGATGTGCGGGACGGAACGGTCCGGCCCGGACGCCGTCGACCCGGAGCTGTTCCGCGGCGCGCGCTGGGCGCTGTGCCTGGAGCCGGGCACCGACCTGCGCCGCTGGCTGCGGGTCGCCGAGATCGCCCTGGCCGTGGGCGCGGAGGTCGTCCCGGTGACCGCCGCCGAGCACGACGACGCCGTCGCCGCGATCAGCGCCGTCCCGCACCTGCTCGCCGCGGCGCTGGCCGCCGCCGCCGGGCAGGCCGGCCCGCTGGCCCTCTCGCTGGCCGCCGGCAGCTTCCGGGACGGCACCCGGGTGGCCGCCAGCGACCCGGCGTTCGTCACCGCGCTCGTGCAGGGCAACGCCGGGCCGGCCGCGGCCGCGCTGGACCGGGTGCGCGCCCAGCTCGACCGGCCGGTGCCCGAGCTGGTCGCCGACGGGCACGCGGTGCGCACCGACGCCCCCGGACGCCGCCCGGTGCGCGTCCCGCTGGACCGGGCGGCGCTGCTCTCGCTGGGCCGCGCCGGTGGGGCCGTGACCCGGCGGCTGGCCGCCTTCGTCGAGGGCTGGGTGCCCGATCGGCCGTGACCCGCAGGCGTGGGCGGCCACCGGAGCGGGCAAGGTGATCACCACGCCGACCCGGACCACCAGGCACGAGGAGAGGGAGACGATGGACGACAAGGACATCCGCAGCAAGATCGAGGCGCTGGTCGAGGAGGAGCACGCGCTCCGCAACGCCAGTGAGCACACCGACGAGCAGCGCGCCCGGCTCAAGCAGATCGAGGAGGACCGGGACCAGCTCTGGGACCTGCTCCGCCAGCGGGACGCCAAGCGGCAGTACGGCGAGGACCCCGACGAGGCGCAGCCCCGCCCGGAGCCGCAGGTGGAGAACTACCTCCAGTAGCCGCCCGACGACGGCCGTGTCGGCCGACATGGCCGTTGCTCGGCCCGACCCAGCGGCCGTGTTCGCCGACATGGCCGCCGGACGTCCGTCAGGGGCGGGGCGCCGGCCGGTGCTCGGCCGCCAGGAGCGCCAGCTGCCACAGCAGGCGCACCCGGGGGTCGGTCACCGTCCGGCCGGTGACCTGCTCGATCCGACGCAGCCGGTGCATGACCGTGTTGCGGTGGCAGTAGAGCTGGTCGGCCGCCCGGGTCGGCGACCCGTCCGCGGCGAGGAACGCCGTGAGGGTGTCCAGCAGCACGTCGCGCTCGTCGCCGGGCAGGTCCAGCAACCGCCCGAGGCACTGGTCGACCAGCCGCCGGGTGATCTCCGGGGAGCTGCTGAGCAACGCCTCCGGCAGGCGGTCGTCGATGGACACCACCCGGGCGGCACCCGGCGGCAGGGTGCGGGCCGCGGTGTCGGCCAGCCGCCAGGCCGACCCGACGGACGGCGCGCCCTCCACCACCGCCGACACCCCGACCGGCCCGCGGGCGAGCTCCCCGAGCCAGCCGAGCACGTCCTCGACGCGGCGGGAGCCCAGCGCCACCACCCCGACCTGCGCCCCGGAGCGCCAGCCCCACACCGACCGCACGCCGCGCTTGAGCAGCCGGGCGGCCGGGTCGGCCAGGGTCGGGCTGCCCGCGTCGTCCGGGGGCGCGACCGCGCAGACGAGCCGGCCGTCCAGCGGCAGCGCGAGCAGCTCCGACGCCGTCCGGACGAACACCGGGTCACCGCCCCGACCCCCGAGCAGGCCGTCGAGCACCTGCTGGCGCGCCTGGTCGTCGATGCCGGCCAGCCGCCGCTCCTCGGCCCGGTAGGCCTCGGCCAGCGCAGCGCACTGCACGTCGTTGACGTGCCACACCGAGCCGGCCACCTCGAGCAGGACGTCGCTGTCCCCCGGCGCCTCCGACGCCCGCGCCGCGGCCCGCAGCGCCTCCCAGGTGACCTGCCCACCCAGCCGGTAGGCGCGCAGCACGGTCTCCAGCGGCACCCCCTGGATCGCCCGGCGGCGGCCGACCTCCCGGGCCGCGGTGAGCGCGGCGCGGCCACCGTCGTCGGCATCGCCCATCAGGGTGCGCACGGCTCGTTCGAGGTTGGCCCGGCCGGACTCGAAGAGCTCGGCACGCACCACGGGCCCCTGCTCGGTGTACGCGCCCTCGGTGCGCTCGAGGATGCTGACCATCCGGGACGTCATCTCGTCCAGCTGCTCCAGCAACGGCGGGGCGAGCTCGGCCAGTCGCGCGGCGACCTCGGGTCGGAACGGTTGCACGCCGCCACCTCTCTGTGACACACGGCACATCGCACAAGCGATCCGACTGATCACTGTGCTGGCCGCCCATTGTGACGGCTCTCACGGCACTCCACGCTCGGGGTGTCGGATCACCCGACGCTCGTCAGCCGCGGCATGCCCGGCGGGCGGGGACACCCGAGGCAAAGGAGCCGTGGGCCCGTTGGCGCAGCCGACCCCGAGCGCAGGCAGTACCGCGACCGACCGCCAGCCCGGCCGGGACCGGAGCCCGGACCCGGCCGCCCGGCTCGAGATGACCGGGATCTCGGTCTCCTTCGGTGGCGTCACCGCCCTCTCCGACGTCTCGCTCGTCGTCGAACCCGGCCAGGTGCACGGCCTGATCGGCCCGAACGGCGCGGGCAAGACGACGCTGTTCAACGTCGCCTGCGGCCTCGTCCGGCCCTCCGCCGGCGAGATGACCTGGCGGGGCAGTGCGGTGCGCCGGCTGCGGCCGCACCAGCTGGCCGGTCTCGGCATCTCCCGCACCCTGCAGGGCGTCGGGCTCTTCGCCGGGATGACGGTGCTGGAGAACGTCATGGTCGGCGCCCACCGGCACGCCCGGGCCGGCTTCGCCTCCGCGCTGCTCGCCCTGCCGCGCTCGGACAAGGACGAGCGTGAGCTGCGCGCCCGGGCCGCGGCCGCGCTGGCCGACCTGGGTGCCTCCCGGTACGCCGACCGCTACCCCGGCGGCCTGCCCTACCCGGTGCAGAAGCGGGTCGCGCTGGCCCGCGCCCTGGTCGCCGACCCCGACCTGCTGCTCCTCGACGAGCCCGCCAGCGGCCTGGCCGAGGACGAGATGCACGAGCTCGGCGAGCTGATCCGCACCCTCTCCGGCCGGATGAGCGTGCTGCTGGTCGAGCACCACATGGACCTGGTCATGCGGGTCTGCGACCGGATCACCGTCCTGGACTCCGGCCGGCAGATCTCCGCCGGCACCCCGGCCGAGGTGCAGGCCGACCCGGCCGTCACCGAGGCCTACCTCGGGGACGACGTCGACGTCGAGTCCGACGCCGCCGAGCTGACCGCACCACAGGGAGGTCGCCACCGTGACTGAGGCCCGTACCTCCGGCAGCACCGCCGTCACCACCGCCGGCGGTGGCACCGCCACCGCGCCCGCCCTGCTGGAGATCGAGGGGCTCACCAGCTCCTACGGCCCGGTCCGCGCGCTGGACGGGGTGTCGCTGAGCGCCGAGGCCGGCCGGATCACCGCCGTCCTGGGGGCCAACGGCGCCGGGAAGACGACCCTGCTGCGCACCGTCAGCGGCCTGGTGCGGTGCTCCGCCGGCCGGGTGACCCTCGGCGGGGAGGACATCACCTCCGCACCGGTCGAGGCGATGGTCGGCAAGGGCATGGCCCACGTGCCCGAGGGGCGGGGCGTCATCGCCGAGCTCACCGTCGACGAGAACCTGCGGGTCGGGTCGCTGTTCCGCGGCAAGGTCGGCCGGGACGAGTTCGACCGCGTCTACGACCTCTTCCCCCGGATCGCCGAGCGCCGCGACCAGCCGGCGCACGTGCTCTCCGGCGGTGAGCGGCAGATGCTCGTCATCGGCCGAGCGCTGATCGCCCGGCCCCGGATCCTGCTGCTGGACGAGCCCTCGCTGGGCCTGGCCCCCCGCATCGTGGCGCAGATCTTCGGCCTGCTCCGGCACCTGGTCGACACCGAGGGCCTCTCGGTCCTGCTGGTCGAGCAGAACGCCCGCAGTGCGCTGTCGGTCGCCGACGTCGGCGTCGTCCTCAACCTGGGCCGCGTGGTGGTGACCGACTCCGCGCGCACGCTGATGGGCGACGAGGACCTCCGCCACGCCTACCTGGGCTTCTGACCCGCCCTCCCGAGAACCCGTACAGCCAGGAAGGCGCCTCCGTCGTGCAGCAGTTCATCAACGTCACCCTCACCGGGCTGACCGAGGGCATGGTCTACGCGGCCTTCGCCCTCGCCCTGGTGCTGATCTGGCGGTCCACCCGGATCGTCAACTTCGCCCAGGGCTCGATGGCCGCGGCCACCGCGTTCATCGCCCTGGCCCTGATCCAGTCCGGCTGGTCGTACTGGGCCGCGCTGGTCGTCTCCCTGGTCTCCGGCTTCGTGCTCGGCGCGGTGGTCGAGCGGGTCGTCGTCCGGCGGGTCGAGGGCGGGCCGGAGCTCAACGCGGTGATCGTGACCCTCGGCCTGTTCGTCGCCATCCAGGCCGGCATCGCGATCGTCTTCGGCTCCTCGTTCCAGTCGTTCCCCACCCCGTTCGGGCTGCAGGGCTTCCAGATCGGCGACAGCCGGATCGCCTTCACCCCGACCAGCCTCTACGTCATCGGCGCCGTGCTGATCACGATGGGCCTGCTGGTGGCGCTCTTCCGGTTCACCCGGGTCGGGCTGGCCATGCGGGCGTCGGCCTTCGGCCAGGAGGTCGCCCGGCTGCTCGGCGTCCGGGTCGGCCGGATGCTCACCCTCGGCTGGGGGCTGGCCGCGGTCGTCGGCTCGCTGGCCGGGCTGCTCATCGCCGGTGGCGAGTTCATCTACCCGGCCTACATGGACAGCCTGATCGTCTTCGGCTTCGTCGCCGCGGTGCTCGGCGGGCTCGACTCCCCCATCGGCGCCGTCGTCGGTGGGCTGGTCCTCGGCCTGGCGCTCAGCTACGTCAGCGGCTACGTCCCGCGCGGCAGCGCCCTGGTCAACGTCTCGGCCCTGGTCATCCTCATGGTGGTCCTGCTGGTCCGCCCCGGTGGCCTGTTCGCCAGCAGCACGGCCCGGAGGGCATGACGATGAGCGACCTGAAGAGCACCGCCACGGACACCCCCACGGCCGGCCGAGCCTCCTCGAGCGCCCCCACCGAGGCGACCGCCGGGGCCGACCAGCCCACCGCCACCCGCCGCCGCAGCCTGCTGCCCAGCAGCACGCTGCTCCGGCACCTGCTGCTGCTCGCGCTCGCCGCGGTGGGTGCGGTGGTGCTGCTGGAGGTCACCGACCCGTTCACCAACTCGCAGTTGGCGACGCTGAGCTACTACGCGATCGCCGCCGGCGGGCTCACCGTGCTGACCGGCATGAACGGCCAGATCTCCCTCGGCCACGGCGCGCTGATGGCCGTCGGCGCGTACACCACCGCGCTGTTCCTCTCCGCCGAGGAGCCGCTGCCGCTCCCGCTGATCCTGCTGGCCGGCATCGTGGTGGCCACCGCGGTCGGCGCCCTGGTCGGCGTCGCCGCCGCCCGCCTGCACGGCCCCTACCTGGCCGGGGCCACCCTCGCCCTCGCGGTCGGGCTGCCCGGGCTCGCCATCTACTTCCACGACTGGCTCGGTGGCGAGCAGGGCCTGCGGGTGCGGGCACCCCGGGCGCCGGAGGCCTTCGACTCCTTCATCAGCACGGTCTCGGGCAACTCGGCGACCAACACCAAGTGGCTGGCCTACGTCGGCGCCGTCTGCCTGCTGATCACGTACTTCCTGCTGGCCAACCTGGTGCGCAGCCGGATCGGCCGCACCTGGCGGGCGGTGCGCGACCAGGAGGTCGCCGCCGAGCTGGCCGGGATCAACCTCGGCGCCTGGCGGGTGCTCGCCTTCACCGTCAGCGCCGCCGCCGCCGGACTGGCCGGCGGGGTGCTGGCCCTCGTCGTCCGGCTGGCCGCGCCCAGCGGCTTCACCCTCGTCCTGTCGCTGTCGCTGCTCACCGCGATCGTGATCGGCGGGCTCGGCAGCCTGCTCGGCGCCCTGCTCGGGTCGGCGCTGCTGGTGTTCCTGCCGCCGTTCGTCACCGACCTGGGCGCCGGCTGGGGCCTGGACAACACCGAGGCCGCCCAGCTGGCCCCCTTCGTCTACGGCGTGGTGCTCATCGTGGCGATGATCTTCGCCCCCGCCGGCTTCATCGGCACCCTCCGCATGCGCTGGCTCACCAGCCGGGCGAAGCGGTCGGCTGCTCGCTCGAGCGGGGGGTGAGCACGACCCGACCGGCCCGCCGCTCCCGGCCCCTCGACTCCCCACCCACTCCCGGGCAACGCCGCCCGGACCGCACCAGAGGAGATCAGTTGTCCACTTCCTCCCGACGCGCCATGACCGTCCTGGCCGCAGCAACCGTCGTCTCCACCCTCGCCGCCTGCGGCGGGGGCGACGACGGCGGTGGCGGCAGCAGCGGCGGTGGCGGCGACAGCAGCGCCAACGAGGCCTCCGACATCGGCATCACCGAGACCTCGATCAAGCTCGGCGCCCACTTCCCGCTCACCGGCGTGGCCGCCCCCGGCTACAGCGAGATCCCGACCGGCGCACAGGCGTACTACGAGTGCCTCAACCAGCAGGGCGGGGTGAACGGCCGGGAGATCGAGTACATCTACCGCGACGACGCCTACAACCCCTCCACCACCAGCCAGGTGGTCAACCAGCTGGTCCTGGAGGACGAGGTCTTCGCCATCGTCGGCGGCCTCGGCACCCCGACCCACAGCGCGGTCCTGGACTTCCTGAACAGCGAGGGCGTGCCCGACCTGTTCGTCTCCTCCGGCTCGCTGCTGTGGGGCGACGACCCGGAGACCAACCCGTACACGTTCGGCTGGCAGACCGACTACATGAGCGAGGGCAAGATCATCGGCGACTACATCGCCGAGAACTACCCCGACGCCCAGGTCGGCCTCTTCCTCCAGGACGACGACTTCGGCGAGGACGGCGAGGCGGGCATCCGGGAGTACATCGACGACCAGATCGTGGCCGCCGAGCGCTACACCCCGGGCAACACCAACGTCGGCCCGCAGATCGCCGCGCTGCAGGCCGCCGGCGCCGACTTCGTCGTCGGCTTCAACGTGCCCAGCTACACCGCGCTCTCCCAGCTGGCCGCCCTGCAGCTGGGCTACGACCCGCAGTGGTTCTACTCGAACGTGGGCTCGGACCCGACGCTGGTCGGCAACCTGCTGAACAACTTCTCGCAGGGCAAGGTGAGCGACGCCAGCCTGCTCGACGGCGCGCTGACCACCGACTACCTGCCGACGGTCGACGAGCCGGACAACCCGTGGGTGCAGGAGTTCCAGCGGATCTGGGACGAGTGCGGCGGCGAGGGTGAGCTGACCAACTACCGGATCTACGGGATGGCGCAGGCCTACACCACGGTCCAGGCGCTGCAGGCGGCCGGGCAGAACCCGACCCGCGACGGCCTGGTCGAGGCCATCGAGACCGCCGGTGGCGACTGGGAGGGCCCGGTGCTCGCGCCGTTCCGCTACTCCGCGGACAGCCACATGGGCACCGCCGGCATGTCGATCAGCCGGATCACCGGCACCACGACCGAGGAGGTCGCACCGGTGCAGCTGACCGACATCGGCGACGCCGAGATCGAGGCCTACGACGGTGAGCCGGCCGAGGTGCCGGAGAACGGCATCCCGAACGAGGAGTCGGTCGTCGACTAGCAGCAGGACGACGCCGGACGGGCCGTCGGTCTCCCTCACGGGGGCCGGCGGCCCGTCGCACGTCGGGGGTCGGCGGAACACTTCGGCTCCGAAGTGTGTGCGGAGTTGATCTCCTGGGTAGGGGGCGCGGGACCCGCGGGGCAGGACGCGTGGGCTCGGCAGACAGGAGAGGTCATGGCGGTACAGGGACCGGTACGGAGCACCCGGGACGTCCGGCGTGCGGTGGTGACCGGCGGGGCCGGCTTCCTCGGCTCACACCTGTGCGAGCAGCTGCTGGACCGCGGCGTCGAGGTCGTCTGCCTGGACAACTTCCTCACCGGCTCGCCGCAGAACGTGCTGCACCTGATGGAGCACCCCGGCTTCCGGCTGGTGCGCTGCGACGTCACCGACTACGTGCACGTGCCCGGCCCGGTCGACCTGGTGCTGCACTTCGCCTCCCCGGCCAGCCCGCTGGACTACCTGAAGATGCCGATCGAGACCCTCAAGGTCGGCAGCCTGGGCACCCTGCACACCCTGGGCCTGGCCAAGGAGAAGGGCGCCCGCTACCTGCTGGCCAGCACCTCGGAGGTGTACGGCGACCCGCTGCAGCACCCGCAGCGGGAGGACTACTGGGGCAACGTCAACCCGGTGGGGCCGCGCGGGGTCTACGACGAGGCCAAGCGGTTCAGCGAGGCGCTCACCACCGCCTATCGGACGTCGCAGGGCACCGACACCGCGATCGTCCGCATCTTCAACACCTACGGCCCGCGGATGCGCGCCGACGACGGCCGGGCCATCCCCGCCTTCGTCGGCCAGGCGCTCGCCGGCCGGCCGCTGACCGTCGCCGGTGACGGCTCGCAGACCCGCTCCATCTGCTACGTCGACGACACCGTCCGCGGCATCCTGGCGCTGGCCCTCTCCACCGAGACCGGCCCGATGAACATCGGCAACCCCGACGAGCTGTCCATGCTCGACCTGGCCCGCTGGATCGTCGCGCTCACCGACTCCGACTCCGAGATCGGGTTCATCGACCTGCCGGTCGACGACCCGAAGGTCCGCCGTCCCGACACCACCCTCGCCACCGAGGCGCTGGGCTGGGCTCCGACGGTGAGCTCCGAGGAGGGCCTGCGCCGCACGGTCGCGTGGTTCGCCGCCCAGCGGGAGGCCGCAGCCGCGCAGGCCGGCTGAGGCAGCCGCCGTTCGGGAGGGCTGAGGCAGGGGCCGTCGCAGGCACGCTCGCGACCGACCGGCAGTGCGGTCGATCTCGCCGGACGAGGGGTCGACGAGCGCTGTTCTCTGGGTAGAGTCACCGACCGACCGCTGCCCGTGCGCGCCACGCGTGGACGGGGCTCAGCACGGTGCCACGAGACGACGGAGAACTCAGATGGGGCGCCACGCCCACCCTCGCGCCCATGCCCGGGCCCGGTCGCGGACGTCCGGCCGCCGCCCGGCCCTGCTCGCCGGCCTGTCCGCCCTGCTGGTCGCGGTGGTCGTCGCCGCACTGGTCTGGTGGGTCTCCGGGCGCGACGGCTCGACCGCCGAGGCCGCGGAGTGCGCGGACCCCCAGACGGTGCGGGTCACCGTCGCCCCCGAGCTCGGCCCGCTGGCCGAGCAGCTGCTGTCGGACCCGCTGCCGCTGGACGACTCCGCCTGCGCCGTGGCCGAGGTGACCGCCACCGAGCCCCTGCAGACGCTGGCCGCGCTCGGCTCGCTGGACGCCGCCGCGCTGCCGCAGGTGTGGGTGCCCGACTCCTCGCTGTGGGCCGCTCGGGCCGGCAGCACCCAGCTCGAGGCCGCCGGCTCGCTGGCCACCTCCCCCCTGGTCCTGGCGACGAGCCGGGCCGCCGCCGACGAGCTCGGCTGGACCGCGACGCCCCCGACCTGGGGCGAGGCCCTGGGCACCGGGCGACCGCTGGCCGTCCCCGACCTGGCCGCCAGCGCCGAGGGCCTGTCCGTGCTCGCCGCCGTCCGCCAGTCGCTGGGTGGGGACGAGGACGCCGACAACGCCGTGGTCCAGGCCGTGCTGGCCGCCGGCCGCGGCGACGTCCCGACCGTCGCCGACGCCCTCGCCGCCGGCACCGACGGTGGGGCCGACGCCCCGCTCGTGCCGGTCAGCGAGCAGGAGGTGCTCACCACGAACCGGGCGGCGGGCTCGGACTCGCTGGTGGCGGTCTACCCCAGTGACGGCTCCCCCGCCCTGGACTACCCCGTGCTCCGCGTCGGGGCCCCCGAGGGCGACGCGGCCGCCGCCGTCGATGCCGCCGTGAGCGCGCTGACCGCGGACGCGGCCGCCGCCGAGGCCCGCGCGGCCGGCTTCCGCGACCAGGACGGCACCGCGCCGGAGGGCGCCGGCGCCGGCACGGGTGTGCAGGAGGCCGCGCCGGAGCAGCTGCAGCTCGACCCGGCGGCGCTGCAGGCGCTGCTCGGCCGGCTCGCCAGCCTGGCCACGCCGTCCCGGCTGCTCACCGTCATCGACGTCTCGACCTCGATGAACGCCCCGGCCGGCAACGGCACGCGAGCCACGCTGGCCCGGGACGCGACCAAGAGCGCACTCACCCTGCTGCCCGACTCCTACTCCGGCGGCGTCTGGGCGTTCGCCTACCAGCTGGACGGGGAGCGCGACTGGGTCGAGCTGGCGCCGCTGCGCACCTTCGGTGCCGATGCCGGCGGCCAGACCCACCGCGAGCTCATCGACGAGCAGTTCGACACGCTGCCGAGCCTGCTCTCCCCCGGCGGCACGGGCCTCTACGACACGACGCTGGCCGCGGTGCGCGCCGCCCGGGAGGCCTACGACCCGAACGCGGTGAACAGCGTCGTGCTGATCACCGACGGCGACAACGACGACGACGAGGCCGGCATCCAGCTCGAGCAGCTGCTGAGCACGCTGCGCGCCGAGGCCGATCCCGCACGGCCGGTCAAGGTCATCGGCATCGCGCTCGGCCCGGACGCCGACCTCGGGGCCCTCGAGCAGATCGGCGAGGCGACCGGGGGCGCGGCCTACCAGGCGCTCGACCCGGAGGACCTGCAGGGCGTGCTCTTCGACGCCATCCGCCGCCGCAACTGACCCCACCGCGCTCCCGCGCGACAGAGCACCGCGCTCTCGCGCGATGAAGCACCGCGCTTTCGCGCGGTAAAGCACCACGCTTTCGCGCGAAAGAGCACCGGGCTCTCGTGCGATCAGGTGCTGGGTCGCGGGGCTCGGAGCAGGGTGTCGAGGGCGGTGGTGACCTCGTCGACGGTGACCTGGGCGAGCGCGGGGTCCAGCTCGGTGCCGTGCGGGTCACCGGTGCCGTCGCCGTGCCACAGGACGACGTGCTGGTGCCGGGGCGGCGGACCCCACAGTGCCGGTGACACCGGGCCGAACAGCACCACCGACGGACGGCGGTAGGCGGTCGCCAGGTGTGCCACCCCGGTGTCGCCGCAGACCACGACCCGGGCCGCGGCGACCACGGCGGCCAGCTCGAGCGACGTCGTCCGGCCGGCCAGCACGGCGTCGTCGGGCAGCCCGGCCAGCTCGGCGACCCGCTGTGCCAGCTCCTGCTCGGCCGGACCGCCGGTGACCACCACCCGTTCCCCCGCCGCGGCCAGGTGGCGGGCGACGGCGGCGAAGCGCTCGACCGGCCAGCGCCGGCCGGGGAAGGCAGCCCCCGGGTGCACGACCGCCACGTCCCGCTCCGGGGGGTCGACGTCCGGGACGGCGAGGTCGAGGGCGTCCGGGTCGCAGGGCACCCCGAGGCCCTCGGTGACCAGCCGGCACCACCGCCGCACCTCGTGCTCGTCGGCGTACCAGGTCGGCCCCGGGTAGCCGGGGCTGTCGAAGGTCAGCAGCCGCTGCGGGTGCAGGTCGGCGACGACGACGTGCGACAGCGGCCCCTTGCCGTGCAGGTCGACGGCGAGCTCGGGCGGGGGCGCGGGCCAGTCCAGCGGCTGGAGCTCGACCGCGGGCAGCACCTCGTCGACGGCGTCGATCAGCCCGGCCAGCGGCGCCAGCGCCCGGGTGGTCGCCAGCACCAGCCGGTGGTCGGGCACCGCAGCCCGGATGCCGCGGATCGCCGGCACCCCGGTCAGCAGGTCGCCGAGCCCCAGCGGCCGCAGCACCACCGCCACCGGCCGCCCGTCCCCCGGAGCCTGGGGGCGGCCATCTCGGCCGACACGGCCGCCGGTGGGGTCGTTCACACGCGGGAGCGTTCGACCAGGGCGGTGGTCGAGTGGCCGTCCAGGTAGGGCAGGACGACGGCCTGCCCGCCCCAGGTCTGCAGCACCGCGGCCTCGGGCAGGTCCGCGCCGGCGTAGTCGCCGCCCTTGGCCCACACGTCCGGCCGTACCTGCTGCAGCACCTCGGTCGGGGTGTCCTCGTCGAAGACGACGACGGCGTCGACGAACTCCAGCGCCTCCAGCACCCGGGCCCGGTCAGCGGCGGTCACCAGCGGGCGGCTGGGCCCCTTGAGCCGACGCACCGAGTCGTCGGAGTTGATGCAGACGACCAGGCAGTCACCGAGCCCGCGGGCGGCGCGCAGCGTGGCGACGTGCCCGGCGTGCAGCAGGTCGAAGCAGCCGCCGGTGGCCACCACCGTGCCACCGGCCGACCGCACCCGGTCGAGCAGCGCGGCGACGTCCGGGGCGGCGGGTGCGGCGGTGACCACGGGCGCGGCGTCCCAGGCGGTGGCCCCGCCCCGGCCGACGAAGGCACCGGCGGCGGCGACGGCGCTGGTGACGGCCTCACCGGTCACCGCTCCGCCGGCCAGCGCCACGGTGACCGCGGCGGCGAAGGAGTCCCCGGCACCGCACGGGTCACCACCGGTCACCGGGGTGGCCGGCACGACCATCGGCGCGCCCTCGCCGTAGGAGAGCAGCGCGCCGCGGGCACCGAGAGTGACTGCGACCGCGCCGACGCCCCAGTGCCGGATCAGCGCCTCGGCGCGGGCACCGACCGCGGCCAGCCCCTCGCCCTGCACCTCGGCTCCGGCCACCCGGGCGGCCTCGGCACCGTTCGGGGTGACCAGCCGGGTGTTCGGCACCGGGTCGGCGCCGCGCGGGTGCGGGTCCCAGACGACCGGCCCGCGGGCGGCCGAGAGGGCGGCCCGCACGTCGGGCGCGGACGTCGTGCCCCGGCCGTAGTCGGCGACCAGCACGGCCGCGGCGTCCCGGATGGCACGGGCGGCGGCGGCCGGCAGTGCGCCGAAGGTGGTCGTCGACCCGCCGGCGTCCAACCGGGCCACCGAGTGGTCGCCGACCCGGATCCGCTGCTTCACGGCGGTGCCGCTGGTGGCCGGGACCTCGATCAGCCGCACCCGGCCGGCCAGCAGCGCGCGCAGCCGGTCGGCGCCGGCGTCGTCGGCGAGCGGGGCCACCAGGGTGACCTCGGCGCCGGACTGCGCGGCCAGCACCGCGGCCAGCGCCGCACCGCCGGGGCGCTCCCGGGTCTCGACGTCCTCGACGACCGGCACCGGCGCGTCGGGGGTCAGCCGGGACGCGGTGCCGACCAGGTCGACGTCGAGCAGCGCGTCCCCCACGACGACGATCACCTGACCACCTCGACGTGGTTGGTGGAGGAGACCCGCGGCGACTCGGCCAGCACCGCGGCGTCGAAGGCGGCGCAGAGCAGGTGCAGCGCGACCAGGTGGCACTCCTGCACCGTGGCGGTCCACGGCGAGTCGATGCAGACCGCGTCGTCGGCGACGGCGGCCAGCGGGTTGGGGGCCGGGCCGGTCATCGCCAGCACGGTGATCCCGCACTCCCGGGCCCGCCGGGCGGCGGCCACGGCGTTGGGCGACCGGCCGGACGTCGACAGCAGCACCAGCACGTCGCCGTCCCGGCCGTGCGCCTCGACCTGGCGGGCGAACAGCTCGTCGGCCGGGTAGTCGTTGGCGATGGCGGTGAGCGAGGAGGTCTCGGCGGTCAGGCAGATCGCGGAGAACGGCGGCCGGTCGGCGCGGTAGCGGCCGACCAGCTCCGCGGTGAGGTGCTGGGCCTGGGCGGCGCTGCCGCCGTTGCCGGCCGCCAGCAGCCGGCCGCGCGACGGGCCGGTGAGCACGCCGGCCAGCAGCTGCCCCCAGCGGTCGAGGGTGTCGACCTGCTCGGTGACGCTGCGCAGCGCGACGGTCAGCGAGGTGACGTGGTCGTGCCCGGTGAGGTGCGTGCAGGTGTCGGGCGAGACGACCTCGAGGTCCGACGACGGTGCGGTGGTCATGGCGTTCCTCTCAGCGGACGGGCTCATCGGGCTGCCTCCGCGGGGGCGCGGGCGGCGAGCACCTGGCGGTAGACGGCGTCGGTGTCGGCGACGACCCGTGACCAGCGGTAGCGGGTGCGGGCGCGCTTCACCCCGGCGGCGCCGTAGGCGGTCCGGCGCTCCTCGTCGGCGAGCAGCGGAGCCAACGCCCGGCCCAGTGCGACCGGGTCGCGGGGCGGGACCAGCTCACCGGTGACGCCGTCGGCGACGGTGTCGACCAGCCCGCCGACGGCGGTGGCCACCACCGGGCGGCCGCAGGCCATCGCCTCCAGCGGGGTGATCCCGAAGGGCTCGTACCAGGGCACGGCCAGGACGACGTCGGCCGAGCGGATCCACGACGGGACGTCGGCGCGGGCGATCGCGCCGGTGAACACCAGCCGGTCGCCGACCCCGAGCGCGTCGGCGATCCCGCGCAGCCGGCGGACCTCCGGGTCGGCGTCCAGCTCGTCGGTGGGCGGGCCGCCGACGACGACCAGCTCGGCGTCGGGCACCTCGGCCAGCGCGCGGACGGCGTCCTCCTGGCCCTTGCGCTCGACGAGCCGGCCGAGCACCAGCAGCCGCTGCCGGTCGGTGCGCGGGGCGACCGGCCCGCGCGGGGTGAAGACGGCGGTGTCGACGCCGCACGGCACGATCGAGACCCGGTCGGTGGTCAGCCCGAGGCGGCGCAGCTCGAACACCTCGTCGGTGCAGGTGGCCACCACGTGGTCGACGTCCGCGCACAGCCCGCGCTCGAGGTCGATGCGCTGCTCGGGCGAGGTGTCGGCGTCGCCCTGGTGCCGGCGCTTGACCGACCCGAGGGCGTGGAAGGTCTGCAGCACCGGCATGCCGAGGCCGGCGGCGGCCTGCACGGAGGCCAGGCCGCTCATCCAGAAGTGGGCGTGCACCACGTCGGGGGGCGCGGCGGCCCACTCGGCCCGCAGCACGTCGGCGAAGGTGCCCATGTGCTGCAGCAGGTCGTCCTTGGGCAGGGCGGCCGGCGGGCCGGCGGGGACGTGGGAGACGACGTAGCCGTCGGCGGTGGTCACCCGGTCGGGCAGGTCCGGGTCGTCGCGGCGGGTGTGCACGGTGACCTCGTGCCCGCGGGTGGCCAGGCCGGCGGCGAGCGCGGCGACGTGCACGTTCTGGCCGCCGGCGTCGACGCCGCCGATGGCGGCCAGCGGGCTGGCGTGCTCGCTCACCAGGTCGATCCGCAGCGTCGACGTCCCCTGCGGGTCGGGCAGTGCCGGGGAGGCGCTGAGCCGGTCGTTGGTCATCGGGTCACCTCGTCCAGCAGCCGGTCCCAGTCGGTGAGGAAGCGCGCCAGGCCGTAGCGGTCGAGCGCGGCGGCGCGGGCGGCCTTGCCGGCCAGCCGCGCCCGGTCGGGGTCGTGCACGAACTCGCGGAGCGCCGCGGCCAGCCGCTCGGGCCGGGTGGAGATCACCCCGGCCTCGGCCGGCACCGCCTCGACCGCCTCGGTGGTGGCCAGGGCGACGACCGGCATGCCCAGGTGCATGGCCTCCAGCAGCGACAGGCCCAGGGAGGTCCAGCGCACCGGGTGCACGTACACCCGGCGGCGGGCCAGCTCGGCGTGCATCGCGGCCTGCGGCGGGTCCTCGTGCAGCGCGACCCGGTCGGGGTCGAGGCCGTAGCGCTCGTGCAGCCCGGCCAGGCCCATGCCGAACACGTCCAGCGGGGCCTCGGCGGCGAACCGCGGCAGCAGGTCACCGCCGGTGTACCGGCCCCGGCGCACCGGCTCGTTGACCACGACGCCAGCCCGGGCCAGCTCACCGGTGTACAGCTCGCCCGGGTCGACGATGCCGTGCTCGATGACGGTCGTCGGCGCGGACCCGTTGTCGTAGAAGAGCTCGTTGAACCACGTGACGTGCGCGATCGGGATGGTGCCCTGGTCGGCCATCGGGTGCCGGGTGTTCGGCACCCCGCCGTCGGGGGCGTTGTGCTCCAGGAAGACCGCCGGCAGGTCGCGGCCGGGCTCGCGGCCCAGCCACTCGCGGACGAGCTCGAGGTCGCGTTCCCGCTGGAGGACGACGACGTCGGGCTGCTCCTCCCGCAGCTGCGCCGGCGTCACCTCCCGGGCCGACGCCGGCCAGTCCCAGGTGCGGGCCCGGCCGAGGCCGTCGGGGCCCCGATCGGGGACGACGGGCAGCAGGTAGTCGTGCCGGCCCTGGACGAACGCCGTCGTCCACGAGCCGTGCACGTGCCAGAGCAGGACCTTCATGCGCTCACCAGCTTCTCCACTGCGGCGACGACGTCGGCGGGGCTCACCGACGAGAGACAGGGGTGGCCGGGCACCGGGCACTCGCGCGCCCGGGTGTCGCGGCAGGGGGCGGACTGGTCGCCCAGCAGCACGGTGGGGACGCCGTAGGGCGCCCACCGCACGGCCGGCACGACCGGGGAGAACAGCGAGACGACCGGCGTGCCGACGGCGGCGGCCAGGTGCGCCGGTCCGGTGTTGCCGACGACGACGGCGGCCGCCCCGTCGAGCAGCGCCGCCATCTCGGCGAGGGTGGTGGCGCCGCCGAGGTCGGTGCCGCGGGTGCCGGCGACGGCCGCGGTGAGCGCCCGCTCCCCCGGCCCACCGGTGACCAGCACGCGGTGGCCGGCGTCGGCCAGCGCCTCGACCGCCGCAGCGCAGTGACCGGCCGGCCAGGCCCGGGCGGGCACGGACGCCCCGGGGTGCAGCACCACGTAGCCGGGCTCGTGGGCGACCGCCGGCAGCGGGCGGCGGACGGCGAGCCGCCCGTCGTCGCCCGCGGGCAGGGCGAATCCGGCGGCGTGGGCCAGGGACAGGGCGCGCTCGGGCTCGGGCAGGTCGTCGTCCACGCGGTGCCGGACGTCGAGCAGCGAGCCCGGGTAGTCGACGCTGATCGCACTGATCCGCCCGACGCCCGCGGTGCGCAGCACCAGCGCCAAGGGCAGCGGCGACTGGTGGAAGCTCGTGCTGATCACCGCCTCGTCGACGCCGAGGGCCCGCACCCGGTCGGCGAGCGCGGCGATGTCGGCGGCGTCGACCGGCTGCGGGGAGCCGTCGATCCACGGGCAGTGCCAGGTCAGCACCTCGTCGACCCCGGGCAGCAGCTCGGCGGCGGCGGTGCCCTGCGGGCTGGCGAGGAACACCACCCGGTCGGCGCCGGCGTCGACCGCCCGGACGAGCGGCCCCTGCAGCAGGACGTCACCGGCGTTGTCCAGCCGCGCGACCAGCACCACCCCCGCGCTCCCTCGCGCGGGAGCACCCGCGCTTCCTCGCGCGGGAGCACCCGCGCTTTCGCGCGCGAAACCGTGGGAGGGGGCGGTCACCAGGCGCCCGCCAGGACGTCGTCGACCGCCTCGGTGAGCGTGGGCGCCCGGTGCGCGGCGGCGGTGACCTCCTCGGGGCGGGTGACCGGGGTGGGCACGAGGATGCCCACCGCGCCGGCGGCCTCGGCGGCCAGCACGTCGGCGGAGATGTCGCCGATCAGCACGCAGCGGGCCGGGTCGACGTCCAGGTCGGCGCAGGCGGCCTTGACCATGCCGGGCGCCGGCTTGCGGCAGTCGCAGCCGTCCTCGGGCGCGTGCGGGCAGACCTGCACGGTGTCGAAGGGGCCGAGCAGCTCGGCGACCCGGGCGTTGACCGCGTCGGCCTGCGCCCGGGTGATCAGCCCGCGGCCGACCCCGGACTGGTTGGTCACCAGCCCGATCCGCACACCGCGGGCCCGCAGCGCGTCCAGCGCCGCGCGGGCGCCGTCGACCGGGCGGACCAGCGCCGGGTCACCGTTGTAGGGGACGTCGTGCACGAGCGTGCCGTCCCGGTCGAACAGCACCAGGTCGGGCAGCCCGCGCCACGGTGTCACGGTGCGGTGCTGCACGCCGCCGCGCAGGAAGTGCCAGGTGGCCAGCGGCGGGATGACCGCGCTGGTCAGCGCCATCGTGGTGACCTCGTCACGGGTGCGCGGCCCCGGGGCGATCCGGGCCCAGGCGAACTCGGCCGTCCCGACGGCCCAGCCGAGCGCGGCCAGGGCGGCGGCCCTGGGCTTGCCGGCGGCCAGCAGCCCGACCGCGCCGAGGGCGGCGGCGGTGACGGCGAGGTGGCGGGGCCGGCGGCCGACGGCGGCGTCGGCGCGCTCGCGCCAGGTCGGGCCGTGCAGCCGGCGCATCAGCACGTCGTCGGCGTTGCCGGCCTGCACCCTGGCGGACACCCAGCGGTCGGTGGGCCGGACGGGGTGGGTGATCCACCGCTGGCCGCGGGTGAGCGTCGAGCCGGTGTCCATGACCCGCAGCGCCAGGTCGGAGTCCTCCCGGAAGGCCCGGGGGAAGCGCTCGTCGAAGCCGCCCACCGCGGCCAGGCTGCTGCGGCGGTAGGCGAGGTCGGCGGTGATCCAGCTGCTGGTGGCCAGGCCGGCGGTGCCGCGCTCCCAGTCGGTGGGGCGGCGGTCGGGAGGCAGCGGCACCCGCACCCGGCCCTGGGTGCCGGCCACGTCGGCCGGCAGCGCGGCCAGGTCGGTGGCCAGCGCCTCGTACCAGTCGGGGTCGGGGACGACGTCGTCGTCGAGGAAGGCGATCCACTCGGTGCGCGCGGTGCGCCAGCCGAGGTTGCGGGCCACGGCCGGGCCGCCGCCGCCGGTGCGCACCACCCGGACCGGTGGGAGCCCCGGGCGCTCGGGCCGCAGCGGTTCACCGGTGGGCCGGTCGTCGACCAGCACGATCTCCGCCGGACGCGGCCCGACCGCGTCGGCGAGCGCGTCGAGCAGGACGTCCAGGGACGGCCGCCCGATGGTCGGCACGACCACCGTGCAGTTGGCCAGGGCACCCGTCATGCCCGGCTCGGTGCCCACAAGATCGCCGCCGAAACACTACGGGCTTTAAGTTTTCTGCCCACCGCGCAGAGTTCCACCGGTCGGGCGACCCCGGTCTCCCCCGCACCCGGGTCGCCCGTCGCCGTCAGGTCAGAGCCGCGTCCACCAGGTCCAGCCGCATGCACCCACCGGCTCGACCCCGCGCCGCCCGGGTCGAGCCGTCGCCGTCGTGGTGGCGCCGCATGCGCCACCCGCCGCATTGGGGTCGGCCCGCGCGCGGGCCCGGGCACCCCTCAGCGTGGAGCCGGCCGGCGTGAGCCGTCGTCAGTGCGGGCGGCGGGCGGCTGCCGAGACCCGGGCCAGGGCGTCGGTCACCACCGACGCGTCGTCCCCGAGCAGGGTCAGCAGGTGCGCGACCAGGTCGTCGTGGGTGACCGTGGCGGCGCGCACCCGCTCCCGGCCGACGTCGGTGAGCTTGGCGTGCAGCAGCCGCCGGTCGCCGTCCAGCCGCTCTCGGGTGACCAGCCCGTCGTCGACCAGCCGGTTGACCGTGCTGGTGATCCCGGGGCGGGACAGGCCGACGGCCTCGGCGAGGTCGCCCATCGAGGCGCGCTCACCGGGTGACTCGGCGACCCGGCGCAGCACCTCGAAACCGGTGAGCGAGAGGCCGTGCTGGCGGTGCAGGGCGGAGTCGACGCGGCGGGTGATCCGGTCGTGCACCTGGACGATCCGCAACCAGGTCTCCGGTGCGCTCGGGCCGGCCGCGGCCAGCCCGCGCACGTCCCGGGGCACCCCGCGCGGGGGTGCGGCGTCGTGCAGTGGGTCCGCGTGCTTGTCCATGTCCGGTTCCTCGTCGCCGATCTCGTCAGTCCTCGTCGCCGATGCCGTGGGCCGGGTGCCCGGTCAGCGGGTGCCGTGCCGGCCGCGGGTGCGCCGCGTGCCGACCAGTCCGAGCGTGCCGGCGGCGCCGACGAGCGCCAGCCCGGCGGCGACCACCGCCGGGGAGCCGGTCTGCGCGGTCGTCGGCTGGGACCGGGCGGCGACCTGCAGGTCGAGCCCGGCGGTGGCGGCCGACTCGCCGCCGACGAACTGCACCGTCGCCGGCCCCAGCGCGGCGCCGCGCGGGATCTGCACGACGGCCTGCACGCTGCCGTCGGCGGCCGCGGCCACCGTGGTCAGCGGCTCGTCCAGCCCCGCGATGCCCACCGCGACCGGCTCGCCGGGGGCGAACCCGGTGGCCCGCACGGTGACGACGCCGCCCGGGGAGACCGACGCGGCCGGGGCGCTGCCCGCCGACTCGGTGGACGGGCCGCCGTCCGCCTGGCCGGTCGTGCCGCCGTCCGCCGGCCCGGCCGGGCTGCTCGGGGACGACGCCGGCGGGGTGCTGCGCGGCGGCGAGCTGTCGGGGACCGGCCCCGTCGGGACGGCCGTCGACGGCGCCGGGGCGGTGGACGGCGGGCTGGTGGGCGGACGGCCGGTGCCGCTCGGCGCCGGGGTCGCGGTGGTCGGGCGGGAACTCGGGGCGGTGGTCACCGCGGCGCAGTCCTCGGCGCTGGGCCGGGTGTAGGTGCTGAGCTCCAGCGGCCGCTCGACCGCGCCGTCCTGGTCGGTGACCGCGACGGAGACCGACACGGTCACGCCCCAGGCGACGTCGGTGCTGACGAGCTCGACCTGCTCGCCGGGGCCGACCAGGGCGGCGTCCTGCTCGACCGCTCCGTCGAACACCAGGGAGACCCGGTGCGGCTCGCTGCCGTTGGTGACCAGCGTGCGGACGACGCCGGGGCCGCAGCTGGGCCCGTGGGTCACCGTCGCGGTGGGCCGGCGGGGGTCCTCGAGGGCGGCGGCCGGCGCAGCCAGGGCGACCCCGGCCAGCAGCACCCCGGTGGTGAGTGCGACGCTGCGGGCAGCGCGCAGCCCGGTGCGAGCGGACGATGACGTCGGCAGCACGCGTTCCCCCGTTCTCGCCCACCCGGTGGACGGCGTCCGGACGTCCCTGCCCAGGAACTGCCTCCACCATGCCCGCCGCGGCCGGGGAGTTGCCGCTCCGTCACACCCGTCACTTCCGTGTCGCTGGCGTGTCGCAACGGGCGCGTCGCGCAGGTCAGCCGATCAGCCCGGCCAGCTCGTTGACGCACAGGACGACGAACAGGGCGGCCGCACCGGCCAGCAGGGTGTTCGACAGCCAGCCGCTGCGCCACTCCCGCGGGGTGCGCCGTCCGTTGAGCAGGTAGAGCAGCGTGCCAGCCAGGAACGGCATGAAGAACGCGCCGAAGGCGCCGTAGGCGACGACCAGGGCGAACGGCCGGCCGAGGAAGAGCAGCGCCATCGGCGGGAAGGTGAGCCACAGGAGGTAGCCGCGGTAGGGCCAGCTGCGCTCGACCGCGCCGGTGAGCTGCCCCTCGGCCGTGCGGCGGTTGCGCACGAAGTCGGCGAACAGCAGGCTCACCCCCTGCCAGACGCCGAGCAGCGAGGAGAAGGAGGTGGCGAAGAAGCCGATCAGGAAGAAGGTGGCGACGACCGGGCCGAACCGGTCGCGGAGCACCTCGTCGAGGTCGAGCAGCCCGCGGTCACCGCTCTCCAGGGCGATGCTGCTGGCGTAGAGCAGCTCCGCGCCGACGATCAGCATCGCGACGACGAAGACGCCGGTGGTGATGTAGGCGACCCGGTTGTCCAGCCGCATGACCCGCATCCAGGAGGCGTCGCGCCAGCCCTTGGCGTTCACCCAGTAGCCGTAGGCGGCCATGGTGATCGTGCCGCCCACCCCGCCGACCAGGCCGAGGGTGTACACCGCCGATCCCTCGGGCAGCCGCGGCACCAGCCCGCCCAGGACGTCGCCCAGGTTCGGGGTGACCAGCACGGCCAGGCCCACGACGATGACGAACATGACGCCGATCAGCGCCGTCATCGCCTTCTCGAACACCGCGTAGTTGCCGAACCAGACGAAGGCCAGCCCGGCCAGGCCGCAGATGATGCCCCAGGCCCAGATGGGCAACGCCGGGAACAGCGCGGCGAGCGGCAGGGCCGCCGACGTCATCGCGGTGGCGCCGTAGACGAAGCCCCAGACGGCGACGTAGACGGCGAAGTACACCGACGTCCACACCCCCAGCGACCGCCAGCCGGTGAAGATCGTGGAGCCGGTGGCCAGGTGCCAGCGGCCGACCGCCTCGGCCAGCGCGATCTTGACCACCACGCCGAGGACGACGGCCCACAGCAGCGCGTAGCCGTACTCCGACCCGGCGATCAGGGTGGCGACCAGGTCGCCGGCGCCGACGCCGGTGGCGGCCACCACGATGCCGGGCCCGATCAGACGCCACCTGCGACTGGGCTGCTGGGCGGCCTCCGGTGCGGGGTCGACGTGCTGGGTCGTCGGGTCGTCCACGGTGCTGCTCCCGTCGTTCGGCGGTCCAGGGAGCGTACGGGGAGAGCCAGGTCACTACGGTGGCCCGATGGACTCAGCGGCAGGCACCGGGCGGCGGCGGCAGGACGCGGTCTACCGCGCGGGCGTCTACGGCAGGCACCCGCGGGTGCCCACCGTGTACCGCGCGCTGGCCGAGGAGGCCAGGCGCCGGCTCGACGCGCGCGCCCACGGCTACGTGGCCGGCGGTGCCGGCGACGAGGCGACCCAGCGGGCGGACCGGACGGCGTTCGACCAGTGGTCGGTGGTGCCCCGGGTGCTGCGCGACGTCAGCTCCCGGGACACCTCGGTCGAGCTGTTCGGGCGCCGGCTGCCCGCGCCCGTGCTGCTCGGCCCGGTGGGTGCGCTGGAGCTGGTGCACCCGGAGGCCGACCTCGCCGTCGCCCGGGCCGCGGCGGCCGTCGGGGTGCCGATGGTCTTCTCCAACCAGGCGTCGGTGCCGATGGAGACCACCGCGGCGGCGATGGGCGACGCCCCGCGGTGGATGCAGCTGTACTGGTCGACCTCCGACGAGCTGGTGGAGAGCCTGCTCGGGCGGGCCGAGGCCGCCGGCTGCGACGCCGTCGTCGTCACCCTGGACACCACGATGCTCGGCTGGCGCCCGCGCGACCTCGACCTGGGCCACCTGCCGTTCGCCCTGGGCAAGGGCATCGCGCAGTACACCTCCGACCCGGTGTTCCGCCGGCTGGTCGAGGAGCGCGCCGCGGCCGCCGCCGCCCCGCCGACCGGCGCCGCCGCCGGGCCGGTCGACCGCCAGCCCCGGCCCACCCTCGCCGCGGTGCGGGCGCTGGTCGGGATGGCCCGGGCGTGGCCCGGCCCGCTGGTGGAGAACCTGCGCTCCCCGCTCCCCCGCGCCGCCGTCGAGACCTTCCTGTCCATCTACTCCCGGCCCTCGATCACCTGGGCCGACCTGGCCTGGCTGCGCGAGCGCACCCGGCTGCCGATCGTGCTCAAGGGCGTGCTGCACCCCGACGACGCCCGGCGCGCGGTCGACGAGGGCGTCGACGGGCTGGTGGTCAGCACGCACGGCGGGCGGCAGGTCGACCGCTCGATCGCCGCCCTGGACGCACTGCCCGACGTCGTGGACGCCGTCGCCGACCGGGTGCCGGTGCTGTTCGACAGCGGGGTGCGCAGCGGGGCCGACGTGCTGGTCGCCGTCGCCCTCGGCGCCCGCGCGGTGCTGCTGGGCCGGCCCTACGCCTGGGGGCTGGGCCTGGCCGGGGAGTCCGGCGTCCGGCAGGTGGTGGAGGACGTGCTCGGCGAGTTCGACCTGACTCTGGGGCTCACCGGCCACACCGCGGTCGACCAGCTCTCCCGGGAGGTCCTGCGCCGCCGTCCCTGACCTGCACGGAGCGGCCCGTGCCGTGATCTCGGACCCACGGGCGCTGGATCGGGTGGTCAGGTCACCATGATCGCGGGACAGTTCCCCGGGTGAGCGCACCGTCGGCCAGGTCCCAGTTGCTCCGGCGGAAGCCGGTCGCGGAGTTCGACCGCGAGGACGGCGGGCTGGCACGCCGGATCGGCCCGCTGCAGCTGATGAGCTTCGGCATCGGCGCGACCATCGGCACCGGCATCTTCTTCGTGCTCAGCACCGCGGTGCCCGAGGCCGGCCCGGCGGTCATCGTCAGCTTCGTCATCGCCGCGATCACGGCCGGGTTCACCGCGCTCTGCTACGCCGAGCTGGCCTCCAGCATCCCGGTCGCCGGGTCCTCGTACTCCTACGCCTACGCGACCCTCGGCGAGGTCGTCGCCTACGCCGTCGGGTGGTGCCTGGTGCTGGAGTACGCGGTCAGCTCCGCCGCGGTCTCGGTCGGCTGGAGCGAGTACCTCGACCAGCTGCTCGACGACACCCTGGGCGTGCGCATCCCCGACGCGCTGTCCGGCGCCCCCGGCGCCGGGGGCGTGGTCAACCTGCCGGCGATCGTGCTGGTCACGCTGTGCGCCCTGCTGCTGATCCGCGGGGCCAGCGAGTCGGCGCGGGCCAACGCCGTGATGGTGGTGGTCAAGGTCGCCGTCCTGCTGCTGTTCGTGGTGATCGCCTTCACCGGCTTCCGCAGCGGCAACCTGACGCCGTTCGCTTCGATGGGCGTCGCCGGGATCAGCGTCGCGGCGTCGACGATCTTCTTCTCCTTCATCGGGCTGGACGCCGTCTCCACCGCCGGGGAGGAGGTGCGCGACCCCCGCCGCACGCTGCCGCTGGCCATCGTCGGCGCGCTGGTCGTCGTCACCGTCGTCTACCTGCTGGTGGCCGTCTCCGCCGTCGGCGCGCAGCCGGCCGCGGAGTTCGAGGGCCAGGAGGCCGGGCTGGCGGTCATCCTGGAACGGGTGACCGGCTCGACCTGGCCCGGTGTCGTGCTCGCCGCCGGCGCCGTCGTCTCGATCTTCTCCGTGACCCTGGTGACGATGTACGGCCAGACGCGCATCCTGTTCGCGATGAGCCGGGACGGCATGATCCCCTCGCTGTTCAGCCGGGTCGACCCGCGCACCCTCACCCCGGTCCGCGGCACCGTCGCGGTCGCGCTGTTCGTGGGCGCGCTGGCCGGGTTCGTGCCGCTGGACTTCCTCATCGACCTCACCAGCATGGGCACGCTGGTGGCCTTCACCGTGGTCTCGATCGGGGTGATGGTGCTCCGCCGCACCCAACCCGACCTGCCGCGCGGCTTCCGGGTGCCCGGCTACCCGGTCGTCCCGCTGCTGTCGGTGGC
The DNA here is from genome assembly GCF_054177765.1 of Modestobacter lacusdianchii. Classification (NCBI taxonomy): domain Bacteria; kingdom Bacillati; phylum Actinomycetota; class Actinomycetes; order Geodermatophilales; family Geodermatophilaceae; genus Modestobacter; species Modestobacter lacusdianchii. The sequence continues at coordinate 167,368 of NZ_JBJJTJ010000002.1, read as the reverse complement.
CTTCTGCCTGTACCTGATCGCCGGGCTCGGCGGGACGACGTACCTGCTGTTCGCCGGGTGGCTGGCGGTCGCCGCGATCGTCTACGTCACCTACGCCCGCACCCACTCCACGCTGCGGACGACGGACCGATGACCGTCCTGCTGGGCTGGGAGGCCGCCGAGCACGGCGGCGGGGACGACGCCGCCCTGCGGCTGGCCGCCGGGCTGGCCCGCGCCGAACGGTCACCGGTGGTGGTGGCCACGGTGGTGCCCCCGGACGCCGCCGGGTCCATCGCCTCCCGGGTCGACCGGGAGTACCGGCAGTGGCGGGCCGCGCTGACCGCGACGCGGCAGGCAGAGGCGCTCACCGGGCTGCGCGCAGCCGGGGTGGACGACGTCCGCACCGCCGTCGTCCCGGCGTCGTCGGTGCCCTCCGGACTGGTGGAGGCCGCCGGCCGGTACCGCGCGCGGGTGCTCGTGCTCGGCGCCGCCGCCGAGGCCCCGGCCGGCCGCTTCGCCGCTGGGTCGGTGGCCGAACGGCTGCTGCACAGCTCGCCGGTGCCGCTGGCCCTGGCACCCCGGGAGTGGTCGGCCCCGGCCACGCCCCGGCGGCTGACCTGCGCCTGGGCGGGGACCGCCCGTTCCCGGGAGGCGCTGGCCGCGGCCCGCGGCTTCGCCGACCGGTGGGGCGTGCCGATCCGGCTGGTCACCTTCGTGCCCGAGCGGGCGGCGATGCTGCCCTCGGAGACCGGCCTGCGGATGGAGCAGGTGGTCAGCGAGGAGTGGGCGGCGCAGGTGCAGGGCTCGCTGGACGAGGTCGTGGCCGGCTGGCCCGGGCCGGGCGCGGCGCCGGAGACGCTGCTGGCCCGGGGGGCCGGCTGGGCGGGGGCGATCGCCGCCGTCCCGTGGGAGCCGGGCGACGTGCTGGTGGTCGGCTCCTCCCGGATCGGGCCGCTGACCCGGGTGTTCGTCGGGTCGACGGCGACGAAGATCTTGCGGGCCACGACCGTGCCGGTGCTGGTCGTCCCGCGCGGCGCGGGAGGCACGCCGACGTCCTCTTGACGGCGCGCTGTGGCCTGAGTCACAGTGAAGGCCGGGCGGGGGAAGCCGGTACGAGTGGCTCTCCACTGCTGGAGGGACCGACCAACGCGGCCAGACCGTCAGGACCGGCCCCCCGCCCGCCACCCACTCCCCTGCACGCCGCCCCGCCGTGGCCGGCCCGCGGCCCTGCCGTCTCCCGCTACGGCCCCGGCGTGGGCTCGGGTCCTGCTGTGGGCGCCGGACTGGGCGCCGGGTCCGGACTGGGCGTGGGCTCCGGGGCCGGCTGCGGGCCGGGATCCGGGCTGGGCGCGGGCTCAGGTGCCGGGGCCGGGGACGGCTCGGGGGTCGGTTCCGGCTGTGGTTCCGGGGACGGCGGCGGCGCCGGGCTGGGCTCCGGGGACGGCGGCGGCGCCGGGCTGGGCTCCGGGCCGGGCTCCGGGGACGGCTGCGGGGCCGGCTGGGGCTCCGGAGTGGGCTCCGGGGTGGGCTCCGGGGACGGCACGGGATCCGGCGTCGGCTCCGGACTCGGCTGCGGCTCTGGGCTCGGCTGCGGCTCCGGGGTCGGCGACGGGGTGGTCGGCTCCGGGGCGGTCGGCTCCGGCGTCGGGCTCGGCTCCGGGCTGGGGCTCGGCTCCGGCTCCGGCTCCTGCGTCGGCTCGGGGGTCGGCTCGGGCGTCCGGGTCGGCGGCGGCGGGGGCGGCGTGTACCCGGACCCGTTGCTCACCAGCACCCGCACCGGGTGCCCCTCCGGGACCGTCGTCCCGCTCGACGGGGACAGGGCGACCACCCGGCCGGCCGGCAGGTCGCCGTCCACCGTCGTCCGCTCGACCTGCAGGCCGGCGCCGGTCAGCAGGGTCCGGCACCGGTCCAGCCGGGCTCCGACGCAGCCGCGGGGCACGGTGCTGCCGGTGCCCTCCAGGTAGCGCGCGTCGGCGGGCGGGAAGGCGGCCGCGGGCCGGCCGTCGAGCACCGGGGCCATCGCGTCGCGCCAGACGGTGGCGGCCTTGCCGCCGCCGAAGCCACCGACGTCCTGGTTGCGCACCGGGTTGTAGACCATGACGCTCGCCGCGAACTCCGGCGTGTAGCCGACGAAGGTGACCGAGTAGTTGTCCTGCGTCGTGCCGGTCTTGCCGGCGATCTGGTGGCCGGGCACGAACGCGCGACGACCGGTCTGACCGGGGTGGCCGGGCTCGACGTCCTTGCGCAGGGCCTGGGTCAGCGTCGTGGCGATGCCCGGGGCGATCGCCTCCGGGGTGCACTGCGGGCCGCCGACGAGCGGCTGCCCGTCCGGGCCGGTCAGCGGCTGCCCGGACCGGTCCAGCACGGCCTCGACCAGGCGCGGCCGGCACTGCGTGCCCTGCGCGGCGAGCGTCGCGTAGGCGCTGGCCAGCGCGAGCGGGCTGGTCGGCTCGGCGCCGAAGGTGAACGACCCGCGGTTCTCGGCGACGACCTGGTCGGCGATCGGGTCGAGGCTGCTCAGCCCCATCCGCTGGGCGATCCGCACCGGGCCCTCGACGCTGCCCAGCGCGTCCTCCAGGGCGAGGAAGTACGTGTTGGACGAGCGGTAGAGCGCCTCCTCCATGTCCAGCCGGCGCGGGTACCGGCCGGCGTTCTCGACGTCGTAGCGGCCGTCGCCGTCGCGGTACACGGTCGAGACGTAGGGGTCGGTCGTGCGCAGCTCCAGGTCCAGGCCGAAGCCGCGCTCCAGGGCGGCGGCCGCGGTGAACACCTTGTAGGTGGAGCCGGCGCCCTGCCCGGCCGCGGCCGGCAGGTCGACGGTGGTCTGGGCCGGGTCGGTCTCGCTCAGGCCGTACCTGCGGTTCACCGACATGGCGAGCACCCGCCCGGTGCCCGGCTGCACGTTCACGTAGACCGCGGCGCGGGGGTCGTCGAGGGCGAGGGTCTGCACGACGGCGGCGTCCCCGGCCCGCTGCACCGCCGGGTCGAGGGTGGTCCGCACGGTCAGCCCGCCGTCCTGGAGCTCCTCCCGGGTGAGGCCGTGCTGCTCGGTCAGCTCCCGCAGCAGGTGCCCGCAGAAGAAGCCGCCGACGGTGGCCTCGGTGCACCCGTTGGGCGGGCTGCCGCCGTCGACGACGCCCAGCGGCTCGGCGCGGGCGGCCTCGGCGGCGGCCGGGTCCAGCAGCCCCACCTCGGCCATCCGGGTGAGCACCAGGTCCCGGCGGTCGAGGGCGTGCTCGGGCTCGGCGACCGGGTCGTAGAACGAGGGGCTGCGGACGACGCCGGCGAGCACCGCTGCCTGGGCGGCGGTCAGTCGGTCGGCGGTGGTGGCGAAGTAGCGGCGGGCGGCGGCCGCGACCCCGTAGGCGCCGTTGCCGAAGTAGACGGTGTTGAGGTAGCGGGTGAGGATCTCGTCCTTGCTGTACTGCTCCTCCACGGCCAGCGCGATCTGCGCTTCGCGGAGCTTCCGGCCGACCGTGTCGGCGGTGGCGGCGTCGCGGCCGCCGGCGCTCCCCGCGGTCTGCAGCCGCAGCTGCTTGACCAGCTGCTGGGTGATCGTCGACCCGCCCTCGGTGACCTCACCCGCGGCCAGGTTGCGCACCAGGGCCCGCAGCAGGCCGCGGGAGTCGACGCCGGCGTGGTCGCGGAACCGGGCGTCCTCGATGGCGATCAGCGCGTCGGTCATCACCGGCGCGATCTGGTCAGGGGTCAGCGGCTCCCGGTTGCGGCGGTAGAACTCGGTGATCACCGAGCCGTCCGCGGCCAGCACCCGGGTGTTGCCCGGCAGTCGGGCGTCGACGGCGGCGGTCTCCAGCGGGTGCGCGAGGGCCGCGCCCCGTTCGGCGACGACGCCGGCGCCGCCGATCCACGGTGCGGCCACCCCGGCGACCAGCGCGCCGGCCAGCACGACCGCCAGGACCAGCCGGGTGACCAGCGCGGCGGGGCGCCGGCGCCGGGGCGCTGCCGGCTCGGCGGTGGGCAGCAACCAGGGCTGCCGGCGCCGCTCGTCGCGGGCGCTCATCGCCGGCGCCGGTGGTCGCGGCGGCGCGCCTGCTCCCACGTCACCGGCACACCGCCGGAGGACCACGTCGACATCCACACCACTCCCGGGACGGCTCACGGACGCCCCGGGCCGGGGACGCCTCTCCCCTTCCTTGGTGCCACGCGATCCGCGGCCCACCCACCCGCGCTCCCCTTCTCCACACGATCGTCATGTGCGGCCCGGGCGCCGGGCACGGTGCCGGCCGCCGGTGCCCGGGCCGTACCGTCGCCGGCGTGACCTCCGCCGACGACCTCCTGGCCGAGCGCGTCCGCGGGGTGCTCGACGTGCCGCTGCACGCCTGGCTGGGCCTGCGCATGGCCCACCCGGGCGACCCGGCCGCCGGCCTCGTGCTGCCGGTGCGTGAGCCGGCCCTGAACAACGGCGGGGTGCTGCACGGCGGGATCGTGGCGGCCCTGCTGGACGTCGTCGCCTACGTGCACCTGCTGCCCCACCTGGCGCGGGGCGAGAACGCGGTCACCCACGACGCGACCAGCTCGCTGCTGCGCGCGGTCCAGCCCGGCGCCGACCTGCTGCTGACCAGCACGCTGCTGCGGCTGGGCCGCTCGGTGGCCTTCCTGCGGTCGGAGGCGACGGTCGACGGGGTGCTGGTCGCCACCGGCCAGGTCACCAAGTCGGTGCTGCGGCCCCGCTGACGCCGATCGACCCCGGGCGCCGGCGAGCGGCCCCGCCTTCGGCCCGCCGCGGCAGCACCCGGCCGGCGTCCGGCAGCGGTCACCGGACCGCTGCCCGACGCGTCTGCCCGCCTCGGCACCGGGGACGAGGAACGCGCTGTGCCCGTCGGTGTGCCCGGGCGTGGGCACCGGGACAGGCCGACCGGGCAGGTCCAGCGGGCCCTCGGACGGGAAGGCCCGCGCGTGCGGGACGGCGACCGGCCGGGTGCCGCCGAGCCGCACGGCGTGCAGCGCCCACGGCAGCACGCCCGGGCGCCAGGCGTTGGCCAGCACCTGCACCGGCGTGACCTGCTGCAGGTGCTCACGGCGGGCGTGCGCCACCTCCACCGCGCTGCAGTACGCCGGGGTGCCGTGCCCGGCATGCAGCGGGACGGCCGCACCGATGTGGTCGGCGTGCGCGTGGGTGATCAGCAGCGCTCGCAGGTCACCGGGCTGGTGGCCCAGCAGCCGGATGGAGGCCTCGACGTCGGTCGCGTTGCCCGGGTAGCCGGCGTCGACCAGCGTGAGGTCCTGTCCGTCGCGGAGCAGGTACCAGTTGACGATGCCCCCGTCGACGCGGAACACGTCGTCGGCGACCTGCTGGACGTCGCTGCGCTGCACCCGGTGAGTCTGGCGCAGGAACACGAACGGCCCCGCACTCACCAGGAGTGCGGGGCCGTTGCGCTGTCTCAACCAGACGTGCGCCCGAAGGGACTCGAACCCCTAACCTTCTGATCCGTAGTCAGATGCTCTATCCGTTGAGCTACGGGCGCGTGGTGCGTGTTCAGTTGTTGCGCGGAGGCTCCGGGATTTGAACCCGGGATGGGGATTAACCCAAACCGCATTAGCAGTGCGGCGCCATAGACCGGACTAGGCGAAGCCTCCCGGGGACCGGGTCACCCCGGAACCACCGAGAGAGAAGGCTACCAGCGCCGCTGGGCGGCTCCCAACGGGGGTCGGGAGCCGCCCCTCCGGTCAGGCTGGGACGGCGTCGCGCCGGGACGCCATGGGCACCTCGGGACGGCGTCCGGGCAGCAGCGTCACCGCGACGGCCAGCGCCGCGGCAGCGGTGGCCATCACCAGGGCACCGGCCACACCGGCCGAGCTCTCGATGAGCCAGCCACCCACGGCGGCGCCGATGGCCGAGGCGCCGAAGGTCACCGTGGACAGCCAGGTGAACGCCTCGGTGACCGCCGACGCGGGCGCGATCGAGCCGACCAGCGAGCTCTGCACCGTCAGCGTAGGGGCGATCGCCGTCCCGCCGAGGAAGAGCAGCGCACCCAGCAGCCACGGGCTGGACACCGCAGCCAGCGGGGCCAGGCCGATCGTCACGCCGAGCAGGCACCAGCGGTACTGCCGCGGGAGCGACGCGCTGACCACCCGGGCGCCGAACCAGAGGCCACCGCCGGCCGAGCCCAGCGCCCAGACGGCGAGCAGCACGCCGGACATCCCCGGCGAGCCGGCCGCGTCGGCGAAGGCCGGGACGGCGACCTCCAGGCCACCGATGCCGAACATCAGGGCCGTGCCGCTGAGCAGGATGCGCGGCATGCCCGGGGTGGTGACGGTCGCCAGCAGCGGGCGCCGCGGGGCGACGACCGGCTGCCAGGCACGCATCGGTGCGCTGGTAGCGATGCCAAGCGCGCCGCCCACGCCGAGCACGCCGGCGACGGCGAGCGCGATCGAGGGGCTGGCCAGCAGGGTGAGCGCGGCCACCAGCGTCGGGCCGGCGACGAAGACCAGCTCGGTGGCGGTCGCGTCCAGGGCGTAGGCGGTGGGCCGCACCCGGGCGTCGACCCGGGACCACAGGGCACGCACGGTGCCCGACACCAGCGGGGTGCTCGCGCCGACGGCACCAGCGGCGGCCAGCATCAGCGCCACGTGCGCGTCGGCCAGGACGACGACGGCGACCGCGGCGAGGAGCAGGGGGTACAGCGCGGACTGGGCGAGCAGCACCCGGCGCGGGCTGCGCCGGTCGGCGAGGCGGCCGAGCACCGGCGCCAGCACCGCCGTCGCGATGCCGTAGGTCGCCGAGACAGCGCCCGCCACCGCATACGAGCCGGTCTGGTCCTGCACCATGAGGAGCAGCGCGAGCGGCACCATAGAGGACGGCAGCCGTCCGGCGAAGCCGGAGAGCAGCAGCACCGGGGCGGACGGAAGCCGCCACACGGTGAGGTACGAACGCATGACTGGACTCACTTCAGGACGTGCGAGACAGGGAATCTGTAGGTGGCCAACGGCGGTTGACCCCCTACAGATTCCGAACGGTATCACGGCGGTAGGGAGTCAAATGGACTACGACACCTACGGGTCGAACGCCGTCGAGCTGGCCATCGACCTGGCCAACGCCGACCGCGACGACCCGCAGTGGGTGCAGGTGTTCCTCGACGCCCACGTCGAGTGGTTCACCGACGGGACAGCGCTGGAGCTGACCGCGCCGGACGCCGGGTCGGTCGAACGGACGGCGGCCCTCGTGCGGGACGTCGCACTGGCCGACAACGAGCCGGACGTGATGGCAAGGCTCAACGCGCTGCTCGACCTGGCCTCCCCCAAGCCCTACGCGACCGCCCACGACGGCGAGCTGCACCTGCACTACGCGCGCCCGGACGCCGACGCCGTCGAGCAGTTGACGACCACCGTGGCCATGGGGCTCTCCCAGGTCGTGGTGCAGCACGGCTGGCAGCGGCTGGGCGTGTGCGCAGCCGAGGGCTGTGGGCACGTCTACGTCGACACCTCGCGCAACGCCAGCCGCCGCTACTGCTCCAACACCTGCGCCAGTCGCTCGACGGTCGCCGCCTACCGGGCCCGCCAGCGCGCCTGATGGAGGACCTCCCTGCTCCCCACTCGCACGCTCGCGGCCGACCCCTGCAGGGAGGCCGGAGGAGCACGCTCTCCCCGCTGAGCTGGGACGCCGCTCTGCTCGATCGCGTCGGCCGGCTGCCCACCACGCGGGTCGACCGCTGGCTGCGCCGCCTGTCGACCGCCGCCGACCACGGCAAGCTCTGGCTGCTCCTCGCCGGCGCGCTCGGGCTGTGGCGTGGCCGGTCGCGGCGGGCCGCCGTCCGCGGAGCCGGGTCGCTGGTCGTCTCCAGCGCGCTGGTCAACGCCGTCCTGAAGCGGTCGTTCAGCCGGGTGCGACCGGAGTTGGCCGTCATCTCAGGTGATCGCGCACTGCGGCGCGTGCCGCACACCTCCTCCTTCCCCAGCGGGCACTCGGCGTCGGCGGCTGCGTTCGCCACGGGGGTGGCGCTGGAGAGCCCCGTGACCGGCGCGCTGATCGCACCGCTGGCTCTCGGCGTCGGCTACTCCCGGGTGCACGTGGGGGTGCACTACCCCGGCGACGTCCTGGCCGGGATGGCCGTGGGCAGCGGCGTCGCACTGGCCACCCAGCACTGGTGGCGGGTGCGCCCCAACGACCCGGCGCGGGTGTGGCGGGCCTGGAAGGCACCTGCCCTGCCGGACGGCGACGGCCTGGTCGTCGCGGTCAACCCCCGGTCGGGACGGGAGGACTACGACCCGGCCGCCGACATCGCCGAGCTGCTGCCGCGCGCCGAGGTGCTGGAGATGACCGAGGACGCCGGCGTGCGCGACCTGCTCGAGGCGGCCGCCCGGTCGGGTCGGGCGAAGGCGCTGGGGGTGGCCGGCGGGGACGGCAGCGTGGCCGCCGCCGCAGCCGTCGCGTTGGAGCACGAGCTGCCGCTGGCCGTCGTCCCGGCCGGGACGCTGAACCACTTCGCCCGCGACCTCGGGGTCGCCACGCCGCCCGAGGCCGCCGCCGCGGTCACCCAGGGGGCCGCTGTGCAGGTGGACGTCGCCGAGGTCAACGGAGTGCCGTTCCTGAACACCGCCAGCATCGGCAGCTACCCCGAGATGGTGCGGCGCCGCGACCAACTGAGCGGGCGGCTGGGCAAGTGGGCGGCGCTGACCGTGGCCACCGCCCAGGTGCTCCGCCGCGGGTCGCCGGTCGAGCTGGAGGTCAACGGGCGGCGCATCTCGGCCTGGATCCTGTTCGTCGGCAACGGGTGCTACGTGCCCCGCGGGCTCTCCCCCGCCTGGCGCCCGCGCCTGGAGGACGGCCTGCTCGACGTGCAGTACCTGCGCGCCGACCTGAGGTTCGGCCGGACCCGGACCGTGCTCGCCACACTGTTCGGCGTCAGCGAGCACAGCCGGTGCTACGCCGAGTTCCAGGTGCCGGAACTGCGGGTGCGGGTGCTGTCGGGTGCGCAGCGGATCGCCTACGACGGCGAGACCGGAGAAGCGGCGACGGAGTTCCTCTTCCGCAAGCGCGAGCGGCTGACCGTCTACTGCTCCCGCTGAGCTGGTGCTCTGCTGCCACCCGGGCAGCAGAGCACCAGCGTCCACAGGTACGGCTTTCGGGGGACGCGACAGCCCGCTGACCTGCGTAGTCTCCGCAAGGACTCTGCTGAGGGGCTCGAGGAGGACGACGGATGCGGCTGGTCAGGACGGTGGCCGCCACGGCCATGGGCATGGCCCTGCTGGCCAGCTGCTCGAACGGCGAGACCGCCAACGAGACACTGCCGCCGGCGTCGTCATCGGCGGAGAGCAGCGAGTCGCTTGCCCCCCTCGGCCCAGCCGACTTCCCCATGCCGATCGAAGCCCGCGAGAAAACCCAAGCTGGCGCAATCGCCGCTAGCCAATACTTTATTCAACTGACTGTTCGCGCCTATCAACAAGGCGACACTGAACCAGTCCGCGCCCTTAGTCGTGATTGCGAGTATTGCGAATTTCTCATCGAGGCAGTCAATGAGGATCAGGCGGCCGGCAACCAGATTAGAGGTGGCGACGTATCGTTCGCCGACCCGGGTCAGGCGCATCTAACTGGCGAGACAGCCGAAACCGCGTTCACTGTTGAGCAAACTAGCCTCTCCGTGATCGGGCCGGACAAAGAACTCATAGCCTCACGCACACAGCCAAGCTTCACCGCCTTCACTGCCCTTGCGGCAACCTGGAGTCCAGACTTACAAGCTTGGCTCATCAACCAGGTGACCATCACTTGAGAGCGACCTTCTGTGCACTGATTGTCGGCGTCCTGTTGACACTCTCTGCGCAGGATGCCTCTGCGGCCCCCTGCTACGGGTGCCCAGCGGAACCTACGCCGACCACCTCAGTTGGCACCGGCACACTGCTGGTCAGTTTTGTGGATGGTGTCCCGGGAGCCGGACTCCGCAAGGCGTACGCCGCGCAGCCTGAACCAGTCCCTTATCGATGGCGGCTCCGAACTCCGTGCCAAGCCGACGACGAAGACCTGGGGGCGTGTCAGCCTGGGGCGCAAACATGTCCAGAGTCGGCAGGCACAGTGGTCGTGCTTTACGAGGTTGGACGCCAACGACTAGCCCAACCGGGCGCGACAGAAGTCGATGGCATTGCCCCTAGCCCCGGAGTCCCGATTGGCGAAGGTTATGGAACCTGGGTCAACGAGGGCAGCACGTGCATCGACGTCACAGATCTGAACCCGCCGCCGTCGCCGGATGAGGTGTTCCGGTACTTCCAGACGCTGCCGCTCCCGGAGCTGACGACCCGTCAGCAACCACCGGGCGAGGCGCTCGTCGGCCTTCCGGTCGTCTTCTTCACCGACAGCCCGACGACGCAGACCTTCACCGTGGACATCCGCGGCTTCGAGGTGGTCATCGTCGCGAGGGTGGAGAGCTACGCCTGGGACACCGGCGACGGCACCGTCCTCACCACGACCGAGGCCGGCGCCCCCTACCCGGACCACACCATCACCCACGACTACGCCGCCGGGACGTACACGGCGTCGTTGACCACGACCTGGGCAGCGACCTACTCCGTCGACGGAGGCGTGCAGGCCGACGTCCCCGGCACGACCACCACCCAGGGCGACCCGGCCACCTTCACCGTGCGGCAGGCACGCTCGGTCCTGACCAGCCCGTACGACTAGCGGGGCGCCACGGTCCGCTCGCGCTGGGGCACGCCGAGCCGATCCGGCACCCGCGCCGACTCGGTGCCTCACCAGGCCATTGCGTGTGCCCCCTGTCACAGGCATGATCCGTCCACCCTCAACGAGGAGGAGCACGGATGTCCTGGTGGGCTTGGGCGCTGGTGGCATGGGCACTGGTCGCGATCGGTGGCGCGCTGTGGCTGGGCCAAGCGGCCCTGGCGGTCAAGCGCCAGGAGTGGGCAGACCGCAACCGGCACGTCGCCGGGTTCGACCAGTCGGCGGCTGACCACCGCCTCGCCGGCTGAGTTGCGGGCGGCTCGGGTGTCACAGCAGTCACTGCCACACCGACACTGGTCATCAGGCGATGGCTTTGTCTGACATCGCCCATGATCACCCAACAGAGGCGCAGCGCCTCGTCAGCTGTTGCCCACGCGAGTCCGCATGGACACCAAGCCTGGACGGCTAGAAACAACTCGTGGTCGTCGCCGTGGTCTCCCTCAGCTGGGTCGTCGTCTCTGCCGGGCTCGCCCTGGCCGTCGGTGGCGGGATCCGCCTCGCCGACCGTCGCGCCCCGTTCACCGACCACCTGGCCGGGCTGCCGGCCGACCTCACCGTCGACGACGTCCTCGGCGCCCGGCCGGTCCAGCCCAGCCACTGACCCACACCCGCGCACCCTGGGCTCAAGGAGTCGGCCGAACTGGTCGATGACCAGGGAGTGACGACGACGCTGCTCCTCATCGCCGCCGTCTGGGTCGTCGTCGCGGTCATCGCGGCGCTGTGGGTCGGTGCCGCGATGCGCCGAGCCGACCAGGGCGAACGCCACCGCCTCGAGCGGGAACGCGCCGCCCGCGACGACACGGGCCAGGACTCCTCCGAGGAGGACGGCCGGTACAGCGCCTGACGCTCGCCCAGCGATGATCGGCACTTCTCACTACGGTCACGGATCAGAGGTTGTCCTGGCGCTGACCAGGGCACTGCTCTGCTGACGTCACCGATGGGAAGAGGTCACAGATGTTGGTCCGCCGGATCGCCCGGCCGATGCTCGCCGCCACGTTCATCTACGGGGGGATCGACACCCTCCGGAACCCGCAGTCGCGCGTTCCTGGCGCCGCACCGGTCGTCGAACAGATCACCGAGATCGCCGAGAAGCAGCTGCCCGTCGAGGTCTCGCACGACGTCGAGCAGTGGGTGAAGATCAACGCCGGCGTGCACGTCGGTGCCGGCACCCTGCTCGCGCTCGGCAAGTTCCCCCGCTTCTCCGCCCTCGCCCTGGCCACCTCGCTGGTGCCCACCACGCTGGCCGGCCACCGCTTCTGGGAGCACACCGACCCGAAGGAGCGCTTCGGGCAGACGAGCAACTTCCTGAAGAACGTCGGCATGTTCGGCGGTCTGCTGATCGCCGCCGTCGACACCGAGGGCAAGCCGTCGGTGGGCTGGTGGGCCAAGCGCACCGCCACCTCGGCAGCTGCCGCCGCTGAGGCCAGCTACGAGAAGGCCTCCAAGAAGGCCGCCAAGGCGCAGAAGCGTGCCGCCAAGCAGACGAAGAAGCTCAAGCACTGACCTGACCGCATGAGCACGGCACACACGCCCGCGGGCGCGCTCCGGAGGATCGCCTTCCTCCTGGAACGCGCCCGCGAGCCGTCCTACCGGGTGCAGGCCTTCCGCACCGCCGCCACCGTCGTCGCCGGCCTGGACGACGCCGAACTCGACCGCCGGGTGCGCACGAAGACGCTCACCGACCTCAAGGGCATCGGCGACAAGACCGCCGCCGTCGTCCTGGAGGCGCACCGCGGTGAGATCCCGGCCTACCTGCAGCGGCTCGAGGAGTCCTACGCCGAGCTGACCCCGCTGGCCGACGGCGCTGCGGCGCTGCGCGCGGCGCTCAAGGGCGACCTGCACGCGCACTCGGACTGGTCCGACGGTGGCAGCCCGATCCGGGACATGGCCGAGGCCGCCATCTCGATCGGCCACGAGTACCTCGCGCTCACCGACCACTCGCCGCGGCTCACCGTCGCCAACGGCCTCACGCCCGCGCGGCTGGAACAGCAGCTGGACGTCGTCGCGGCGCTGAACGACGAGCTGGCCCCGTTCCGGATCCTCACCGGCATCGAGTGCGACATCAACGTCGACGGGTCGCTGGACCAGACCGACGAGCTGCTCGGCCGCCTCGACGTCGTCGTGGCCAGCGTGCACTCCGAGCTGCGGGCGCCCGCGGCCCAGATGACCGAACGGATGCTGGCCGCCGTCGAGAACCCGCACACCGACGTCCTGGGCCACTGCACCGGCCGGCTGGTCATCGGACGCAAGCAGCGCAACGGCACCCAGCGGCCGCGGCCGGAGAGCGAGTTCGACGCCGACGCCGTCTTCTCCGCCTGCGTCGCGCACGGGACGGCGGTGGAGATCAACTCCCGGCCCGAGCGGCTCGATCCGCCGCGCCGGCTGCTGACCCGGGCGGTGGAGCTGGGCTGCGACTTCGCCATCGACACCGACGCGCACGCCCCCGGCCAGCTCGACTGGCAGGACGCCGGGTGCGCCCGCGCCGTGGAGTGCGGCGTGCCGGTCGACCGGGTGGTCAACACCCGGTCAGCGGAGGAGCTGCTCGCCCGCACGCACGGCTGAACGCGGCGGCAGCTGCCACAGCGCGCCGAGCCGGCGGTCCAGCTCGGGGTCGAAGCGGTCGAGCCCACCGCCGGGGTAGGGCGTCAGCTCGCCGAACCACACCTCACCGGCGACGTCGAACAGGTCGACCCGGATGAAGTCCAGCCCCTCCCCCAGCGCCTCGGCGACCTTCGTCAGCTCCGGCAGCGACTCCGGCGGCGGCGTCACCGGCCCCGGCGGCACCGCCTCGGCGACGTCCACCGGCGTCCAGTCCGGGGTGTAGAGCCGGCGCCGGTGCTGCCCGAACCGGCCGGTGTCCACCTGGACGAGCTCCAGCCGGCCGCCGAAGACCAGCAGCTTGTGGTCGGCCGGCACCTCACCCGCCGGGCCGATGAACTCCTCGACCAGCAGCGTGCGGCGGGCCTGGCTGTAGACCCACTCGCCGCGGTCGCGGAACAGCGGCTCGTCCAGCCAGCCGGTGGTGAGCCGGCGCAGCGCGGCGACGTCGGGCCGGCCGGCGCCCAGGTGCACCCGCATGGTGCCGTGGTTGGGCTTGAGCACCCACCGGTCGGGCAGCGGCACCTCGGCCAGCTCGGCGACGTCCGTCCCGGTCCAGAGCACGCGGGGCACGCTGAGCGCGGGCAGCACCGTCGCGGCGTGCTCCTTCATCGCCAGCTTGTCGCCCAGCCGGCCGATCAGCGGCCGCCGGTCGTGCACCACCCGCCAGTTCACCTTCTCGGTGAACGTCCGCGGCGGACGACCCGGCCAGCGGCCGTGCGCGCGCCGGTACAGGACGGCGCGCTTGGCCGGCAGTGGCAACCGCCGGACGGCGGCCGGTGGCAGCAGTGGGGCCACCGGGGCGCCTCCTCGTGCGATCGACACAGCTCACACAGTCTGGGCCAGCGGGTGCACCGACCGGCTCCTAGGGTCGGGGCGTGAGCACGGCAGCGGCCTCTTGACCTCGACCGAGCACCCCGAGCTGGCCGCCGGCGTCGGCTTCGTCGCCAAGGACCCGTGGCACCCGGCCATCCGCCGCGAGCACATGATCGCCGGGCAGCTGGTCCGCCGGGGTGCGCCGGTGCGGTTCGTCCAGGCGCCCAGCGACTGGCGCCGGCTGCGCACCGACCCCGGCAACTGGCGGCGTCACCTGCTGCGCGGACGGTTCCTGCCGGCCGCGCCGGGCGTCAGCGTCTCCGAGCGCTCGACGCTGCTCCCCGGCCTTCGCGGCCCGGTCGCCGAGCGGGTCGACGCCGCACTGCTCGGCGGCTTCCTGCGACGCTCGGGCTGGACGCCGGGGCTGACCGTGCTGATGTTCCCGTGGGAGTGGCGGGCGGCGCGCTCGCTGGGCGGCCGGGTGGTCTTCGACTGCACCGACGACTGGGCCCGGCTGCTCCCCCAGGCCCGCGGCCTGCCCGACCAGCTCCGCCGGATCGCCGACGAGGCCGACGAGGTGGTCGTGGTCAACCAGGTGCTGGCCGACCTCTTCCCCGGCCGGACGCCGGTCGTCGTCCCCAACGGCACCGACGAGGTGCTGCTGTCCGCGCCCCGGACGGGTCCGCGCCGGGAGCGGCACGCCGTCTACGTGGGCAGCGTCGCCGAGCGGTTCGACGTCGAGCTGGTGCGTCAGGTGCTCACCGCACTGCCGGACTGGACGCTCACCGTGCACGGGCAGCTGGTCTTCCCGCAGCGGGCGCAGGCCGCGGCCGACCGCTTCCGGGCGTTGGAGCAGGAGTTCCCCGGGCGCTTCCGGTACGCGGGGCTGCTCGACCGCGACCGGCTGCCCGCGGTGCTGGACGCCGCCACCGTGGGGCTGATCCCCGACGTCGCCAGCCGCGCGCTGGGCCAGTCGTCGATGAAGACCTACGACTACTGCGCCCGCGGGGTGCCGGTGGTCGCGACCGCCGGCCACCTGGAGCACTCCAGCGACGTGCCGCCGCACACCGCCGTCGTCCGGGGCGCTGCCGAGATGGCCGCGGCGATGGTGGCCGCCGCGGACGAGCCGTCCGGCCACGCCGAGGCCCGGACGGCGTGGGCGGCCGACCGCACGTGGGACCGGCGCACCGACGCGTGGCTGGACGCTGCGCTGGGTGATCGACCGGTGGGTGTGACAGGAGTGCACCGGTCACGAACCCGTAACGCGTGCTGACCGTGTGTCGACCGGGTGCGGACACGGCGTCGCCCTAGCTTTCGGCCATGACGCAGACCGCAACTCCTCCGGTCGCCGGGTCCACCGACCCCGCCATCGCCCTGGCCGACGCCCTCCAGTCCGGCTTCGCCGCCCAGCGGGCCGCCCACCAGCGCACCCGGATCCCGGTGAGCCGCCCCGCCGTCCCCTGACCGCAGGGTCGCCCGGGGCCACCGCCCCGGGCGACCGAGAGCTCAGCGACCGGGTTCGGCGGCCCGACCGGGCTGGACGGCCGGCAGCTCGAGGGAGTGCGCGTCGTCGGCCCGGCGGGTCCAGCCGGCGGGCAGCACCAGCCGCGGCGCCACACCGACCAGGACGGCGACCAGGAAGGCCACGCCGGCCAGCGCCTCACCGCTCTCCTCCACGAAGGTGGCCGCGGCCGCGCCCCGCGCGCCCCACTGCTGGGCGGCGACCGTGCTGACCGCGGAGAGCCCGACCGAGGCGAAGGCGTACCCGCCGAGGCAGCTGAGCACCCGGCGCCGGTCGCGGCGCTCGTGGCGGCTCAGCCACCACAGCCAGCCCACGGCGGCCAGGGCGATCGGGGCGGAGATCAGCAGGCCCCGGAGGGCGTCGCTGCCCGCGACTGCCCGCACGAACGTCACGTGCACGTCGCCGCCGGCCTTGACGGTGGCGATCCCGGCGGCGATCACCGCGACCGCGGTCCACCAGGTGCGCCGTCCGGGCATGCGCCCGGCGCCGAGCCCGGCGGCGACCGCGGCGGCGGCGAACAGCCCGGCGACGAACAGCCGGGCCAGGGAGAAGGGTGCGTCCATCGACAGCGTCCGGGCGACGGACGGCGAGGCGCCGCCGACCCGGGTCAGGTAGCCGACGAGCTCCAGCGCGATCGCGATGCCGGCCAGCACGAGCGCCACCCTCGGCACCGGGACACGCCGACGGGGTGTACTCAGTGTTCTCCCGTTGGCCACAAAGCGTGTCTACCGGACGGACTGCCCCGTCCCGGAGCAGGACGGCCCTCGGCGTCACCCGTGGTGGTGATGGGGTCCACGGGGCGAACGGGTGCCCGGAGCTGGCACAGTGAGGCGGTGCTGCCAGTGCTGAGGTCGGGCCTGCGGGCGTCCGGGCGGGCTGCGTCGACAGGTGTAGGTCCGCTGTTCACCCGCGCGCAGCGGGCACGGGGTCTACCGGGAACACGCCGCCGGGAGGATCCGGCTGTGCCGCTGCTCTCCGACACCCCGCGTCACACCCGCCGGCGCACGCTGCACGTGCACCGGTTCCACCGGCTCGGCGACGACCCGTTCGGCGGCGGGAGCCACTACGGCTGCCGGTGCGGCGTCGTCCGCTCCGCGTTCTGACCCGGCCCACGACGCACCTGTCCGCCCGGCGCTTGCCAGACTGCTGCCATGGCGCAGACCCGGACCCGGCTCACCCACGCCCAGTTGGCTGAGCTGGCCCGGCACGCCTTCGGGCTCAGCCCCACCCCGCCCGACCTGCCGGCGGACACCGACTTCGAGGACGCCGAGGGCGTGCTGGTCGCCAGCACGGGCACCGGGGGCCTGGCCGTCCGGGAGATCCCGCGCTGGCGTTCGCCGGCCGAGGTGCGGGCCGAGCTGGACCGCCGGGGCTGGTCGCAGCCGGCGGCCTGGGTCGGCCGGCCCCCGGACGACGCCGCCGGGCTGCCCGACCAGCTGCTCGTGCTGCTGCCGGTCGCCGGCACCGCCCCCGACGCGGCGGAGATCTCGCTGACCGCGGCGGCCTGGGCCCAGCGGGCGGTGGGCCGGGAGCTGGTGATCGTGCCGGTGCCGGTGACCGCGGCCGGCCCGGAGATCGGCTGGATGGAGCTGGCCGGCGCCTACGGCGCCGGGCCGGTGGCCAGCCGGGTCGACCCGGCGCCCGTGACGACCGGCGGCCGCGTGGTCGTGTTCACCGGGCTGTCCGGCGCCGGGAAGTCGACGATCGCCGGCCGGCTGGTGGAGCTGCTGCTCGAGGCCGGGCGCACGGTGACCCTGCTGGACGGCGACGAGGTGCGCACCCACCTCTCCGCCGGGCTCGGCTTCTCCCGCGCCGACCGGGACACCAACGTGCGGCGGATCGGCTGGGTGGCCGCCCAGATCGCCAAGCACGGCGGCTGGGCGGTGTGCGCGCCGATCGCGCCCTACGCCGCCAGCCGCGCCGAGGTGCGCCGGATGGTCGAGGAGCAGGCCGGCCCGGGGTCGTTCGTGCTGGTGCACGTGGCCACCCCGCTGGACGAGTGCGAGGCCCGTGACCGCAAGGGGCTCTACGCGAGGGCCCGGCGCGGGGAGATCGCCGAGTTCACCGGCATCAGCGACCCCTACGAGGAGCCGACCGACGCCGAGCTGACCATCGACACCCGGCGCAGCTCGGTCGACGAGAGCGCCCGGCTGGTGCTGGACTACCTCACCGGGAGCTGAGCGATCGCCGCCAGCAGCCGGCCGGCCAGCTCGGGGCGGCAGACGACCAGGTCGGGCAGGTGCGGGTCGGGCTGGTTGTAGCGCAGCGGGGCGCCGTCCAGCCGGCTGGTGTGCAGGCCGGCGGCCCGGGCCACGGCGACGGGGGCAGCCGAGTCCCACTCGTACTGGCCGCCGCCGTGCACGTAGGCGTCCGTGACGCCGTCCAGCACCGACACGGCCTTGACCCCGGCCGAGCCCATCGGCACCAGCTCGGCGTCCAGCCGGGCGGCGAGCTCCTGGACGAGGGCCGGTGGCCGGCTGCGGCTGACCGCCAGCCGCAGCGGCCCCGGCCGGCGGGCGGGGAACGTCGTCGGCTCGGCGGTGCTCGGCGTGCGGCCCTCCGCGGGGAGCGCGACGGCCCCGGCGACCAGGTCACCGCGCTCCCAGAGCGCCACGTGCACCGCCCAGTCGCGCCGGTCGAGCTCGGCGAACTCGCGGGTGCCGTCGAGCGGGTCGACGATCCAGACCCGGTCCGCGGTGAGCCGGGCCCGGTCGTCGGCGCCCTCCTCCGACAGCACGGCGTCGCCGGGGCGGGCGGCGCGCAGCCGCTGGAGGAGGAACTCGTGCGACCCGGCGTCGCCGGCGGCCTTGCGGGCGGCGGCGTCGGGGAGGTCGCGGCCGCGGACCCGCAGCAGCAGCTCCCCGGCGGCGGTGGCCAGCTCGGCGGCGAGGGCGGCGTCGGCGGCGCGAGCGGGGTCGACGGTCGTCACCGGGCCACTCTCCCAGTCACCGCTCGCGCCGCCCCGCCGAGGCAGCCGCGGTCAGCACCGCGGACACGCCGAGCACCCAGCCGGCGACGACGAACAGGTCGCCGCGGTGCACGCCCCGACCGGGCCGCAGGACGAGGAGGACCGGCCCCTCGTCGGCGTATCGGCCGGTGACCAGCAGGTAGGCGAAGGCGGTCAGCACGGCGACCGCCACCGACGCGCCGAGCCAGCGCAGCGCCGACCAGAACGGCTGGGTGCCGGGCCGGACCGGCGGGGGGTCAGTACGCGCCGGAACCGCGGACCACCGCACCCAGCGTCTTGCCCAGGATCATCAGGTCCATCGCCAGCGACCAGTTCTCCACGTAGCGGACGTCGATGCGCACCGAGTCGTCCCAGGAGAGGTTCGACCGGCCGCTGACCTGCCACAGGCCGGTGATGCCCGGCTTGACCAGCAGGCGGCGGCGCATGTCGAAGCCGTACTGCTCGACCTCGCGGGTCACGTGCGGCCGGGGGCCGACCAGCGACATCGAGCCGCCGATGACGTTGAACAGCTGGGGCAGCTCGTCGAGGGAGAAGCGCCGCATGACCGCACCGACGCGGGTGACCCGGGGGTCGCGCTTCATCTTGAACTGCACGGCGTTGCCCTCGTTCATCGCCATGAGCGCCTCGATCCGCTTGTCGGCGTCGGGCACCATGCTGCGGAACTTGAGCACGTGGAACGGCTCGCCGCCCTTGCCGATCCGCTGGTGCCGGTAGAACACCGGGCCGCGGCTGGTCGTCTTGACCGCGAGCGCCAGGCCGAGCAGCACCGGCAGCAGGACGACGACGGCGAGGGAGGCGACCGAACGGTCGAAGACGTCCTTGGTCACCCGGCGCAGCCCGCGGAACTCCGGGCGCTCCAGGTGCAGCAGGGGCAGGCCGCTGACCGGCCGGATGCCGACCCGGGGCCCGGCGAACTCGGTGACCGCGGGGGCGAGCAGCAGCTCGGCCTCGGTGGTCTCCAGGTCCCAGCCGAGGCGGCGCAGGCTGGCGCCGTCCAGCTCGGGCGAAGGCAGCACGGCGACGGTGTCGACCTCGTACCGGCGGACGACGTCGACGACGTCGGCGAAGCTGCCGAGCACGGGCAGGCCGTCGAACACGGTGCCGGCCGGCTCGGCGGTGGGCAGGCAGACGCCGATGACCCGGAGGCCGTGCTTGGCCTGGCGCTCCAGCTGGGCGTGCAGCTCGGCGGTGCCGTTGCGGTGGCCGACCAGGATGGCGGTCTGCTGGAACCGGCCGTGCACCCGCTGGCTGTGCAGCCAGGCCCGCTGGACGTAGCGCAGCAGCAGGGTCAGCACGGTGGCCAGCGGGAGGGCGACCACGACGAAGCTGCGCGCCAGCTCGAGCTTGAACGCCCAGGAGATGGTGCCGACGGCGGCGAGCAGCAGCGCGGCGGCGAAGAAGACCCGCCGGAACTCCTCGGGCCCGACCCAGAGGAAGCGCTCCTCGTAGGTGCGGGCGATCGCCATGGCGCCGACCCAGACCAGGGGCATGACGAGCACCGGCCAGGGCACGGTGGTCGCGGAGAGCGGGCCGGTGTCGGGGAGCAGCCGGCCCACGAGGGCGGCGAGGACGGCCACGATCGCGTCACCCGCGACGACCCGGCGGACGTAGGTGCTGCGCCAGGCACGGCGCGCGGCCGTGCCCTCGCCGCGGAGCCGGGCCACGGACCAGAAGCGGCGCCGAGCGACCACGTCGGTGCGTAGCTCGGCGACCTCGTCAGTGGAGTCGAGCAGTGACAATGTGTAACTCCCGGTGCGCTCCTGCCGGCTCGTCGTACCCGGCGTCTCGTCGTCTCCGTCGGGAACCGCGCTGTTCGACCGACCCAGGGGAACGTACGGTCTCGCAGCTCAGCGCGCTGCCCCCCGTCCACGTGACGAACATCGGCCCGGGCCGTCTTCGTGTGCATCTCGCCACCCGCGACCCACCCGCGACCACGGCATCCACGCGGTTGCTCACTCACCGTACCGACGCGCAGAGGACGCAACACGGCGTTCAATTGCGGGCGATCTGCTGGACGCATCGTGAGATGACTCACGTTTGGGCACTTTCCGGTGTCAGCGAGCGCCACCCCTGCCGATGTGGTCATGCTCGGGACGTGGGTCTTGCAGACAACCGGACCGTGCGCATCCTGCACGTCAGCCAGCCCGTCGAGGCCGGGGTCGCCAAGGTGGTCGCCGGCCTCGTGGGCGACCAGTGCCGGCGAGGGTGGGACGTGACCGTGGCCTGCCCGCCGGAGGGCTGGCTGGCCGGCGTCGTCCAGGAGGCCGGTGCCCGGCTGGTGCCGTGGCAGGCCACCCGCTCCCCCGGCCCGACGGTGCCCCGCGAGACGCTCGCGCTGCGGCGCGTGATCGCCCAGGTCGCCCCCGAGGTCGTGCACCTGCACAGCGCCAAGGCCGGGCTTGCCGGCCGGCTCGCGCTCCGCGGCAGCCGGACCACCGTCTACCAGCCGCACGCCTGGTCGTTCGAGGCCGTCACCGGCCCGGTCCAGGTCGCCACCCGGCTGTGGGAGCGGACCGCCCAGCGGTGGACCGACCTGACGCTCAACGTCAGCCAGGCCGAGCTCGCCACCGGCCGGGCCGCCGGCCTGACCGGTCGCGCCGTCGTCATCCCCAACGGGGTCGAGCCCGACGCCTGGACGCCGCGGGACCGGGCGGCCAGCCGCGCGACCCTCGGCCTGGCCTCCCCGGACGCGCCCACGGTGGTCTGCGTCGGGCGGCTGGCCCGGCAGAAGGGCCAGGACATGCTGCTGGAGGCCTGGACCGCCGTGCGCCGGGCCGTTCCCACCGCACAGCTCGTGCTGGTCGGTGGCGGCCCCGACGAGGCGGCCCTGCGCGCCGCCGCCGGCGACGGGGTGCACTTCGCGCCCGGCGAGCGGCTGGCCGACTGGTACGCCGCCGCCGACGTCGTCGCCGTCCCCTCCCGCTGGGAGGCCGGCCTGCCCCTCGTGGCGATGGAGGCGATGGCCAGCGAGCGCAGCGTCGTCGCCTTCGACGTCGCCGGGATCGGCACCTACCTGGGCGGATCGGGCACCGCGGTGCCCCCGTTCGACGTCGCCGGGTTCGCCCGGGAGGTCGTCGCCCGGCTGCTCGACCCGGCGCTGGCCGCCACCGAGGCCGCGATCGGCCGTACCGTTGCGTCCACCCGGTTCTCCGCGGCCACCTCCCACGAGACCACCGCCACTGCGCTGCTGGACCTGATGGAGGCTGGATGACCTCGCTGCCCACCGGCCCGCCCGCGCCGACCGGTCCGGACGCCGGCGCCACGATCGACGGCCCGGGCGGTCGGCCCGGACGCGGCCGGCTCGTCCTCGTCCTGGGTGTCGTCGCCGTCGCCGCCCTGGTGGCGGTGCTGGTCATCTCGGGTCGCGACGACCGGGAGGTGCCGGTGGCCGACTTCGGGGCGGTGGGTGACGGCGTCGCCGACGACGGCTCGGCCCTGCAGGAGGCGCTGGACGCCGTGCCCGAGGGCGGGACGCTGGTGCTCGAGGACGGCGCCACCTACCGGTACTCGCAGGTCCTGACCGTGAGCACCCCCGGCCTGACGATCGCGGGCGCCGGCGCGACGCTGGAGGCGTCGGACGAGACCGCCTCCGCGCTCAAGGTCGTGGCCGACGACGTCACGGTCACCGGGCTCACCCTGACCACCCCCACCATCACCCAGCGCTGGGACCCCTTCGAGTCCACGATGGTCTGGGTCGCCGCCGACTCCGCGGTGCTGCGCGACGTGCACGTGCGGGGCGCGGGCGGGGCCGGCATCGCGGTCACCGACGGCGCCGGCGACTTCCTGATCGACCGCGTGACCGTGACCGACAGCCGGGCCGACGGCATCCACATCACCGACCGGGCCCACGACGGCCGGGTGGTCTCCCCCGTCACCACGGGCACCGGCGACGACGGCGTCGCCGTGGTGTCCTACATGAAGGACGGCGGCCCCTCCGAGCGGATCACCATCGAGTCCCCCACCGTGAACGGGACGACGTGGGGCCGGGGCGTGTCCGTGGTCGGCGGCAACGACATCACCTACACCGACGTCACGGTGCGCGACACCGACGCGGCCGGCATCTACGTCGGCAGCGAGGGCGACCCGTACTTCACCTACGCCTCGGTCGGCGTGCTCGTCGACGGCGGCACGGTGACCGGCGCGAACACCAACGCCGACAAGGACCACGGCGCCGTGCTCGTCTACGCCGGCAACGCCGACACCACGACCAGCGACGTCACCGTGCGCGACCTGACCATCAGCGGCACGCGCACCAGCTCGCCCTGGGACGTCGGCGTCCTGGCCGCCCCCGACTCCGCGGTCGAGCAGGTCACCTTCGAGGAGTTCCGGATCAGCGAGGGTCCGGCCGAGTCGTTCTACACGAACGAGCCCGCCGCGGTGCAGCTCACCGGGGTCGAGGCCGACGGCGCCGCGGTGCCCGACCAGGGCGGCCGGTGACCCGGCGCCTCCCGTCCTCGCCGTCCCGTACGTGGATCAGGTGACCTGATCACCGCCTGTCCCCCTGCACCAGCGTTGGTGCAGGGGGACAGCTGTTGGTGCAGGGGGACGACGGCCGGTGGGGCGCTCGCAGCAGGCCTCGACGGCACGATCCGGTGACCGTCGCGTCCCGGTGGTCACACCCGGCGTCGCGGCTGCCGATGACAGCGCCGAGGACCGTGCCCCAGGGGTTGCTGCGACCCGTGTGACGCGTGTGCTGAACGTGTGCGGCAAGTAGCGCGTCGTTCACGGAGAGTCTTCGTGCGCCGCCCATCCTGGGTGCGTGGGGACGCCGAACAGCGCTGTCGGCTCCTCCGCGGTCGACCGGACCGGAGCGCCTGGCGCCCGGACCGCGACCGTGCCACCCCGACGCACAGCCGGCTCAGCCCCACGCCGCGCGCTCCGCCTCCTGGAGGCCCGATGACCTCGCTCCCCCACGTCGGCCCCGACGTCGACGAGCTGACGTTCCTCGACCCGACCCCGGAGGAGGCCGCGCCCCGCGGGCGCAGCCGGCGGGTGGCGGTGCTGGGCACCGCGTTCGCCGTGTGCCTGACCGCCGTCGGCGTGCTGTCCGTGCAGGGGGTGCAGACGGCGGACGCGCCGGCGCTCGAGGTGGTCACCGCCTCGCCGCGCGCCGCCGCGCTGCAGGCCGCCTCCCCGACCTCCGCCGCGCAGGCCCCGAGCGCCGCCGCGGTCCCCCCGGCCGCCTCCGCCTCCGCCGACGCCTCCGCCGGCGCCTCGACCTCTGCCACCGCAGCCGCCCCGGCCGCGGTGAGTCCGGCCGGCGCCCAGCCCGCCGTCGCACCTGCGCCGGCCGAGCCCGCCGCGGTCGCCCCCGCCGGCACCGCCGCCCTGCCGGCCGCGCCCGCCCCGACCGCACCGCAGGCCGTGTCCGCGGCCCGGGGCATCCTGCCCGTCGAGAGGTTCGGCGCCACGGGCGACGGGCGCACCGACGACACCGCCGCGCTGCAGAAGGCGCTGGACAGCATCCCGGTCGGCAGCGTCCTGCAGCTCAAGGCCGGCGCGACCTACCTGCACTCCGACGTGCTGCGCCTGAGCCGGTCGGACGTCACGGTGTCCGGGCCCGGCGCCACCCTGCTGGCCACCAACGAGGCTCGGTCGTCGTTCCACGTGACCGGCTCCAAGGTCAAGGTCACCGGGGTCACCTTCGGCCTCACCTCCTCCACCCGCCGCTGGGATGCCCCCGCCCAGGACAAGGTGCGGGTCTGGGGCAACGACGTCGTCCTGCGCGACGTGCGCGTCGAGGGCGCAGCCGCCGCGGGCATCTTCGTGGACGGGGCCGCGCGCTTCCTGCTGGACCGGGTCACCGTGTCCGACAGCCGCGCCGACGGCATCCACATGAGCAACGGCGCGCGGGACGGCCGGGTGGTCTCCCCCGTCACCAACCGCACCGGGGACGACGGGGTCGCGGTCGTGTCGTACAGGTCCGACGGCGTCGTGAGCGCCCGGATCCAGATCACCTCGCCGACGGTCAACGGCACCACCTGGGGCCGCGGCATCTCCGTGGTCGGCGGCAACGACATCACCTACACCGACGTCACGATCCGGGACACCGACGCCGCCGCGGTCTACCTCGGCAGCGAGGCCGAGTACGACACGTACCCCTCGCAGCGGGTGGCGGTCCGCGGCGGCACGGTGACCGGCGCCAACACCAACCCCGCCAAGGACCACGGCGCGCTGATGGTCTACTCCGGCAACACCGGCCCGCAGACCAGTGACATCACGCTGCAGGACCTGACGGTGCGCGACACCCGCAGCAGCGCGACCTGGGACATCGGCGTGCTCGCCAACCCGGGCGCGGGCCTCAGCCGGGTCAGCCTGACGCGGATCTCCCTCGCCGGTGGGCCGGCGATGCCGATCTACACCAGCACGCCCTCCGCCGTCCGGGTCACCGGGCTGGTGGACGACGGCGCGCCGTCCGCCTTCCGCAGCGGCTGGTGACGGCTCAGCCGGCGGGCTGCCCGGCCGGACGGCGTCCGAACGCGTAGGCGCGGGCGGTCCAGGCCGAGAGCACGGTGACGGCGTCGTCGCCGGGCAGGCCCTCGGGCCGGTGGGCCAGCGGCACCGGCGGGCCCCAGCGCGTGTAGCGCTCCGCGAGGCCGGCGGGCACCAGCAGCAGGTTGGTGTCCGCCGCCCGGCGCAGCTCGGCGGCCCAGCGGGCGGGGCGGGTCAGCACGGCCCGCACGTCCGCGGCGTCGAGCACGACGACGGTCGCCCGCCGGCCGGCCACGACGTCCCGGCCGGCCGCGGCCCCGGCGCCCCAGAGCACGACCGCGTCGACGTCGTCCAGGGCGAGCCCGGGCAGGTCGGCGACCTCGTGCGCGGTGCTGTTCCAGCCCGCCGCGGTCTGCACGGCCGCGGCCGCGCGGGCGGTGGCCAGCTCGGCGCCGGTGGCCACGTGCACCACCGTCAGCACCTCCCCGTAGACCGGGGTGGACAGGATGCCGCTCACGTCAGCGCTGGGCACGCCGCACCGCCTCCAGGGTCTCCTCGACGACGTCGTCCCAGCCCCGCCGGGCGGGCCGACCGGCGACGTCCGGGCGGGGACGACGCAGGTGCTCGGTGATCGCGGCCGCCCACACCTCGGGACGGCGGCCGGGCAGCCGCTGCGCACCAGCCGGCGAGGCCTCGGCCAGGGCCGGGTCCTCCGAGGTCAGCACGGGGGCACCGAAGGTGAGTCCCTCGGCGGCCGGGAGCCCGAAGCCCTCGGCGAGGCTGGGGCACAGCACGACCCGGGCGTGCTCGTAGAGCCAGCGCAGCTGGGCGTCGGGCACGTGCCCCATCGGCGCGACGGCGCCCTCGGCGGCCAGCGCGGCGAAGGCCTGGCCCCGGTCGGTGGGGCCCCAGCTGTCCGGCCCGACGACGACGAGGACGGCGTCGGGCACCTCGGCCCGCACCTGGGCCCAGGCGTCGACGACCAGCCCGACGTTCTTGCGCGGCGAGGGGTCACCGACCACCAGGGCGAACGGCCGCCCGGCCAGCTCGGCCACCGGCTCGGCGTCGACGGAGGTGAGCGAGGAGCCGTCGGGGTGGTGCACGACCGACGTGCGGCCGGCGACCGAGGGCAGGTAGGCGGCGACCCGGTCGCGGGTGGCCGCGCTGACGCAGACCAGCGCGTCGGCCGCCCGCAGCGAGGCCAGGTAGGGCCCGCGCACCAGCAACCGCTTGGCCAGGCCGAAGTCGTAGGGCCGGTCGAGGGCCAGCATGTCGTGCACGGTGAGCACGCCGGTGCCGGGCACCCCGCGCGGCAGCAGGTGCTTGGTGCCGTGCACGACGTCCATCCGCCCGCCCACGCGCGCCCCGGCCAGCCGCTCGACGGCGGAGCCCAGCGGCCCGCGACCGGGCAGCGTGTGCACCCGGTCGGCCTCGACCAGGTCGGTGAACGCCCCCTCGGCGCCGGCGCCGGCGAGGACGTGCAGCTCGACGTCGTCGCGGACGACGAGCCCGCGGGCCATCTCCATGACGTAGCGGACCATCCCGCCGCCGCCCCCACTGGGCGGTACGTGGGTGGCCACCAGCAGGTAGCGCAACGGGGCGGGCATCAGAGAACGGCTCCGGTTCGTCGTCGGCGGGCTCGGTTGACCAGCAGGGCGACCACCACGAGGGCCAGCAGCCCCGGCGTGGCCCGGCCCTGGCCGATGTAGAAGTAGCGGGGCAGCTCCAGCAGCGTCAGCACGAACACCGGGTAGAGCAGCAGGCCCCAGATCCGCCCCTCGCGCAGCGAGCGGTAGAGGGTGCCGGCGAGCAGCCCGGCGAGCACGTAGAACACCAGCCCGCCGGCGATGCCCAGGTCGACGAAGGGACTGGCCACCCCGCCGTAGTTGTTGAACTCGGGGTTGCCGAACTGCTCGAGCGCCTGGGTGTAGGCCGGGTCGGCGTCGACGCCGGTGAGCGTGCGGAAGAGGTTCGCGCTGCCCACGCCGGGTGCGGTCCAGAACGCCGACCACAGGTCGTAGGGCAGGCCGGGGCTGTCCTGGTGCAGCAGCCGGATCGCGCCGTTGTTGTAGGCGGTCACGTAGTAGCCGGCGAACCGCTCGACCACGAACACCGGGAACGACTGCCCGCCCTGCGCGGCGTAGAAGACCCAGCTGCGCGAGTACTCGAACGCGGCGAAGACCAGGACGACGACCGGCAGCAGCACGGCGGGCAGGAACGCGGCGCGGCGCGCGCCCCGGGTGCTGCGGGACATCCCGGCGACCGCCAGGACCAGCAACGGCAGCAGCAGTTCGAGCAGCGCCAACCGCTCGGTGACGAAGAAGGCGCGCACCAGGGCGAGCAGCACCACGACGACGAGCCGGCGGGTGTAGCGGGCACGCCGGCCGTTCGCGATCAGCAGCACGCCGGTGACGACGACGAAGCCCAGCCCGAACTGGGTCATCGTGGTCAGCCCGGGCACGGTGCCCAGCCGGTCGCGGATGCCCAGGCCGTAGAGCTCCTGGTTGATCAGCGAGGTCAGCAGCAGGGTGGGGCTCAGCCCGACCCGCACGGCCTGACCGGCGTAGGCGATGTAGCCGACCATGGTGAGCCAGAACAGCACCGTGGCCGAGCGCTCGAGGATGCGCAGGTCACCGGTGGACAGGCCGGGCCAGTTCGCCACCCGGCGCACGCCGCGGGTGCCGGGCAGCATCGCCGCGCCGAGGAAGAGCACCAGGCCGAGGCTGAACCACAGCGTCCAGTGCAGGTCGATCGACTTCGGGGTGCCCCACAGGGCGCGGTAGCGCTCGTCGGGGATCGCCAGCGCCAGCCAGGTGGTGGGCAGCGCGACCAGGCCGATCAGCGCCAGCGGCGACAGCCACCAGACGCCGGGGGTGCCCCCGAACTCGGCGCCCTGCGGCCGGAACCGGCGGGGCCGGACGGCGGTCAGCACGCTCATCGCGGCGTCCCCGGGCTGTCGGCGACCACGCCGGGGCCGGCGCCGCTGCCGGTGACCGCGCCGTTGTCGGCGGCCGCGGCCGCGGTCGCGTCGATGGCCGGGTCGTCCTCGCCGGGCCCGCGGCCGGCCAGCAGGAGCAGGCTGCGCCGCAGGTGCAGGCCGGGCAGGGGCGCCGTCCCGAAGGCCCGGCGGCAGGCGAAGGCGTAGGAGCCGAACAGCAGTGCGGTGGCCGAGGCGCTGGCGATGGAGAGCGCGAGCGGGCCGCCGAGCACGGCGGCGAGCACGGCCCCCGGGACGGCGACGAGCATGGCCACGCCGACGGCGCCGGCGGCGGTGCGGCCGTTGCCGGTGACGACCAGCAGCACCGCGCAGGCGCCGAAGACGGCCATGCCCAGGCCGCCGGTGGCCAGCACGGCCAGGTAGGGGGCGGCGTCGTCCAGCCCGTCGCCGTAGATGGCCAACACCTGGGGGGCGAGCAGCCAGACCGCGGCGACGAGCAGCACGGTGACCGCGGTGGAGAGCGTGGCGCTGGCCCTCAGCAGGGCGAACACCCGGTCGCGGCGCCCCTCGGCCCACAGCCGGGCGGCGACCGGGGTGATGGCGATGTTGGCCAGGCCCTCGAGCACGGTGACCTGCATGGCCAGCACGCTGGCGGTGGAGTAGAGCAGCACCTCGTCGGCGGGGAACACCGCGCCGGCCAGCCAGACGTCGCCGCGGCCGACGAGGAAGGCGCCGAGCTCGACGGTGAACAGCCACGCCCCGGCGGCCATGGCCACCAGCATCGGCCGCCACCAGCGGCCGCCGGTGCCGCCCGACCGCAGCGGCAGCCGGACGACCACGACGAGCAGCAGCACCAGCGAGGTGCCGGCGTAGGCGGTGAGCAGCGTGGGCAGGGTGGTCTCCCCGCCCTGGGCGAGGACGACGACGAGCATGGCCAGCAGCGCGAGGATCGACCGGCTGTGGTGGGTCGCGGCGACCGACCAGGTGATCCGGCCGAGCGCGGCGTAGACGTCGCTGATGGTCAGCCGCAGGGTCTCCAGCACGATCAGCCCGGCGACCAGCGCGACGACCAGGCCGCGGTCCTCGCGGACGACGACGGTGGCGACGAAGGCGACCAGCGGCGCGGTGACCACGCTGAGCAGGGCCACGGCGCGCAGGTGGGCGACCACCTGCACGGCCACCTCGGCGGGCGACCCGGCGCCGGCGATGGCCCGGATGGCGCTCTGCCCCAGGCCCAGCCGGCCGACCATCGGGCCGAGCATCAGCGCGCCGAGGATCGCCAGGAACCCGGCGGCGGCCCGGTCGTCCAGGGCGCGGACGGCCACCACCGAGGTGAGGAAGGTGGCCACCAGGCCCAGGACGGCGACCACCATGCGCAGCCCGAAGCTCCGGCGGACCTCCTGGGTCTGCTCTTCCGCGACCGCCAAGGTCAGACCTCGCTGGCGATGGTCTCCTGCCGAGGCGACGTGGTCTCCTCCGCAGGGTGGCCGGCCGGTGCCTCGACCTGGGACCGGCCGAGGTGGCCGCTGGTCGTGGTGACCACGACGCCGAGCAGCGGCGCACTGGAGGCGCTGACGTCGCGGACCGCGGCGAGCGCGCTCTCCAGCGAGGAGACGCCCTCCCCCACGACCACGACGGCCCGGTCGACGTGCCGGGCGAGGTCGTGGGCGCGGACGCCGGCGGTGAGAGCCGGGGCGTGCAGCAGCACCTGCCGACCGGCGGCGCGCTGCTGGGCCACGGCGGCGGCGAGGGCGTCGTCATCGGGCTGGGCAGGCAGCTCGATCACGCTCAACGCGGAGGTGACGACCCGCTCGGTGCCGTCGGCGCGCCGCTGGCCGCCGGGGCGCTCGGCGTGGGCGGCCGAGGTGGTGGTGAGCAGGGCGACCGGAGCGCCGCCGGAGGCGATGGCCCAGGCCAGCTCCCAGACGACCTCGCTGGCCCCGGCCCGCTCGTCGGCCCCGAAGACGGCGAGGCTGCCGGCGCCGCGGCCGACCTCGGTCACCTGGGGCACCAGCAGGCGGGCGGCGGAGAGCGCACGGGCGTTGGGCACGCGGTTGGGCACCTGGCGGCCCCGGCCGCGGACCCGCCCGGCGGGCAGCCGCGGCAGCAGTACCGTGACGCCGGCGGCGACGAGCAGGCGGGCGTCGAACATCCGGCTGGTGGTCGCCCGCCAGACGGCGCCGGCGGCGAGCAGGAGAACCGCGCCGAGCACGGCCCCGACCAGACCGGACAGCAGCCACGCGGGGGCGCCGGAGGCGTCGTCGGCGGTGGGGCCGCGCAGCACCGGCACGATGCCGGGGACGCGGGTGGTGGCGGCCTGCAGCTCGCTCTGCTGGGAGAGCAGCCGCTGGACCTCCTGGCCGACGGGGGTGCCGGCCTCGTCGGTGCCGCCGAGCACGGAGAGGGCGTCGAGCCGCTGCTGGACCGCGGCCAGGGCGGCGGTCACCGACGCACCCGCTGCCTCCTGGCGGGCGGCGACGTAGGCGTCGAGCAGGCCGCTGACAGCGGCGGTGGCCTGGTCGGCGGTGGGCGCGGTGGCGCTGATCCGCAGCACGTCGGCGGTGCCGACCTGGGTGACGGCAAGAGAGGCGTCGTCGTCCTCGCGCCCCTGGCGCAGCGACTCCAGCGCCTGCAGCTGGCCCTCGACGAACGTGTCGGTGTTGGTGTTCGTCGTGGTCGTCGCGAGCGGGTTGCCGAGCGCCCGCTCGTCGGGGACGACCTCGAAGGTGGCCGACGCGGTGACCGACTCGTCGCCGGTGGCGCCGACGAGGGCGCCGATCAGGCCACCGAGGAGGGCGCCGATCAGGGCGAGGGTGGCGAGCCAGACCAGCGGCGCGGCCGGGCCCGGCCAGGTGTCCGCCCGGGACACCCCCTGGGCCTCGTCCTGCTGATTACCGTGGGTCACCGACCGTGTGTCGGTGGCGCCCGTGGTGGTGCTGGTCATCTAGTGGCGTCCTCTCGTCTGACTGGCGGAGTCCGCCCGCTGACAGCGTTCGAATGATAGGGCGAGCGCGGTTGGCGACGGGCCCGGAGAACACGTTCGGGTGACCGTCGTGACCCAGCTGTGCCCCCCGCACGTGACACAGCTCCCATCTGCGCCGATGGGTCGAGCGACCTAGGTTGGGGCGCGTGACCGAGACCCCCGTGCGCCCTCAGCGGGTTCACGCGATCGACGTCGCGAGGGCCGTGGCGATCATCGGCGTGGCCGCCAACCACTCCATCGACGGCATGCTCAACGCCGGCCTCATCCCGCCGGATCATGCCCTGGAAACGGTCAATTCCGCGCTCTACTTGTTCCGCATGCCGGCATTGGCGTTCCTGCTGGGCCTGTTCGTGCCGCGAGCCGTCACGAAGCGTGGTCGTCTGGGGTACATGCGCGAGCGCATCTCGCTGATGCTCTACCTCTACCTGCTCTGGTACGCGCTGCAGAGCGCCGCCGAGGCGGCCACCAGCGGCCTGAAGAACATGCCCCGGGACACCGGCTCGATCTGGTCGGTGTGGATCACCTTCGCGCACCTGTGGTTCCTGCCGTTCCTCATCGTCACCTCCGTGCTGCTCGCCGTTTCCCAGCCGTGGGTGAGCCGTTCACGGGGGCTGGTGGTCGGTGGCGCACTTCTCGGCGTGAGCCTGGTCACGTGGGGCTGGAACCCGGACGTCGTCGGCCTCACCGGCCTGTCGTTGCTCGTCTTCGCGGCGGCCGGTTCGATCGTCGGGCTGCCGCGGCTGGGGGCGCTGATGCAGCGCTCGGTGTGGGGGTGGACGGCGGTCGGCACGCTCGGCCTGGCCGCCTTGGTGCTGATCGACCAGCTGGACGTCGTCCCGGGCACGGTGCCCGCCTCGGCCAGCCTGGCGCAGAGCGTGCTGAGCCTGTGCGCGGCCGTCGCCGGCACGGTCGCGCTGCTGGCGGTCTCGGTACTGCTCTCGCACGTGCGGCCACTGCGCGGCCTGCTGGCCGCGATCGGCCGGCGAACGCTGCCGATCTACCTGGCCCACGTGATCGTGGTGGCCGGCGTGCGGGTGGTGCTGCTCGCCCTCGGCGTCGACGAGCCGTTCGTCATCGTGGCGATCGCGGTGCCACTGGGCGTGGCCGTGCCGTTCGTTGCGGCGGTGTTCGCCGAGCCCCGCCCCTGGGCGAACTGGGTCTTCGACCTCCCCCGGCCCTGGAAGACCTGGTCGCAGGGCACGCCGTGGACCGCCGCTCTCCCGACGGGCGACCACGTCGCCCCCTCGTCGCCGCGACACCGCAGTCGTCCCGGGGTCGCCTCCACGAGCGACGCCACCTGACGCGGAGAAGGCATCGGCTCGCACACGCACGACACAACGCCGCCCACTGAGCATCCGCTCCCGCGCCCCAGCCCCCGCCGGAGAGACCACCGCCCACACACCGGCCATTGACGGCTGCTCTCCCGCGACGGGAGTGACGCGCCGGTCGGACACTGTCCGCCCCCCCTCGAGTCCTCATCGCACCGGCCAGCAGGAGGGACACGTGTCGGCTGACGTGCCGTGACGAGCGGCCCCGCCGGTGACCGTCCTGCCGTCGGACACTCCGGGCACCGGGCACCGGGCACCGGGCTCACCGACGATCGACCGAGGCTCCGATCTCGGCGCCCCTCGGGGGCACCAGCCCCGCGGGTCCGGCAACACGATCGTCTACGGGCGACGCCCACGATGGTGCTCCCCTGAGGGGCCACCCGTCTTGGCAGCTCGACCCGCCGCCGCTGGCCGTCCCGACGCGGTCGGCGTGGTCGGCGTGGTCGACGGCCTGGTCGGCGGTGGCGACTGCTGTCACCGACCCAGTCGCTGCGCGAACCAGCCCCGGGGGACGTCGACTCCTCCACCGTCAGCGCGAGGCACAGACACGAAGGCGCGACCGGCGTCTCCCACCTCGATCCGACGACGGGGGTGGGTGAAGGCGGGAGCCAGCTGCCGACCGGCTTCCCCGGCCAGGACCGCCCGATGGTGCCCCGCTGCGCTCGTCGGGACCTGGGCGGCGACCGGTCCTCAGCGATCGGCGAGCATCTCGGTCAGGGCGTCGGCGACACCTGGCAGACCTGACGTCTGCCTCGGGGCGAGGCCCAGGGGGCCGGTCGCCCGCTCACGCTGTTCCACCGTGAGCGGCCCGGCGACGGCCACGACCAGCCCGAGCTCGTCCAACCGCGACACCAGCTGCTGCTGGTGGTCGTCGACGTGCTCCCCCTCCTCCGCACGTCGCGCCATGACCAGCGGCACCCTCCCGACTCGGAGCGCCGTCGCCATGGCCCCGGCTCCGGCGTGGGTGACGAGGACGCGCGCGCCCTCGACCGCCGCCCGGAACTCCTCGGGACTGAGGAAGGGCTGCGAGGTGCCATGTCGCTGCTCCCTGTTGGACACCCCGCGCTGGACGGTGATCGGCGCCGGCAGCAGTCCGTCGTCGACGGCGTCGTCCACCCATGCCAACAGACGGTCGAACGGTGCGTCGTGGGAGCCGACGGTCACGAAGGTGCCCTCGCCGTCAGGAGCCGGCGCAACCCCGATGTCCTCGAGCAGCGTCGGCCGGCAGACGACGGCGCGCGGGTACACCCTGCGCAGATCCGGCCACTGGACGATCACGTCGGCACCGAGGCGTGACAGGATGCGGCCGCTCATGCTCCCCGTCGTGACCCGGGCCATCGTCTCCACGAAGACGAGCCGGGCACCCAGCATCCTCGCAGTGACGGCGAAAGGGACCGCCAGCCCGGCGCCGGACGTGACCACGAGGGACGGCCGCTCGCGCAGCGCGAGGACCACCCCGGCGGCGAGCGTGGACAGCCGAAGACTGCCCCGGTCCAGCCTCGGCAGGACACGGACGGTCTCCCCCGAGCGTCGGAGACTGTCTGCGCGTGAGCCCTCACTGGTGATCCACACACGCGACCGGTCGCTCAGGGCGGGCGCGAGGGCGTGCAGCAACTCGAGGTGTCCACCGAGACTGGCGATGAGGTGGACGCGGCCGTCGGCGCGCCTCCTGGTCCAGCTCTTGATCTTCGTGGTCATAGGTTTTGGTAGTCTGCCTGCATGCCCGCGCGACCGCATCGGCGGGACCTGTACGCAAGCGAGCTCGAGACGGTCAGCGGCCATTTGGCGAAGGCCGTCCGTGACTTCGAGCCGGATCTCATCGTCGGCATCGAGACCGGTGGAGCACGGGTCGCCGAGTCGATGCTGGAACAGCTGCCCGGAGCCGCTTACATCGCGGTACGTCTGCAGCGTCCGGCCACGAGGCTCAAGTCGCGCCTGCGGCTCGGTTCCGTGGTCAGCCGCCTGCCCCGGCGGGTCGCCGACGCCGCCCGGTGGCTGGAGGTCGAGGTGCGCGAGTCCGCACTGAGTCGCCGCCCGGCCCAGCCGGAGGTGCCCGCCCGGGATCTCCTCAGGTCCACGGGTCTGTCGGACGCAGCAGCCACCGCCGAACGCATCCTCGTCGTCGACGACACCATCGACTCCGGGCGGACCCTCACCACCGTGGCTGCTGCTGCGGCCATGGCTCGGCCGACTGCCGAGGTCAGGACAGCGGTTCTCGCCTCGGCGTGGCGCAATCCGCCCGTGCGGGCGGACTACTGCCTCTTCGACCACACCCTCCTCCGGCTGCCCTCGAGTCTCGATGCGACACCGCCCGCTTGAGGAGCCCGTCCTGGCGGTCGACCTGGACGGCACACTCCTGCGCGGCAACACCTTCCCGGGCTTCGTCCGGTTGACATACCGGCGCTTGGTCGCCGACCGACGAGTCGTCCCGCTGGCACGGCTCGGCGGGGCTGTGGTCCGCCGAAAGCTCTTCCGGGGGCCGCACGTCGACTTCAAGGCAGCAGTCCACCGCGCCGGACGGCTGGTCGATGTGGCAGACGTAGAGGCGTGGATCGACGATCTCCTCGCCCACCGGGTCCACGAAGAGGTCGCTGACCTGGTGGCGACCTGGCCGGGCAACACCATCCTGGTCACCGCGGCGCCCAGTGTCTACGCGGACCGCATCGCCGACCGCTTCGGCTTCACGTGCGTGCAGGCCAGCGACTACGTCGGCGACACCTACGTCGAGAACGTGCACGAGAACAAGGCGGTCCGGCTTCAGGCCGTCCTGTCCGGTGACCTTGACTGCGCGGTGACGGACGACGTGGTCATCGACGGCCCACTGCTCCGGATGGCCGCTCGGCCGCTGGTCGTGGACCCACTCGGCTCCCTCCACCCCCTGGCCAACTGAGCGGGGCGACTGACCTCGCGGACCCTGCACACACGCCGATGTACGAGCCGCCGAGCTCCGTGCACGCTGTCTGAGCTGGCCCAGGTCCGGGCGAGAGAGCCGGACGACCCGCTCAGTAGGCGCCGGCGCCCCTGATCACCGCACCCAGCGTCTTCCACAGGATCATGAAGTCGAAGGTGAGCGACCAGTTCTCGACGTACCGCACGTCGATGCGCACGGAGTCGTCCCATGACAGGTCCGACCGGCCGCTGACCTGCCACAGACCAGTGATGCCCGGCTTCACGAGGAAACGCCGGCGCATGTCGAACCCGTAACCCTCGACCTCGGTAGGCAGCGGCGGCCGAGGACCGACCAGGGACATCTCCCCACGGAGCACGTTGAGCAGCTGCGGCAGCTCGTCGAGCGAATAGCGCCGCAGGACCCGCCCGGCGCGCGTGACCCGTGGGTCTCGCTTCATCTTGAACAGGACCCCGTTGCCCTCGTCGTCCGCCGACAACTGCGGGATCAGACGCTCGGCCCCGACAACCATGCTCCGGAACTTGAGCATCGCGAACACCTGACCGTCTCGGCCGACGCGCTCCTGGCGGAAGAACACCGGGCCCCGACTGGTCGACTTGACCGCGAGCGCGGCCCCGACGAGGACGGGCAGGAGCACCAGCAACGCCAGTGCCGCCCCGACCCGGTCCACCGACTCCTTGGCGAGCCTGCGCACGCCGCGGAGCTCGGGCCGTTCCATGTGCAGCAACGGGAGACCGCAGACCGGACGGATGCGCACCCGGGGACCGACGATCTCGGTCACGGCCGGCGCGAGCAGCAGCTCGGCGTCGGTCTTCTCGAGGTCCCAGCCCAGCCGCCGGAGCACGGGACCGTCCAGTTCCGGCGACGGCAGGACCGCCACCGTGTCGACCTCGTACCGGCGGACGACGTCGACGACGTCCTTCACGTCACCGAGGACGGGGAGCCCGCGGAAAGTCGCCCCGGCGACGGCACCTCGCCCGGTCGGCAGGCAGCAGCCGATCACCCGGTACCCGTGGTAGGCCTCCCGCGCGATCTGCTCGTGCAGGGCGGCGACGCCGTTGCGATGGCCCACGATGATCGCCGTCTGCTCGTACTTCCCGTGCTGACGCTGCCGGTGCACGTCCAGCCGGTAGCCGTACCGCACCAAGAGCGTGAGCAGGGTGGCCAGCGGCAGCGCCAAGACGACGAAACCCCGTGCGACCTCGAGCTGGAACGCCCAGGAGACGGTGCCGACGCCGGCCAGGAGCAGCACGGCGGCACTGAAGACGCGCCGGAACTCCTCGGGCCCGATCCACAGGAAGCGCTGTTCGTACGCACGCGCCACCAGCATCGCCAGCACCCACACGAGCGGCAGCGCAACGGCCATCCCGATGGAGGCACGCCCCTGACTGAAGGCGCCGGTGGTCGGCCCGAAGCGCACCGAGAAGCCGATCACCGCAGCCACGAGAGCACAGACGAGGTCAGCGACGGCGATCTTCCGGACGTAGGCCGACTGCCAGGCCCGCCGGGCGACAGTGCCCTCGCCCCGGAGCCGAGCCCGCGTCCAGGGTCGCCACGTCTGGACGGCCGGATCGACATCCCGGACCATCGCACTGTCGAGCTCTGACATGTCCCGCCTTCGTCGCCGTCCCCCTGCGCGCCTGGCCTCGGCCAGCTCACCCCGGCGCACCCGTGTGGGTGAGCCCGATCGTGGACCTTACCGTGAGTCATCAAATCGGCAACCGGCTCCTACGTCACATTCGTGTATGGGGGGCCGCTAGAGGCCCAGTCCCACCAGTGGGCGAACGGGCACACACTCATCGTCACCGACACGCAGCTGTGACCCTTCCGACGTTTCAACAGGCGTTTGCCCTGCTCAATGCCAGGAAAGGGAAGAGCACCCGCGGCCGCGCAAGCCTGCACACGTCCCCGCCGACCGTCCTGGGGCGGGCCGTCGGGTCCCCGTGCGCTTGCCTGGCGAGGTGGCCGTTCGCGCAGCCGCGCACACGGTCAGTTACTGAGCGTTAGTGGACCGCTGCAGCGCCTGCCCGCGCCGGTCGGTTGCGAGAATGACGGCATGCCCAGGACGCAGCAGCAGGACGCACCCGCCGTATCGGTCATCACCTGGCAACGACATGCCGGCCGGGCCGAGGAGATGGCCGCGGCTCTCGGGGGCCGGGCGGTGCACGTCCACTTCCCCGCGCTCACCGCAGGCGTCCCGCGCAACCTGCTGCGCTTCGGCCTGTCAGCTCTGGTCACCGGGTGGCACTTGCTGACCCGGCGCCCGCGGGCCGTCGTCGTCACGAACCCCCCGGTGGTGCCCGGACTGCTGGCGACCACCTACGGCGCACTGACCCGTCGACCAGTGGTGCTGGACAGCCACCCGACGTCGTTCGGCGCCAAGGGACACACGCTCTCCCGGCGCCTGTTGCCCCTCCACCGCTGGATGGCCCGCCGAGCCTCAGCCGTCATGGTGACGACAGGACACTGGGTTCGCGAGGTCGAGGGCTGGGGCGGACGGGGCCTCATCGTCCACGAGGCGCCGCCGCGCTGGGAGGTCCCCACGCACAGGGGCCGCCCGACGGGCCGCCCCCGCGTCCTCTTCGTGGGCGTGTTCGCGTCCGACGAACCCGTCGACGTGGTGTGGGGGGCCGCCCGGGCCATGCCCGATGTCGACGTGCTCGTCACCGGCGACGCCCGACGGTGCCCACCGGAGCTGCGCACGTCCATGCCAGCGAACGTGCAGCTGCTCGGCTTCCTGGGACCGGCTGAGTACCGGGCTGCCGTGGAGGAGGCCGACGTCCTCCTGGTGCTGACCACCGAGCCCACCTCGGTCGTCCGCGCCGGCTACGAGGCCGTCTACGCACGACGTCCGCTGGTCGTCTCCGACACCCCGGTGCTCCGTGAGGTGTTCCCCGAAGCCGTCCACACGTCGAACGACGCTGCTGCTGTCGCGACGGCTCTCCGGACGGCACTGTCACTGGCCGGCGACCCCGAACGGCTGGATGCCGCCCTGGAGCTCCAGCAGTCCCGCTGGGACGACCAGCTCTCGCGCCTGCGGGCGGCGCTGACGAAGGCCTGATCCGGGGTTCGTGTCCCTCGCGCGCCGGACCTGCTGAGCCTGTCTGGAGGGCTCAGCAGGTCAGGCGCGCACGGACGATCATCGGCCGTTCGGGAGGGCGGCCATCGACCACGGGACCAGCACGTCAGCCCGAGGCCGGGACGGTTCCACCGCAAGCACGGCGCCGGCGATGGCGACCAGCGCGTAGGAGAGCCCCGCGTTGCTGACGTAGGGCCAGACCATGGTGGCGGCAGGCAGGAACGACACGACGCCGACGAGCGCCAGCGCACCCGAACGTGAGGGGTTTGCCGGCGCCCGGGCGTGCCGGAGGGCACGCACCGCGATCGCACCCATGGCCAGCCAGGCCGCCGCCACCAACCCGATGCCCCCGCGGAGGACGTACGTGAGGTTCTGGTTCTCGGTCGAGGCGAACAGCGCTCCCTCCACCTTCTCGGTGCCCAGCCCGATCGGAGCCGCCTCGGCGACCACCGGCAGATAGTCCCGCTGCCAGACCAGGACGCGGTACTGGAGGGTCTGCAGGAAGCCGGCATCGGGCCCACCGAGTGCAGCCGTGGCCTCCGTCGCGGTGGTCTGCTGCTCCGTCCGGTCCGCGATCGCCTCCGGGAACACGAGCAGGGCCACCGCTGCCAGCACGGCCAGGACGGCCACGGCCCTGACCAGCCGACGGGCGAAGAGCGCGGCCAGCAGCACAGCCACCGGCAACCACAGCAGCAGGGTGACGGTGACCGACAGCACCAGTGCCGACACGTCCACGGCCAGGACGCAGACGAGCAGCGGCGTGGACAGCACCTTCCGGTCCCGCCGGAGCAGCAGGACCGTCGCCAGGACGGCGGGGATCAGCAGGTAGCCGCCCAGCGAGTGCCAGATGGTGAACGGCCCGGTGACCCGGAGCGTCTCGGTCACCTCGGCATCCCCGAGCAGGCCGGCGTCGCCCGTGGCGACGATCAGCGCACTTCGGATCCCCGGCACGTTGAAGTACTGCATCACGGCGAGCGCGGCCGGGACGGTGCTGACCAGGAGCACCCAGCGCAGTACACGCGGCACGTCGTCGGCCGTCTCCAGGC
This sequence comes from Modestobacter lacusdianchii, assembly GCF_054177765.1. Taxonomy (NCBI): domain Bacteria; kingdom Bacillati; phylum Actinomycetota; class Actinomycetes; order Geodermatophilales; family Geodermatophilaceae; genus Modestobacter; species Modestobacter lacusdianchii. The sequence goes on along the minus strand of NZ_JBJJTJ010000002.1, from coordinate 128,084 downwards.
CGCGGGAGCCCGCCCACCAGGCGAGGAAGAGGAAGACCGGCTGGAGAGTGACGAGGAAGGCCAGGCTCAGGCTGCCGTCGTCGAACAGCACGATGTTGCCCTGCAGGAGGTGGTGGAGCCCGAACCCCACCGATGCGAGAGCGAAACCCGCCAGCGCGAAGTCGACGCCCACCGTGCGACGCCACCGGACCGGACGTCGGAGGAAGAGCGCGACGGTCGCCACCACGACCAGCAGCTCGGACAGCTTGAGCCCCGGTAGGCCGATGCCCCGGGACAGCCCGGCCACGGCAGGTGCCACCGCCGCCACGACGATGACCCCGATCACCGGGCGCGACCAGATCCCGGCACCCAGCAGCAACCCGACGGCCACGGCGACGGGACCCAGCGGCGAGACCGTCACCGTCGCAGCAGCGACGGCGGCGACCGCCGCCAGCCCGATCAGGACGGCCACCACGACCACCGGGGCCGGCAGGCGTCGCTCCGTCAGCGCCGGGCGATCGCGCAGCGACGCGGGGAACCCGGTCACGGCACCCGCGCCTGGGCCTCTGTCTCCTCGACTGCTCGCTCGGACCGGTCCTGTGACGTGGCCGGTGGCTCGTCGGACGCGTCGGCCTCAGCCGACCCGCCGGTGCTCATGCCGAGCACCACCAGGACCGGGCCCAGGGCGAGGGCGTCCAGCCGCTGCAGGGCCAGCGTCACCGGCCGCAACAGCGGGTGCCGGGGCAGCGCGAGCACCACGGCGTCGGCGTCCTGCAGCGCACGCTCACTCGAGCCGTCGTCCGGGATCCGGCCGAGCGGCAGCCAGGACACCACGGCGTCCTGGCCCACGAGCCGGCCCGACGCCCGCAACCTCGTCTCCGCCTGCCGCAGGTGACCGGCGAACTCGACCGAGGCGTGTGTAGACCGGCTGGCTGCTGTCACGACCCCCACCTGCTTCACGGCGGGTGCGCTGTGCAGGACTCGCAGGACCAGGGTCTCGTACCGCTCGGGCGAGACCCGCTTGGGCAACGTGAGGACCGGCCACGGGACCAGCGTCCGGATGTCGCCCGCCGAGCGGACCTGGGTCAAGAGCCGCTCGAGCAGGACGGCTGCGGCGAGGCCGAGCAGGAGACCGGCGGCAGCGCCGACGAAGGGGGCTGCCGGCGATAGACCGGGCTGCTCGTCGATCACGTCCGGCAGGCGGAGCGGCAGCAGCGTCCCGGCCGGGATGTTGGTGGTCGGACTGGCCGGTGCCGTCAGCACGGTCTGCAGCGCGGCGAAGTACGCGGCGACCTCCGCCTCCGTGTCCGCCGTGTAGGCCACCCGGACGACCGCGCTGCTGGGGAGGTTCACACCCTCGCTGCGCTCCACGACCTCGTCCACCGGTACCCCGGTCGCGCCGCTGATGGCGTCCAGGAACTGCCGGTCCTCGTCGATGAGGACCGCATAGTTGCGTGCGGTGCGCTCTGCGTCGTACGGGGTGGACGGCCGGGGGTCCGGTATGGTGACGATCACGTCGTCGGGGAGCGGCGGCTCGATCGGGACGATGAGCGCAGCCTCGGCCACGAACGTCGACGCGGACACGCGCTGCACCAACTGGGCCGTCAGGAACCCGGTGCCGATCCCGACGATCACGGCCACTGCCCCGAACCGTCGCAGCGCGGCGCCGAGGACGTGGTAATTCGACCTGCTGGCGATGATCGGCCTCCTTGAGAGATGTGGCGCGGCCGACGACGTGCCCCGGTCCCCGAGCGCCGGGAGGAGGCTACCCGTCTCAGGCGTCAAACCGGAGCGACGAGGGGCCCGAGGTCCACCGGAAGAGCGGCTGCCCGGTGCTTCTCGCGCCCCACGAGATCGAACATGTCACCCGTCCGGGTGAAGGGGTCGCTGTCCGCGACGGCGTGCGGAGGATCGCTGCGTGCAGCCTGGATCTGCATCACAGCTGACGCGGCGCCTCTGTCGCCCGCTCCCCGAGGGCCTGTATCCATGAGGCGTGCTGACTCGACGGGCCTTCTTCGGCGTGTCCGGACTGGTCACTGCGGCGCTTCTCGGCGTCGGCGAGGTCGGCCCCCTCGCGGGACGTGCCTCGGCCGCTGGGAGTGCGCTGGAGCGGCTTCGCGCGGCGCTGGCGTCGCCGGACACCGTCCGCCTCGTGGCACTGGGCAGCAGCACCACTGCGGGCACCGGCTCGACCACGAAGAGCGCGCGGTACGTCGACCTGCTCGCCAGACAGCTCCAGGCCGACCGGGGTCGGACCGATGGCGGCATCTACCTGGACGTCGACGGCGGGTGGAAGTACACCGGGACGACGTCCGCGGGCACCGCCGGTCTGGCACTGAAGTGCCGGCGACTGGAGCCCGGGGCCGTGATGACCCGCTCGACCAGCGTCGCGAACTGCACGGCGGTGACGGTGACCTATGCCGAGGGGCCCGGCTGCGGGCCCTTCACCGTGCGGCTCGGTGGCGCAACGCACACCATCACACCGCGAACCGACGGCACCGCGGTCGCGTACACCGGGGTCTTCCGCACACCGTCCCAGCCGGTGGGCAGCAAGAGCCTCCGGATCACGGCGCTGACCACGGCGGTGACGATCGACGGCTGCTACGCCCACAACGGCGACGAGACCACCGGGGTCCAGGTCTGGCAGGGCGGGAAGAAGGGCGCCACGGCCGCCAGCTTCCGTTCGTCGACGACGCTCCCGTCGCGCCTGCGGTCCCTCGCGGTCCAGGGCGCGGTGGTGATGGTCGGGAGCAACGACTACGCGGCTGCCCGGCCGATCTCCACCTACACCGCCGACGTGACCGCGATCGTGGCCGCACTGCGGGCCGCCTCACCCGGAGTCGTCGTCATGCTCGTGCACAGCTGGCAGCGGATGGACGTCACCGCACCCCGGATCCCGTGGTCGGCCTACGGTGCCGCGCTGAAGGGCATCGCCGACGCCGACCCCGCCACCGTGGTGTTCCTCGACCTCTCCGACGACTTCGCCCTCCGCGGCGTCCCCGGGTCCGATCCCGAGTCGCTGATCGGGTCGGACGGCGTACACGGCACGAACGCGGGGCACCGCTTGCTGTCCGAGCTGGTCCACGCCCCACTGGCCGGCCTTGCCGCACCGCCCGAGGAGGACCCCCCACCGCCTGCGACCCTCACGCTCTTCAGTTCCGACGCGTTCGCACACGGTGACGCCCTCACCTGCGTCGGACGGGTCACCGATGCGGTCCTGGGCGGGACGCCACGGCCGCTCCTCACGTCCTCCACGGCCGCCGCGCTGGCCGTGTCCTCCGGCGAGCTGGTCCGTGGTGGCACCCGGGCGGGTCAGTTCGCCGCGCTGCGCATGCCCACGGCCGACCAGTCGCTGTCTGTTCGCGTGCTGGACCCGCCGAACGCCGGTGGTAGCGGCGGGATCTCCCTGACCATCCGCCGGGCCGCGACGTGGACCAGTGCCAGCTACCGGGCCAGCCTCGGCCCCACGTCCGCCGTCCTGGAGAGGACCGACGCCAACGGCGTGGCCACCCGGCTGGCACAGCCGGTCGCTGTCACCCCCGGGGACACCGTCGAGATCTCCGCCGTCGGCCCGACGATCAGCCTGTACCGCAACGGTGAGCTCGTCGTCTCGGTGCAGGACACCACCGTCACCGCCGCGGGCCATGCGGGCCTGTCCGTGGGCTCCTGGGCGTCCGGTTTCCGCTGTGACGACCTCGTCTGGCGGACCGCCGCCTGACCTGCCCGGCGCCGCGACCGGGCGGGTCAGCCGCCGCTGTCCCCCGCAGGCCGCCGGGACTGCTGCAGCATGCCGTGCTGGTGCTCGACCCGACGCAGGATGCGCGCGGCCGCGACCGCGGGCCGTACGTCGGCCAGCCGGGTGGCGCCCCGCAGGACAGCGGTGAGCGCCCCGGACACGGGCCGCCGCACCCACTCGTGACGCGTGGCCCGGACGACGACCGCGAGCGGCCGCGGCAGCCCGACGGTCAGACCGTCGACGTCGGCGTCGGTCACCGAGGTGTACGACTGCGCCAGGGCCATGCGTCCCGCGCCCTGCTGCACGCAGTCGCGGACGAACTGGTCGACCGTTCGCGAGTGCTGGTGTGTGGCAGCCAACCCGCGGTCGAAGGTGCCCACCAGGCCGGCCCGGGCGCAGGCGAGCCCGATGTCCCGGTCCTCGTGACGGAAGCGGAACGAGTCCAGGGATGCCAGGCCCGCACGCTCGTATGCCTGGCGCGTCATGGAGACGTTGCCCATCCAGAGGTGCTGCAGGACGTCGGCGGGGTCGGCCTCGTAGTGACCGCACCTCCCCTCGTACTCCTGCGCGTACAGCAGGGTGGCGAACGCGGCACCCGTGGTGGGGCGTGGGACGACGGTCGGCATGTAGCCCACGACCACGAGGTCGGTCCGTCCTGCGTGTGCCTGCAGGTGGCCGGTGAGCAGCCCGGGCCCCGGCAGCACGTCGTCGTCCAGGAAGAGCAGCACCCGGCCACGAGCGCGCCGGACCGCAGCGGCGTTCGCAGCCCGCTTGCCCGCGTTCTCCTGACGCAGCGCCACGACTCGGGGGTCGGTGGCGGCCAGCTCCTGCAGCGCCGCCCACGTCCCGTCCGAGCTGCCGTCGTCGACCACGACGATCTCGCTGCCGGGCAGGTCATCGCGCAGCAGTGCGCGCACGGACGCCACGACTGCTGCGCGACGGTTGAACGTGGGCAGGACGACGGAGATCTCCGGAACCGGCTCCACCCCACCCGTCACTCGGGTCTCAGGCACGACGGGAGTCTGACAGACGTCTCTGCTGGTCACGCGGTGCCGCCCGACGCATGTGACTCACCGCTCTTGCGCGTTCACCCATTCGTGGGCTTCACTTTCCGAGACCTCTTCGTTACAACCCGCTTCTGTCGGGTCAACGGCGCTGCCCGCTTCCAGCATCGGATGAACACACATGAGCCGCCACCGCGACGACCATGCCCGAGCTCTCCGCCTGACCCGACGCCTCCGCCTGGCGGCCACCGCCGTCGTGCTGAGCAGCCTGGCGGCGGCCGTCACCACCACGGTCACCGCGCCTGAGGCCCCCAGCCAGACCGCCAGTGCCACGGGGGCCGCCCCTGCCGCCGGCAGTGCGCCCGACGGGAGAACCCTCCGGGTGCCGGGGGGATCCGACGCCACGGCGTCCGCCGAGGCCGGGACGGCGGGCGACGACCCGTCCGTGGGAGCTCCCCCGACCGCGACGACTCCCCTCGAGGACCCCACCGCCGCCGACGGGTCCACTGCCCCGGACGGAGAGACCACCGGGACGGCCGGGACTGACGACGAGACCACGCAGGACGATGCGCTCGACGCCCTAGCGTCGGGCGGGCAGGCGCCCTCGGGCCAGGTACCGGCTCAGCAGGCGGCGCAGGAGCAGGCAGCGGAAGCACAGACGGCCGAGGACGAGCTCACCCATGTCGAGTCGGACGGCAACGGGCCGAACCCGGACCAGTCGGCCCGCAACCAGTCGACCGGTGACAGGTCGACCGGGGACGAGTCGGTCCAGGACGCGCAGGAGGCCGCCAGTGGCCTGAGCGCCCAGGCCGACGCCTCCGCCGTCCAGCCGCGCGACCGCTCGAACCGCTCCCCCGCCGGCTCGACGAGCGCCGCCACCCCTCGCGGCCGGCTCACCTGGGCGCCTCCCCGGCTCGACGCGCCGATAACCGTGCACGTCTCCGACAAGAACAACAACCTGCAGCTGCGCGACGACCGTGACTACGTGATCGACATGCCGGACGCGAGCCTGCGCGCGGCGAACGGTCTGACGATCAGCGGCGGGAACGACGTCGTCCTGATCGGCGGGGAGATCCAGGCATCGCTGCGCAACGGCACGGCACGGGGGCTGTACCTGAAGAACCAGACGGGCACGATCCACGTGGAGGGCCTGCGGCTCTCCGGGGACCGGGCGACCGAGGGGATCAACCTCGACCAGCGGAAGGGCGCCACCGTCCAGCTGCAGAACATCGCTGTGGGCACCGTGCGCGGCTCCTACTCGGGCAACCACGCCGACGTGCTGCAGACCTGGGGAGGCCCCGAGGTGCTGCGCATCGACCGGCTGGACGGCTCGACCACCTACCAGGGCTTCTTCCTGGACCCGACCAAGTTCCACGACGACACACCCAAGCACTTCGACTTCCGCAACATCGTCCTGCGCGACGTCGGACGGACCAGTGCGTACCTGATGTGGCAGTCGGGGGACTTCCCGATCACCACGCAGAACGTGACCGTCGTGCGCAACCCCGGCAAGGCCTTCCCGAAGTACGTCCTCCGCTCCCGCGTCGGCTCGTGGCAGGACGTGGCGAACGGCAGCAGCGCGACGCCCAGCCCGCTGCTCGGGAAGCCCGGGCTCGGGTACACGACCCCCGGATACGCCAGCTGACCGGCGCACCGGCGCGCCAGATGCACCTGATCGGGCGACCGTCCGACTTCACTCAGGGACCGGCCTCGACGTAAGTTGCATCGCAACACCGTCGACGGAGCGAGGACCTGATGAACGAGCGGGGAACGTCCGGCACGCCGGACGCGGCGGTGGTGGCGGTCATCGTCACCCACTACAAGTCGGTGCCCGCGCTGCGCGCGTCACTCGAGTCCATCCGCGACGTGGCCGACCTGTCCGCGACCGAGGTCGTCGTCGCGGACTCGGAGGTCCAGGCAGGCACCGAGGCGGTGGTCGCCGAGATCCTGCCGGACGCCACCTTCATCGGCTTCACCGACGACGTCGGTTACGCGGTCTCCGTGAACGCCGGCCTCGAGGTCACCCAGGCCCCGTACGTGCTGATCCTGAACGCCGACGTCCGGATCAGCCCCGGGATGATCGACGCCCTGGTCAACGCCCTCGAAGAGGACGACAGGCTGGGTCTGGTCTCACCGGTGCTGCGGTACGACGACGGCACCCTGCAGGACTCCGCCTTCCGCTTCTACCGGCCGACCACGATCGCCTACCGGCGAACGAGACTGGGACGTACCCCGTGGGGGCGTCGGGCGCTCGGCCGCTTCTCCGCCCCGTCCCGGCTGGTCGAGCAGGAGATCGACCGTCCAGGGGGGCAGCCGATCCGTACCGACTGGGTGCTTGGCGCTGCCGTGCTCGTCCGCAGGGCTGCGTTCGCGACCGTCGGGACCGCGGACACGCGGTACTGGATGTACTTCGAGGACGTCGACTGGTGCCTCCGGATGTGGCAGGCCGGCTGGGAGGTGGCGGTCGTGCCGACGGCGCAGGCCCACCACACCTACGGCCGCGCCAGCCGTGGGAAGGGCCCCCGGGCGCTGCTGAACAACCAGATGGCGCGCGTCCACCTGCGCTCGGCCCTGAAGTTCTTCGCCCGCCACGGTCTGCACCCCGACCGGACGCCGCGATCGAGATGGCCGTGGGCCCGCCGGACCGGACGGGTCGCCGCCGCCCCGGCAGCCGCTCCGGGCCCCGACAGGGCTCCTGCGGGCCGATGACGGTCCTGCTCGCGTCCTCCGGCGGAGGCCACCTCAAGCAACTGCACGAACTGGTCCCCCGACTGGGGCTCGACGGTGAACCGCGGCTGTGGGTCACCTTCGACGGCGGCCTGAGCCGAAGCCTGCTGGCCGGAGAGGACGTCGTGTTCGCTCGTCACGCGGTACCGCGTGACGCCCGGAACATCCTGCTCAACGCCCTCCACGGGGCCGGCCTGCTCCACCGGAGACGCTTCTCCACTGCGGTCAGCACCGGTGCCAGCCCGGCGGTCTCCTACCTCGTACAGACCGCACTGCGCGGGGTGCCCAGCCACTACGTCGAGACCGCGGCCCGCGCCACCGGCCCCTCCCTCACCGGGCGGATCATGGCCCGGGTGCCCCGGGTCACCACCTACACCCAGTACCCGTCATGGGCCTCGGACCAGTGGCACTACAGCGGCTCGGTCTTCGACGCCTATCAGAGCGGCACCCCGGTCACCCGCTCGCCGATCCGGTCAGCGGTGGTCAGCCTCGGCACAGCCGAGTCCTACGGTTTCCGACGCCTGGTCGAACGTCTCGTGCCACTGCTGGACGGGTGCCAGGTCACCTGGCAGACCGGGGCCACGGACGTCAGCGGTCTCCCCATCCGCGGGCAGGACCGGGTTCAGCACCACGAACTCGCGGCAGCGATCGCTGAGTCCGACGTGGTGGTCTCCCATGCCGGGACCGGTGCCGCCCTCACCGCACTGGAGCACGGCCGGATGCCGCTCCTGGTCCCGCGCCGGGCGCAGTACGGGGAGCACATCGACGACCATCAACAGCAGATCGCGGCCGAGCTGTCCCGCCGGGGGCTGGCGGTGGCCCGTCAGGTCGAGGACGTCGACCACGAGAGCCTGGCGGAGGCAGCCTCCGGCGGTGTCATACGACTGCCTGCACCCCCGCCGTTCCGCCTGTTGCCCAGGTGAGGGGAGCCGGCCGACCGAGTCGGTCGGTCCGCTCCCGGCCGGAGGTCAGTCCCCCGCGTAGCCGGGGGACTCGTAGTCGACTCCCGGCTCCCCGGCGGGCGCATCCGCCGTCGTGCTCGACGCACCGACGGCGACGTCGTCCAGGTCGCCCTCGAGGAGCTGGTCACGGTCCTTGTCGGTGGCCGGCACGACCGTGACGTCCTGGACGCTGAGCCACGGCGCCTCGTCCTCGGTCCACATCAGGTAGGCAGCGTCGTCCGTGCCGGTCAGCGTCACGCGACGGAAGTCCCATTCCTCGATCTGCACGTCCCCGAACTGGAAGGGCAGGAGGAAGAAGCCCTGGTATCCAGTGTTGCCGGTGAACCCGTCGATCCTCAGCGTCGAGGGTCCGGCCCATGTCTGGATGAGGTCGGCGTGGTTGGCGTCCTCTTCCCCGGTGACCATGTCGACGTGGATGTTCTCCAGCTGCACGGTGGCTCCCTTGCGCTGGTCGAGGTTGATCCCTTCCAAGAGCCCGTCACCGCCGATCGACAGTCCCTCGATGTGCACGGTGCCGGTCTGATCGATCAGGTAGAGCGCACGCTCCTCGGCCTCGATCCGTCCACCGATCAGGACGACGTCGTGACCGCCCTTGATCACCAGCCCGCCGTCTGCTTTGAGCCCGTCCTCCGGGAGGACGATCCTGTAGTCGCGGTCGTCCTGCAGGCGCAGGCTGGTGTCCTCGGCCGTCACGTTCACCGTGAGAGGGGCATCCAGCGTCGGCGGCGCCCAGGTCAGCCGTGCGCTCTCCGGGACCTGCGGATCCTGACCGTCATCGCCTGACGGCCCGGGTGCGACCCCCTCGCCGTCCCGGGACACCAGCACGGTCACCAGCACGACGGCCGCGAGGACGAGGAGGGTCAGCGCCGAGAACAGCACGCGGCGGTACCGGGAACCCAGCAGGCCACCTCGTCCCCCTGGTGGGGGAGACGAGGTCTCGGGACGCTCGATCGTGCCACGCACGGGCTTGCCGCCTTCCGGATGTGGGCATGGAACTGACCCCCGCGACGAAGCCGTCAGGGCACCGCAGCCGACGCTGGCGCGGGACGAGTCGCTTGCCACCTTACGTGCCCGTCCGCCGCGTGGGCCCGGCTCCGACGGCGAGGACCTGCACGTCGGTGCCGGTCGGCAGCCCGGCACCACTCACTGCAACGGGATCGCGGCCGGCTGTCCGGTGGCCGCGGCCGCCGATCCGAAGAACATCTCGTCCTGCTCCGCGCGCAGGCGGTCGGCCAACCGGTCGGCCGGCAGCCGCACGTCGGCGTAGCCGATCACCTGGTCCTTGGGGACGTCGTGCAGCAGCACGGCCCCCTCGGCCAGCCCCACCGGCAGCAGCCGGTCGCGGTGCGTGGTGTCGGCCCGTTCCGCCTCGCCGTAGTAGTGGTAGCCACCTGGACGGTCGAGCAGGGTGCCGGCGGGCAGGTCGACCTTGGCCACGGTCACCACATCGACCTGCGGGGCACCCATCGGCCGGATGGCCGCGTCGCCCAGGAGTGCGGCCCGCGCCACCGTGATGGGGACCTCGAAGTGACAGAGGTGGTAAGGCGTGTAGAAGCTGTACAGCGGTCCGGTGCCGAGCTTGTAGAGCTCGAGGTAGTGCCGCTGTCTCGGGTCGTCGTGCTCGGCGAGGACGTAGACACCCGGACCGGGCTTCGCACCCACCACGTAGTCGACCACCCCGCCGAGTGCGCGCAGGTCCTCCACGTCGTAGACGCCGGTCAGCTCGTCGACGTGCCCGGTGTAGTCCATGGCGTAGAGACCGCGCTTGGGGACCGTCAGGCCGGCGGCATTGGCGACCAGCGCCTGCTCGACACTGACCTTCGTGCCGTCAGCGAAGCTGGTGACCATCCACGGGTCCTGCCCCCATCGCTTGGCGAACCCCTCCTGCGTCGTGGGGTTCCGGTACGGGTCCTGCAGGCCCTTGATGTTGCCGGCGACCCGAGGCGTGAGCCCCAGTTGGCGGACGAAGCGGATCAGGTTCATCTGCACACCAGGCTGATCGCCGTCGGCGCCCGTGTAGACCACGCCTGCAGCATCGGCCTTGGTCACCAGCAAGGGCCCCAGGGTGGCATCGACCTCGGCGTTGAGCAGCACCAGATGCTTGCCCGCGGCGATGCAGGCGAGGGCCAGCTCTGCACCGAACGGCACCGACCCGGTGGCGTCGACGACCACGTCCACCCGGTCACTGGACAACAGCACGGCGATGTCGTCGGTGACGGCGACCTGCCCGGCCGCAGCCACTCGATCGACCGCGGCACCGGAGTCGGCGGCGACCGGCCGTCCCCCTGCTTCGACGACGGCATCGTGGGCCTTGCCCGGCGTCCGGTTGGAGACGACGACCAACTGCATGCCCGGCGTGCTGTTCACCACCTGGTTGATCAGGCCCCTGGCCATGAACCCCGCACCCACCAGTCCGAGCCCCACCGGGTGGGCATCGGTCTGGCGCTGCGCGAGCAGCGTGTCGATGGCGATCATGCCGGCCGGCCCCCCGCGAACAACGCGCGATTGGCCTCGTCGTCGAAGGCTGCCCAGGACCTGTCCTTCTCCGACACGAGGGAGACGGCCGCCGGCCAGTCGATGGCGAAGGCCGGGTCGTCGTAGCGGTACCCCACCTCTGCACCGGGCGCATAGGGGACGCTGACCATGTAGAGCACCTCCGTGTCGTCGGTCAGCGTCTGATAGGCGTGGGCCAGGTGCGGTGGGAGGTACAGCGCTGCACCGTTGTCGGCCGTCAGCTCGACCTGCACGCGCTGGAGGTAGGTCGGCGAGTCGGGTCGCACGTCGACGGCGACGTCCACGATCGCGCCGCGAGTGCAGCGGATGAACTTCGCCTCCGGGTGACCAGGCAGTGACAGGTGGAGGCCGCGTACGGTCCCGGCTCTGTGGTTGAACGAGACGTTGCAGTGCGCCACAGCGGTCGTCAGGCCGTGCGCGGCGAACTCCTCCTCGGCGAATCCACGCGCGAACCACCCGCGTTCGTCCTGACGCCGTTCCATCTCCACCAGGTGGACACCGTCCACGCCTAGCCGGGTGAACCTCACGTGGCGCTCCAGTAGAGCTCGGGATCGACCTGGGCGGTCCGCATCAGGTGTTCGATCTGCTTGAGCCGGGTGTGCCCCCGGCCGGTGAACGTCGCCTCGTCCATGTCGATCGACCGGAAGACGCGGTGCAGCTGCGCGGCTCCGGCTGCAGCGTCCCAGTCGGTCCCGTAGCCGGGCAGCACCTCTGCGATCTTGTCGAAGGCGACGCGGTAGCTGCGGTTGTCGGCACTCGGGTCGCCGAAGGTGAGCTCGCACCCGGGGAACTCGGCCGCGACGATCTCGGCGATGTCGCGGACCCGGTAGTTGTTCGTGTCGCTGCCGACGTTGAAGACCGCACTGTGCACCCGCTCACGCGGAGCCTCCACGGTCATGCGGACCGCCTTGGCGATGTCGAGTGCGTGCACCAGCGGGCGCCACGGCGACCCGTCGCTGGTCATCGCGATCTTGCCGGTGGTCCAGGCCAGGCCGGAGAGGTTGTTCAGCACGATGTCGAAGCGCATCCGCGGGCTCGCGCCGAAGGCCGTGGCGTTTCGCAGGAAGGTCGGCGAGAAGTCGTCGGACGCCATGTCGCCCACGTCGCCCTCGACGAGCGCCTTGCAGCGGGCGTAGGCGGTCTGCGGATCGACCGGGCTGGACTCGTCGACCACCCCGTCGGCCACCCCGTAGACGCTGCACGACGACATGTACACGAAACGGGGCACCCCGGCGGCCTTGGCCAGCTGGGCCAGGTGCACCGACCCCCGGTGGTTGATGTCGTAGGTGACGTCGCCGATCAGGTCGCCGATGGGGTCGTTGGACAGCTCGGCCATGTGGACCACGGCGTCGACGCCCTCCAGATGGACCGGCTCCAGCCTCCGGATGTCCAGCGCGAGCGTCTCCGGGACCCTGTCCAGCCCTGGGTACAGCCAGCCGTTCTTGTAATAGCCGGTGTCCACACCGACGACCTCGTGTCCGGCTCGCAGCAGCTCCTGCGCAGCCAGGCACCCCAGGTAGCCCTCGGTTCCGGTGACCAGTACTCGCACGCTTCGTCCCCGCTCGTCTTCCATCATCTTCACCAATGGGATCGCGACGCTATCGCGATCACGCTCCGCACACGGGTCAGGTGACTGACGGCCGCCAGGGACCATGGCCCGCTCACCGCCGGCGTGCACGGTGCTCACGGCCCCCTTCGCGCCGACGCAGTGCTCACGACCGGCAGCCCACAGCGACCGGACGGCTCACCGCACCCGGAGGGGGCTCAGTCCTGCCAGACCTTCCACTCTGCTTGGCCGTCGTCCCACAGGCCGTTGAGCTCCTTCCAGTCGCGGAAGGTGTCCATGCCCATCCAGAAACCCTCGTGCCGGTAGACGCCGAGCTGCCCGTCACGAGCCAACCGCTGCAGCGGCGTGTGCTCGAGCATCTCGTCGGTGGCCTCGGCGTCCAGGTACCGGTCGACGAACTCACGCTCGAAGAAGAAGAAGCCACCGTTGACGAACCCCGTCTGGGACTGCTTCTCGTTGAACTGCACGACGTCGTCACCCTCGATCACCATCTCGCCGTAGCGGCCGCTGGGGTGGACGCCGGTCAGGGTGGCGAGCTTCCCTGAGGCGACGTGCGTCTTCAGCGCGCTGGGCAGGTCGATCGCCCCGATGCCGTCGCCGTAGGTGAGCGCGAAGACCGGGGCGTCCAGGTACTTCGCGACCCGCGCGACCCGGGCACCGGTGGCCGTGGTCAGACCGGTCTCCGCGAACGTGATCTCCCAGTCCTCGTCGGCGACATTGGTGTGGAAGTCCAGCTCGTGGTCCCCGCGCATGCGCAGCGTGAAGTCGTTCATCCGCACCCGATGGTCGACGAAGTAGTCCTTGATCATGTCGCCCTTGTAGCCGAGGCACAGCACGAACCGCCGGAAGCCGTGGTGGGCGTAGGTCTTCATGATGTGCCACAGCACCGGTCGACCACCGATGTCGACCAGGCCCTTGGGCAACTGCTCACTGGCCTCTCGCAGGCGGGTGCCCATTCCTCCGCAGAGGATGACGACCGGGATGTCCGCCGGTGCGACGTCGCGGGTGTCCATGAGGTCCTCCTGATCGACCGAGCGCATGTCGGTGGGGACCTTACGTCTCTTTCCCGGGCGATCAGTCGTGATGAAACCGGCAATCACCCGTTCGTGCACTCATCGGGTGGCGTCGGCTCGCGGTCCGCGCCGTAGTGGCTTCTCACCGAGCAGTACGACGCGGATCGGGTTGTACCGGCCGAACAACCGCTCGAAGAGGATCGGCAGCAGGATCCCCGCCGTCATCCCTGCGGAGAAGACGACGGCCCGGCTGTCGATGCCGACCCCATCCAACGCGACCCTCGTGCCGGCAGCTGCGATCGTGTGCAGGAGGTAGATGGTGAAGGCATAGGCGCCGATCCAGGCCATCGGCCGGTTCTGCAGCAGCTTCCGCGCCTGGAAGAGGGTGGCGGTGCCGGCCATGCCGACGACCACGGCCAACGCCCGTAGCGGGATCGTGAGCGGCGACGTCTCGACGCCGTGCGCCAGCATCACCTGTTGGACGGCGAGGCCCAGCACGAAGAGGGCCAGCAGGCCGATGGTGAGCGGTCGAGAGGAGAGCGCCTCCCGGTGCCGGGCCAGTCCGTACCCGAGGACGAAGAACGGGAAGAGCAGGAGTGCTCCGCTCAGCCTGAAGACGTCGAAGTCGGACGGCACCTCGATGACGACGTAGAGGCCGACGCCGGCAACGAGGGTGATGCCCCAGCTGCGCAGCGTGTCCAGCCGATGTGTCGCGTCGAGGACGGCGATGACGATCATGACGAGGAACAGCGCCTCGAGGAACCACAGGTGCGAGTACCCGTAGAGATAACCGCGGGCGATGTCGGTCAACGAGGGACTGGCGTTCGTCGACGCGCCGCCGGCTGCCTGGAGGAGACCGACGATCAGGACCAGGGGCAACAGCGGCAGCAGCAGCCGTCGGCTCTTGGCTCGTAGGAAGGAGGGCACAGCCGGCCAGCCGGGTACCGGCCGCATCGCGTAGACGTAACCGGAGATGACCGTGAACAGCGGCATCCGGATGTACTCCAGGGAGTCCGTCAGGTAGCGGCCGACGGTGTTGCCCGACACCGCCATCCCCGTGCCGGCGTCCAGCCCGTAGACATGGCTGCCCACCAACATCAGGACGGCCAGGCCGCGGAGCGTCTGGACGGACTGGTCACGCCCCCGACTGCGCTTCTCGGTCATCGGGTCGGCACCGACCGGACGATCTGCGCCCGGTCGGGCGTCGGGCCTGACGTCCCCGGCCATGAAACCCCCTTCCTCGGGCGCGACTCTTCGCCCACCGCTCCAGTGGTAGAGGTTCCCGCCGGATCAGCGCGCTCGCTGGGCGCGGCGGGACTCCGCGTTCCTCTGAGCACCTGGAGCGGCCTGCCGACTACGAAGCGCATCGGGTCTCACCGTGTGAGTCACCTGCGGGTTCGACGCGCCACCGCTCCGGCGAGTCCCGCGCGGGCTCGCTCGAACCGACTCGGCAGCTCAGGGAGCCGCCACCAACTGCCGAGGAGGCCGTCGTACTCCCCGATCCTCGACAGCAGGCCCGACCCGGCATAGGGGCTGAGCTCACCGAACCACAGCTCGCCGTCCACCTCGTAGAAGTCGACGCGCATCATGTCGAAGCCGGCGGACAGGGCCTCGGCACTCGCCAGCATGTCGGCCAGCCGCTCGGGACGCGGCACGGCGGTGTCCCCCGCGACCAGTGGCTCCCAGTCCGGGGTGTACGGGAAGGCCCGGTGAG
Organism: Modestobacter lacusdianchii; assembly: GCF_054177765.1. NCBI lineage: Bacteria > Bacillati > Actinomycetota > Actinomycetes > Geodermatophilales > Geodermatophilaceae > Modestobacter > Modestobacter lacusdianchii. The sequence continues at coordinate 112,868 of NZ_JBJJTJ010000002.1, read as the reverse complement.
CGCTGAACCTGCCGGTGTGCACCTCGACGAGGCGCGGTACGCCGTCGAAGACGAGCACCTTGTAGTCGTCGGGCACCTTCCCCGGCTCGCCGATGAACTCCTCGACCAGCAGGCACGGCCGTGCGCTGCGGTACGCCCATTCCCCCGTGACGCGCCAGTGCTGCTGCTCCGTCCAGCCCCGGGTGCGCTCGACCAGGTCGGCCAGGTCCGGCCTCCCGTGCCCCAGGTGGACCCGCGCGGTCGAGTGGTTCGGCTTCAGCACCCACCGATCCGGCAGCTCGACGTCCGCCAGTTCGGTCACATCGGTGCCGACCCAGTAGGTGCGTGGCACCCGCAACCCGAAGGACCCGGCCGCCTCGGCGCGCTCCTTCATCGTCAACTTGTCGCACGTACCCTCGAGCAGGGGGCGACGGTCCTTGATGATGCGCCAGTTGACCTTCTCGTTGAAGGTCTGCGGGTCGGACAGTCGCAGCGCGCGATGGAACCGCCGGCGGTACCAGACCCGTCGCCTGAGCGACACGGGGACGAGCCGGGTGATCTGGGGGCGTAGCTGGGGGAACATCATCGCCAATCGAGGAGTGTCAGTGGACCGCGTGGAACGTGGTCCACGCGGCGGTCGGACTGGTCATGTGCCGCGTCGCACCGCGTCCTCGGCTCGGGGCAGCGGGTGGCGGGGTCTCTCACGGCGCCCTGCGGACGCGTGCACGGCGGCATGGGACGGCGCCCGGCAGCCGGCGCCGGAGTCCCGTCGGTCTCAGCCGGCGCGTCGGCCCAGGGCCCGGTAGGACCAGCCCGCGGCGGTCCAGCTCTCCCGGTCCAGCGCGTTGCGCCCGTCCAGGATCCGCTTCCGCCTGACGACCGCGCCGAAGGCGACCGGGTCGAGGTCGCGGTACTGCTGCCACTCGGTGAGCAGCAGCACCGCGTCCGCACCTCGGGCGGCCTCCTCGGCGGTGTCCACCACGTCGAGCTGCGGCCAGCTGCGCTTGATGTTCTCCCCCGCGGCCGGATCGGTCACCTGGACGACGGCGCCCTGCAGCTGGAGCTGGGCGGCGACGTTGAGCGCGGGCGAGTCGCGTATGTCGTCGCTGTTGGGCTTGAAGGCGGCCCCGAGCACCGCCACCCGCTTGCCGAGCAGTGAGCCGTCGCAGACCTCGCGTGCCAGTTCGACCATCCGGATCCGGCGGCGCATGTTGATGTTGTCGACCTCGCGCAGGAAGGTGAGCGCCTGGTCGGCGCCCAGCTCCCCGGCCCGCGCCATGAAGGCACGGATGTCCTTGGGCAGGCAGCCACCGCCAAAGCCGAGTCCGGCGTTGAGGAACTTGCGGCCGATCCGGTCGTCGTGGCCGATGGCATCGGCGAGCAGCTTCACGTCGGCGCCGGTGGCCTCGCACAGCTCGGCCATCGCGTTGATGAAGGAGATCTTCGTGGCCAGGAAGGAGTTGGCCGCGGTCTTCACCATCTCGGCGGTCGCATAGTCGGTGACGACCTTGGGGGTGCCGGCCTCCACGATCGAGGCATAGACCTCGTCGAGCATCGCGCGAGCGGCCTCGCCCTCCGCACCGGCTGCCAGTCCGTAGACCAGACGGTCGGGGTGCAGGGTGTCCTGCACGGCGAACCCCTCGCGGAGGAACTCTGGGTTCCAGGCGAGCATCGCGCCCGGCACCTTGCCGGCGACCACGTCGGCCAGCCGGGCGGCGGTGCCCACCGGCACCGTCGACTTGCCGGCGACCAGGTCGCCGGGCTTGAGCGCCACGAGCAGCGACTCCACGGCCGCCTCGACGTAGCGGAGGTCGGCGGCGTACTCGCCGCGCTTCTGCGGCGTCCCCACGCAGAGGAAGTGCAGGACGGCATCCCCTGCGTCGGCCATGTCGGTGCTGAACCGCAGGCGACCGGAGGCGATGGAGCGGCCTAGCAGTTCCTCGAAACCGGGCTCGTAGAAGGGCGCTCTGCCATCCTGCAGCGCCTCGACCTTCGGCCGGTCGACGTCGATGCCCACGACGTCGTGGCCGAGCTCGGCCATCGATGCCGCATGCACGGCGCCCAGATAGCCACAGCCGACAACCGAGATCTTCATGCACTGCTCCGCGAGGTCGAGGGAACGAGGACGCGCTTGACCGTGACTGCGCGTCCCCGCGCCGACGAACGGTACGGCGCGTCGAGACGATGGACCAACGCCGGTTCACCCACCTGGGCGTCGCACCGCCTCGAACGGGAGGCCCCGGCACGGGCGTGCGACAGCCGGTCGGCAGCTGCCGGCCGGGTCACCGACGGCTCTGGGCCGGCTTCCTGCGACCGAACCGGGGCGCGCGATCGACGCCATCGACGTTAGCGTGGCGATGTGTCCAGCTCAGGGAGCCCGCTCCCACCGCAGTCCCTCGTCACCAGGCGGACTTCCGTTGCACGCATCAGGAGGCTCGCGCACTGGATCCGGTTGTTCGTGCGGCTGGAGCGGCGACAGTACGTCGGGGCGCTGCACCCCTCGATGTGGCGACGCGGCTTCCTCTCCAACCGCCGGTATGCCTACCCCGGGATCGAAGACCGCTCGCTGCCCTACATCAGCGACCTGATGGTCGAGCCCCGTCTCGCCTCCTTGAACGACGCCTCGGCCAGGAAGTCCCTCGACGACAAGGCGCTCTTCGCCGACGCGCTGATCGCGCGCGGTCTGGCCGACCAGGCACCGGAGACCTTCGGCGCCGTCATCGGTGGCACGTTCCGCCCGCGCTCGCCCCGTGCACTGGAGAGGCTGCGCGAGCAGCGGTCCGTGATCGTGAAGCCGGCGAACGGGGACGGCGGTCGAGGAGTCCGGGCGCTGCCCGGCTCGGAGGTAGCAGACCTCCATGAGGACGCCGCCCCCGAGCAGGTCGTGCAGGAGCGGCTCCAGCAGCATCCCGCGCTCGCTGCGGTGAACCCAGGATCTCTGAACACCATGCGGGTTCTGGCCATCCGCCTGCCCGCCGACGGCCCGGTGGTCGTCGCGGCCGTCCATCGCTGGGGCACCGCCGCCACGGGGGCCGTGGACAATGTCAGCTCAGGCGGGCTGTGCAGCCTGATCGACCTGGAGACCGGGCGGCTGGGCCCGGCGCTGGGTGCACCCCGGGACCGACGGCGCGTGCCGCTCGACCGGCACCCGGACACCGGCGCGCAGATCACCGGTCTCCCGGTGCCCTGCTGGCCAGAGGTACGTCAGCTCACGCTGTCGCTGATGGACGCCTTCCCCGACCTCGACCACGTGGGCTGGGACATCTGCGTCACAGCGGCTGGCCCAAGGGTGATCGAGGGGAATCCCGGCGTGCCCAATCCCAACGTGTTCCAGTTCCACGGGCCGTTTCTGCACGACTCACGAATCCGGCGGTACTACATCGACCACGGGATCCTGGCACCCAGATACGCGTGACCAGGAACAGCTCCAGACGTGAGACAGCCATCGTTCAGCTGACCTCAGCGTGTTATCAGCGTCGTCTCCGCCGTCCTCACCGCACGGGGGCGGGGGCTGCTGCGGGGTGCGACCTGTCCAGCACGCCGGCGGCGCGGAGCATGCCCCGCAGTTTGCGCCACCCTCGCCGACCCGTCACGGCAGCACTCGGGGCGAAGTCGACGCCGTCGCGGTTGGCGAGACTGCACGGCACGCATTGTCCGCATGCCCTTCCGTTCCACGGATCTTGGCAGAACCACCGTTGGACGAGCACGTCGTAGAACCCGTGCTCACGGGCGACCGCCCCCATCAGCTCCTTCGTCAGGTGCATCACGGGGAAGGACCACCGGCGCAGAGCCTCTGCTTCCGGGGACCCGTTCAGTTGCCGAGGTTCTGTGAACACGAGCCGCTCCCACGCCGGCATGCCTTGCGGATAGCCCGCGAGGCAGACCTCCACCTCGGTCCACCCCTTGGCTTCGGTGACAGCGGCGAGCCACGGGTACTGCTTACCAACGGGGGCTCGCTGACCGATGGCAGTCCACAGGGCTGCCATGTCCGGGCTGGGTGGGTACTGCTCGGCCATCACCAGGATGGTGGGAGCCAACTGGGCAGGATCGTCCAGCCGGGGCAACAGCGTCTGACGCATGCGCTCCATCGTCTGCATCTCGGACAAGGCCGTCCGCCGCGCGACGCTCACTGCGTAGATGGGTTGCACCGACCGTCGTTCGATGAGGAGCAGCTGCATCAGTCGGAACGATGAGTCCCATCCGCCCGTCCAGAACAACATCACTGGGTCACTGGCCGGTGAAGAAATCACGAGACGGGACGGTACGGAACCTACCGCCCATCCGCCGGGTGGAGGCAGGGTCAGCTACCGCCCCCGCCCATTGCTCAAGGGCTCACAACGGCAGCGATGATCGGACGCAGCCCCTCGACATGGCTCCGCTGCGTAGGGCGGACGGACGGAGATCATCTCCCGGCTACTCTTCTCAACGACCCGGGGCTGCTGCACGACCCCGTCAGCGCCGGTCCGGCACCGGCGAGCGCCTCGTGCGCGGGAGGAGTCACGTGTCGACCGACACCGAAAGCACCATCCCAGACTCTGAGGGAAGTCTGCGGCAGCGGGCTACTCAGGGGGTCCTCTGGACCGCTTTGGAGAAGTGGGCGGTGCGGCTCAGCACGCTCGTCGGCTTTATCCTCCTCGGCCGGCTCCTGGAACCCGAGGAGTTCGGGGTGGTCGCCCTCGCGATGACCTTCATCTCGATCCTCACCATCGTCAGTGACGCTGGGTTCACGACATACCTGGTGCAGCTTCGGCGTTTGACGACGACCATCACCAGCACCGCGTTCTACATCTCGCTCTGCCTCGGCGCTGCGCTCGCCCTAGCCCTGGGCGGACTGGCGGGCCCGATCAGCGCCATCCTGGACGCCGAGCAGATGCAGCCCATCCTCGCCGCCCTGGCCGTCTCGCTGTTCATCAGCGGCCTCAGCAGTGTGCCGGCCGCTCTGATGCAGAAGGACTTGCGCTTTCGCGAGTTGGCCGTGCGCCAGGTGCTCGCAACGGTGTTGTCCGTCGTGGTCGCCATCGTGCTCGCCTTCGCCGGGGCCGGAGCGTGGGCACTCGTCGCTCAGACCCTGGTACGGGTGACGATCTCGACCATCGTGCTGTGGGCCACCGCGGGCTTCCGTCCTCGGCGGACGTTCTCTGTTGCGGAGATGCGGGTGATGAGCGCCTTCGGCGCGAAGTCGCTCGGCGCCCATCTCGCCAACGCCTTGCGGCAGCAGGGCGAGGTCTTCCTCATTGGGGTCCTTGCGGGGACGGCAGCACTGGGCTTCTGGACCGTCGCACAACGACTTGTCCAGGTCATCGTGGACGTCTGCACTTCGGTGTTCAGCACGGTGGCCCACCCGGTGTTCGCCCGACTCCAGGCCGACCCGCCGCGCTTGTCGCGAGCGCTCGGTACCGCTCAGGCGACCGGCGCCCTCGTGCTGGTCCCCGTCCTCATGGGCCTGTCGCTGACCAGCGACCAGGTGGTGCCTGCGGTCTTCGGTCAACAGTGGGCGCCGGCTGCGGGTCTTGCGTCCCTGCTGGCCGTCCGATCACTGATCACCGCCATGTCGACCTTCAACCGCTCCGTGCTGATGGCCACCGGCAACCCCGGGGTCGAGTTGCTCGTGACTCTCGTGCTGCTCGCCGGTCAGCTGGGCCTGGTGTTCGTCTTCGCCGACGACAGCCTCCTCACCTTGGCGGCCGTGCTGACCGCCTGGACCGTCCTCGCCCTTCCCATGCGGGGCGTCCTCGTACACCGTCTGCTCCACGTCCCGGCACGGACCTATGCGCGCACGGTCCGTGTGGTCCTGGCCGGCGGGGTGGCGGCGGGCGTCGTGCTGGCCGCGCAGCAGCTCCTGCAACTGACTGACTGGGGCTATGTCGTCCTGGCGCTGGCCCTGGGCGGCGTCGTGTACCTGGGGGTCGTCCTGCTGATCGCCAGGTCGGTCGTGACGGAGGTCGTAGATGGCCTGCGCACGACGCTACGCCGCCGGAGCGGCGTTGCGACCTGATCGTTCTCCGCGGCGGCGCCCCGGGTGCCGGAAGGGAATCGGCGCCGCACGGCTACCCGAGGGCCGGCTCGCCGGCGGCTGCTGACCACGACGCGACACTCACCATGCTGCGGTCCAGATCGGCGACGCTGGCCGCGCCGGCAACGGCGAGGACATGCCTGAGGTCGACGGCGAGGGCGTCCAGCGCTGCGGTCACCCCGGCTGCGCCGTCGGCGGCGAGCGCCCACAGCATCGGGCGGCCCACCAGGACGGCGTCCGCGCCCAGGGCCAGGGCCACCAGCGCGTCCGTCCCGCTGCGGATGCCGCCGTCCACCAGCACCGGCGCCCGACCGGCCACGGCGGTCACCACGTCGGCCAGCGCGAAGGCGCTGGGCACGGCGCGGTCCAGTTGTCGCCCACCGTGATTCGAGACGATGACCCCGGCAGCCCCGGCGTCCAGGCACCGCTCCGCCTCGTCACCCCGGAGCACGCCCTTGACCAGCACCGGGAGTCCGCTGACCCGGGCCAGCTCGGCGATGACGGCCGGCGTCATGGCAGGGTCCTGCTCCGCCGCCTGACGCCCCACGGTCCCCGGCAGCAGGTGCTGCGCCAGGTTGACCAGGAACTCGTCGTCCGGGACGGAGATGCGGACACCGCCGACCTTGCTCTTGCGCCCGACGTAGGGGGTGTCCACCGTCAGCACCACGGCAGTCGCCCCTGCGTCCGCCGCACGACCCACCAGCGCATGCGTGAGCTGACGGTCGCGCATGCCGTAGGCCTGGAACCACCAGGGACCAGTCGCCGCTGCGGCGACGTCTTCGATCCGCCGCGACGAGCGCGTCGAGAGCACCCCCAGGGCACCTGCCGCGCCCGCACCGGCGAACGTCGCGCACTCCCCGTCCCGATGGGCCAGGCCGTGGAAGGCCATCGGCGCCACGATGAACGGCGAGGTCACCCTGGTGCCGAGGAGCTCGACGCCGATGTCCACGCTGGAGACGTCGTTCAGCACCCGGGGGCGCAACCGGAAGCCACCCCAAGCCGCCTCCGCCTCGCCCGCCGTCACCTCGTCGCCTGAGCCGGCGGCGTAGTAGTCGAACACGGCAGGCTCCAGCACCTCCCGCGCCGCGGCCAGTTGCTCCCCGAGCTTGGTGTGCACGTCGCGTCCTCCGTCTCATCCCGCGATTCGGCGGCACCTCGTGCCGCCAGCATCGGCACGTGTCCCGCAGTGCGTCGTCGGCCACGGCAACACGGGCCACCTCGATGGACCCGCACCGGACGGCCGGCGAGGCGGTCTACCCGCACAGTCTCAGGCCGACCGGTCTCTCCGAGGTCCAGCGGCGTGTCGATGGTGACACGCTGTCCTGCTGTAGGCGCGGAGTGCCATACGAATTACCTTGCTGTGAGTCGATCGAGCGGTCGGCGGCGCAAGGGGGAACAGTGCACGACGCAGGACCTGGTCCGGAGACCACGGGCCGTCACCGCCGGGGCGAGACGACTCCGCCGCTGACCGACACAGGTCGGCACCGCGCCGTCATCGCTGAGCTCGACCCCACACCCGAGCCGGCCCGTCGGCGACACGCAGCCGACGTCGCACCGAAGGCCCACCCCGACGCCGTCCGCCGCAGGCGGAGTCGCGCACCGCAGCGCATCCTGGCCGGCACCGCCCTGCTCGCCGTCGCCCTCGCCCCGGTGCTCGCCCGCTCGAACAGCGCCCTCGGCCTGCACGACGCCCTCGCGGCCGAGGTCGCCGCCCACCCCGACCGTGCCACCGACACTCTCGAGGCGATCAGCCGCGGCGGGCTGATCGGCACCGCGACCTCTGCGCCCGCCCGGGACCAGACGACGACCACCGACTCGCCGTCGGGCGGCGGGGCGTCCACAGCCGGCACGCCGTCCGGTCGCAGCAGCGCGGCGAGCAGTGCGGACCCGGCGCCGGCCGGCAGCGCCGGCGGGCCGGGGACCACCGCGGCGACTCCCGATGTCGCGGACGACGGGACCGCGCCCGCTCCCGGCGACACCGTCATCGAAACGGCGACGCCCCCCACGTCGCAGCGGACCGAGCAGGAGCAGACGACGTCGGTTCCATCACCTGACGGAACGCCTGACGCCACGGTCCTGTCCCAGGACGACGCGCCGCTGCCGCTTCCGGCGCCCACCAACCCGGCCCCGACGGCGACCAGCACGTCTCCCGCTCCCGAGCCGACGACGTCCGCGCCTCAGCCGACCGAGACGTCCACACCGATGCCCACCGAGTCACCTGCGGAGACGTCCGGTGCCATCGGGGAGATCATCGACCTGGTCGGCGACCTGATCGGCGGCTGAGCCGCCGGTGCGGCCAAACGCACTCACCCGCCGGCCTCCCTCGTCCGGGCGAGCAAAGGCGTTTCGGAACTCAACTGACTCCGCCGACGGGACGACAACCCGTTCATGCCGATCGCCGCCAACTCGGTCGCCTACGAGGTTCTGCCGCAGCTCGACCTCCAGGCCACCAGCGCCATCTCCCTGCTGCCCACCCGGGCGACCCTGATCGACCGCCTCGCTGAGCGGACGCCGACCTCCGACGTCGCCCCGGCCGCGCTCGTGCTCGTCGGGCTGCTGCGCCGCGACAACGGCTGGCCCACGCCCGGTGCCCACCTCGACCAGGTCGCGGCGGCGCTCTCGGCCAACGTGCGGGGCGATGACTGGCTGGCCCGGTCCGGCCCCAGCGAGTTCGCCGTGGTGCTCGACAGCCCGGCGCACCACGCCGAGACGGCGGCCAACCGCCTGCTGCAGGTCGTGGCCGACGTCGGCGTCCCCGGACTCACCGCCTGTGCGGGCATCGCCGGGCTCTCCCCCGACGCCGCACCCACCGAGGTGCACCGCCGGGCCACCCTCTGCCTCACCGCCGCCCGGAGCGTGGGCGGCGGCCGGGTCATCCGCTACGGCGGCGCCCGTCGCTGACCTGACCCCGCCGCAGCGGCGCGGCGAGCCCCCGGCCGATCGGCTGAGCCTCCCCCAAGTCCTGCCCCGTGCCACCGAGTCCCGGCGGCACGGGGCAGCTCCACTTGGGGAGAGCGCGCACACCGCCGGGATCGGCCGTCAGGCTGCGTAGACCAGCACCGCGGTCTGGAAGACGTCCCCATCGGTCGACGACGCCTCGTCCACCGTGATCCGCACGGATTCCGTCGTCCGGGCCAGGAAGGTCGCCGTGAGCTCCCCGGTGGGCATCGGGAACAGCGGGACGACGACCGCGGAGCCGTCCGAGAAGGTCAGCGTGACCTGAGTGGCTCCGCCGAAGGACCCGGTCGGGTCGCGGAAGACCAGCCGGCCGACCTGCACCGGGGCGGCCCAGGTGAACTCGGTCCAGGACCCGACGGCCTGGCCGGGCGTGCCGTCCGCGATCCAGGCACTCGAGACCAGGTCAGGCCCCGCCGGTGCCGTGGTGGGGTCCGCCGTCACCGTGGCCACCTCGGCCGGATCGGTCGGCTCGGCCGGATCGGTCGGCTCGGCCGGATCCGTCGGCTCGGTCGGCTCCACCGGGTCGACCGGCTCCGTCGGCTCGACCGGGTCCGTCGGGGTCGTCGGGTCTGTCGGCTCCACCGGCTCCGTCGGCTCCACCGGCTCCAGCGGCTCCGTCGGGGTGGTGGGATCGGTCGCTGCGCCGCCCGACCACACCTGGACCTCGGCGAGCCCCACGTTGCTGGTCTCCTCGCTGACCCCGGTGACGGTCAGCCGCAGACTCGTGGTCGTCCGGCTGGCGAAGGTCAACTGCGTCCCCGCACCGGCATCGTCCAACGCCGGCACCTGCACCGTCGAGCCATCCGAGAACGTCAACGTCCCCGCCGTCACCTGGTCACTGCCGTTGGGACGGTCGTTGAGCACCACCCGGTTCACCGTCACCGGCTCAGCCCAGGTCAGCTCCAACCAACTACCGGCGCCACCACCCTGCGTCGCCCACTCCGCCGTGTGGTCACCCGGGTAACCGTCCACCACACCGTCGACGGCCTTCACCGCGGTCTGCCCGTCACTCGGGTTCTCCGACGACGCGACCACCGACGCCGCACCCGCGACGTTCGCCACCGGCGTCACCGGCTCGACCGGCACAGTCGGCTCCGTCGGGTCCGTCGGATCGGTGGGCTCCGCCGGGTCAGTCGGCTCCGCCGGGTCGGTCGGCTCCGTCGGGTCGGTCGGCTCCGTCGGGTCGGTCGGCTCCGCCGGCTCGACCGGTTCCGTGGGATCGGTCTCCGCGCCAGTGGTCCACGCCTGGATCTCGGCGAGCCCCACGTTGCTGGTCTCCTCGCTGACCCCGGTGACGGTCAGCCGCAGACTCGTGGTCGTCCGGCTGGCGAAGGTCAACTGCGTCCCCGCACCGGCATCGTCCAACGCCGGCACCTGCACCGTCGAGCCATCCGAGAACGTCAACGTCCCCGCCGTCACCTGGTCACTGCCGTTGGGACGGTCGTTGAGCACCACCCGGTTCACCGTCACCGGCTCAGCCCAGGTCAGCTCCAACCAACTACCGGCGCCACCACCCTGCGTCGCCCACTCCGCCGTGTGGTCACCCGGGTAACCGTCCACCACACCGTCGACGGCCTTCACCGCGGTCTGCCCGTCACTCGGGTTCTCCGACGACGCGACCACCGACGCCGCACCCGCGACGTTCGCCACCGGCGTCACCGGCTCGACCGGCACAGTCGGCTCCGTCGGGTCCGTCGGATCGGTGGGCTCCGCCGGGTCAGTCGGCTCCGCCGGGTCGGTCGGCTCCGTCGGGTCGGTCGGCTCGACCGGTGTCGACCCCGGCGTCCAGGCCTCCAGCTCGGCGAGGCCGACGTTGTCCGTCGTCGCGCTGACGCTGGTCACGCTGAACCGCACGCTCGTCGTCGTGCGCGGGCTGAAGGCCACCGTCACGGCGCCACCGGCGTCGTCAAGTGCTGGCACGGCCACGGTCGACCCGTCGGAGAAGCTGAGAGTGCCCCCGGTGACCCGGTCACCGGCGTTGGGCCGGTCGTACAGGACGACGGTGTCGAGTTGCACCGCCTCCAGCCAGCTGAGCTGCAGCCAGCTGCCGGCGCCACCACCCTGCGTCGCCCACTCGGCCGTGTGGTCACCCGGGTAGCCGTCGACCACTCCGTCCACCACCTTCTTCGCGGTCTGCCCGTCCGCGGTGTTCTGCGAGGAGGCGGTCACCGTCGCGGCGGCCGCGAGGTTGCCGTCCGTGATCGGCGCCGGCGGGGTGTACATGTCGGTGGACAGGTGCTGACGAGGGAACCAGGTGCCCTCGGCGCGCACCGAGCAGTCACTGAGGGTCTGGCACATCTGCGAGTCGTACGGGGCGTAGGCGAGGAAGGCGTCCTGCTTGGCACTGAGCGCCGCCCCGGAGACGTTCTCCTCGAGCTGGGCGCTCGGGTAGCCCAGGTACCCCTGGATGGGCACGGCCGGCGCGTGGGTGTTGCGCGCCTGCACCGTCAGCCGGGCCACCGTGTAGTGGTCGCTGTGGTCGCCGTCGCCGTAGTCGCCGAGCTCGTCGAGGGTGCGGATCTCGGTGGCCCCGCTCGAGGTGATGAGCGCGCCGATGGTGTCGACGACCTCGGTGGTCGTGTAGGTCTGGATCGGCTCGTCGACCGTCGTCAGCGACGCGATCTCGCCCGCGTAGAGCTGCTGGAGGCTGGTGAACCCCGAGGTGGTGGTGCCGCTGCCGTCCATGTTGCCGTCGGGCAGGCGCAGGAACACCAGCGAGATCTGCGGTGCGGCGACCAGCGTCGACCGGGTGACGACCTTGCCCGCGACCGTGCCGGCCGTGGTGGTCCACTCGTTCGAGACGCCTGCCATCGTCGCGTAGGCGGCACGGACACCGGCTTCCCGGCTGCGCGAGTACGTGGTCCCCCGCCCGCCATCGCCGGAGGTGACGTACACGGTGCTGACGCACCCGCCGCCGGCGACGTCGGCCTGCACGGCGGGGTTCTGGAAGAAGAGGTCGTCGTCCGGGTGCGCGATGACGCTGATGCTGCATCCGGTGGCCGCCGATGCGGGTGGGGCCACCACCCCGCTCAGCCCCAGCACGGCCAGGACGCTGAACAGGCTCAGGGTGGTGACGCCTCGCAGCAGCCGCCCCCCACGGCCGGGGACCCGGGGCGAGATCGGTCCGGGAACGGACGTCGCCGTGCTCATCGGTGCTGTGGTCACAGTTCTTCCTCCGTCGACGGCCGCCAGCACGGCGACCGTGACGGACCGTAAGCACACCGGGGGGTCTGTCGACCCGGTCGGCATCCCATCGGGTGACCAGGCCGGGGCCACGATCCCTCGATCAGGTGCCGCGATGCGTCGCCCGGGTCCCGGTGTCACGAAGGGTGCGGTACCGGCACCCGGCCCAGGACGACGTCGTCGAGCCGGTCCAGCACCGGGGAATCCCGCTCGAACTTGCGGGCGAAGAACTTCCCGGACGCCAGGATCCCGGGCAGGTCCTCCTCGGCGAACACGTCCGGCCGGCCCGACCCGGCATCGCTCCACCGGATGTGGTGCAGCGACGCCCGCTCGACCCGGACGTCAGGCGCGTTGACCAGCAGCGTGTGGGTCAGCGACTCGCTCGGGATGACGGCGTGCTGGAAGTGGTCGACGACCTCCGCCGAGCTGTCCACCAGCTCGAGCAGTCGCCGCGTGCCGCGTCGGGACAGGGCGAACCAGGCAGAGCCCCACCAGATCGGGTACTCCACGGAGAAGGGGCCACGCCGTCCGACCCGCACGCCCACCTTGCTCGGGAGGGAGAGCTCGGGGGGCATCGGGTAGACGTGCAGCCAGGGCTGCACCCGGGCCAACGCCGAGCAGGCGAGCCCCCACAGCCGTGCCGCGGACCGGCGCACCGTCGGGGGCAACCGGGCACTGAGTCCCCACGTGGGCAGAGCCACCCGCCGGTAGTGGTAGCGCCAGTGGCAGTCACGCCGCTGCGCGGCCGACGCGATCTCGGTGATCGGCTCGGTGTCCAGGACAGCGTCGACGCCGCTGTTCGCCAGCCGGCGGCCGAGCTCGCCCAGCGGGGCTATCGGGTAGTCCTGCTCGGACAACAGCACCAGCCAGTCGAAGTCGACGTGTTCGACAGCCCAGCGCAGCACGTCCCACCGGGCGCGGTCGAGCGAGATGTCCCCCCAGACGATCGGGCTCTCGCTGGTGAACAGCCGTGCGCCGACGTCGGCCAGGAGTTCCGGGTCGATCGTGGAGGCGAAGACGTTGTGGAAGACCAGCAACGGCGCGTCGGGCTGCGCAGCCCGCAACGTACCCAGCAGTCGGCGCAGCTGGTCGGGTGAACGGTACGAGGAGACGAAGTACGCGACGCGGGGTTCTCGATCGGCGTCCGGTCGATGCATCGGCGGGATGCCCACGACGCCCCTCTCATCCGTGGCCCCGGAGACCACACCCGGCCGGCAGCCGGACCGGTGTGGTCCAGCGACGCGGCTACCCGTCCAGCGAGGACGGTCTCCAGCCGTGTCGCGCCCCGTCAATCCTCGGACACCTTCTGGGGAGTTCCCCTCACCCGATGGAGCGAGGGGCGTCCTGCTCCGTCCGGCAGCGGGCCGACGGGCCGGCGACCACTGTCGGGCACCAGCGGAGATGCGAGCCGAGGGCCTGTCCACCCAGAGTGACGAAAGCGCCACTCGCGTGGGTGAAACCGGGCCATCCAGGTACCGCCGATTGATCACTGTGGGTAGGAATGACCACAGAGCACGACGCAGAGTGATGAGCCACCGGGCTCGCCGCGACACGTGGGCGAGACCACCGGTGGACTCGCCCACCGCAGGACCAGCACGTTCCAGCAGCACGACACGGGTGAGCGTTGACCCGCCGGGCGCACATTGGTCGCCACAGCCCGGCGGAGAGCAGAGGCGAAACCGGACCCGTCCCCCTCGAGAGGACAGATCCATGCCCCGCCGCACCCCCACCGCGCTGTTCGCCAGCACCACCACCAACCCCCGGGTCAGCGTGGTCATCCCCACCTACAACGAGGCCAAGAACCTCCCCCACGTCTTCGCCCTGCTCCCCGCCGACGTCCACGAGGTCATCGTCGTCGACGGCTGCAGCATCGACGACACCATCGACGTCGCCCGCGCCCTCCGCCCCGACGTCAGGATCGTCCTGCAGAACCGGCGCGGCAAGGGCAACGCCATGGCCTGCGGCTTCGCCGCCGTCACCGGCGACATCATCGTCATGCTCGACGCCGACGGCTCCGCCGACCCCCGCGAGATCCCCGACTACGTCACCGCCCTCACCAACGGCGCCGACTTCGCCAAGGGCACCCGCTTCGCCAACGGCGGCGGCAGCTCCGACATCACCCGCATCCGCGCCTGGGGCAACCGCTGGCTCAACCGCGCCGCCAACCTCCTCTTCGGCACCCGCTACACCGACCTCTGCTACGGCTACAACGCCTTCTGGACCCGCTGCCTGGACGTCCTGGCCCTCGACGCCAGCGACCGCCCCGCCCAGCACAAGCTCTGGGGCGACGGCTTCGAGATCGAGACCATCATCAACACCCGCGTCGCCAAGGCCGGCCTCCACATCGTCGAGGTCCCCAGCTACGAGTACGACCGCCGCTTCGGCACCAGCAACCTCAACACCTGGCGCGACGGCCTCCGCGTCCTGCGCGCCCTGATCATCGAACGCCTCAACGGCACCGGCGCCACCCAGGCCGCCGCCATCCGCCGCATGCCCCCCGCCGCCCTCCCCACCCACGTGGCCGCGGCGTCCAACGACGTGGCACCGCTCCCCGCAGCGGCTCCCGCGCCGGCGTACCAGGTGGCGGGCAACCTCGTCCGCCCGGAGACCGTGCTCACCCAGAGCCACAGCGCCTGACCTGATGGGCGGCCGGCACCGGAGGGGCACCGCCGGCGACGATGCGGTGCCGCGCCGTCGCGGTACCCCGAGCAGCTGGGTCCCCTCCGCCGTGCTGGTGCTGACCGCCCTGCTGTTCGTGCCGGTCCTCGACCGGGTCCGCACCGAGCGGTCGTGGCCGACCGTGCTGGTCGGTGCCCTCGACGAGCCGGCCCACCTGCTGACCGCCGTGCTGCTCATCGGCGCAGTCAGCCGCTGGCCGAGCGGTCCCGTCGTCGGATGGGCGCTGGTCGGGTCGGTCGCCCTCGACCTGGACCACGTGCCGCTCTACCTGGGCTGGGAGGCGATCGGCTCACCCGGCGGCCGGCCGGTGACGCACTCGCTCGCCACCGTGCTGCTGCTGGTCGCCGCGGCGAGCCTCCCGGCGCTCCGGCCGGCCGGTCTCGGCCTGGCGCTCGGGGTGGGCGCCCACCTCGTCCGCGACCTGGCGACCGGTCCGGGCGTGCCCCTCGGCTGGCCGGTCTCCGCGGAGAGCGTGAGCCTGCCCTATCCGCTGTACCTGCTGGCCCTCGTGACCGCCGCGCTGGTCGCGCTGCACGCCGGCCAGCGGCGGGACCAGGTCAGCGGCCCAGCCCCCGCAGCCGGGCCAGCAGCGGACGGTGGAACTTCGCGCAGCCGCACAGGGCGCAGTCAGACCCGCGGCGGTAGTGCTGGTGCGCCTGGCGGGCATGGCCACACCCGCACGTCTTCCCCGCAGCAGCCAGCACGCGACCAGTCTCCCCGGCGCCCGACGGGCCCGGCAAGCGACGCTCCGGCCGGGGCGTGAGGTCGTGACGGCCCCCGACCAGCACGAGGTGACCGGCCGACCGGCCGATCCGCACGTCCGGGGGCAGTTCCACGGGCACGACCTCCGAGGTCACGGGCCAATGGCCGACGTCGGTCGACCGCCGGCAGAACCTACCCTCGGAGCTGCGCGCACACCTCCGGAGGCCCGGGCGCGCCGCAGGCCCCGGGTCCTGGCCACCGTCATCGCCTGCCTCACGCTGGTGGGAGGGGCCGTCGTCACCCGCCACTCCTCCGACGGACCGGTGCACGACCTCCCGGGCTGGGACCTGGTCCTGGTCCAGGACTTCGACACCGACGCCGAGCTGGGCGACTTCGCCACCAGGTACCCCGGCTGGGCCGGCTACGACGGGGCCACCGACACCTCGCGGGACTACGGACGACCCAGCGGCAGCCGCGGCCGCTACGACAGCCGCACCACCACCACCGTGGCCGACGGGGTGCTCGACGTCCACGTGCACACCCGCGACGGGACGCCGCAGGTGATGGCGCTGACCCCGACCACCGACGGCGAATGGTGGGACGGCCGGCTGCACGGCCGGTACTCGGTGCGGTTCCGCGCCGACCGCGTGCCCGGCTACAAGGTCGCCTGGCTGCTGTGGCCGACCAGCGACGACTGGACCGAGGGCGAGGTCGACTTCCCGGAGGGCGACCTCGGGGAGGACATCGACGGCAACGCCCACGACGTCACGGGCGATCCGGCGGAGAACGCCTGGTCCATCGAGACCGGCACGTCCATGCAGGAGTGGCACACGGCCACCATCGAGTGGGCGCCCGGCCGGCTCACGTTCCAGCTCGACGACCGCGAGTGGACGACCACCGACCCCCGCGCGGTGCCCGTGGACCCGATGCGGTGGGTGCTGCAGACCGAGACCCAGCTCAGCGACCTGCCGCCCGACCCCGGCGCCGCCGGCCACGTGCAGATCGACTGGGTCGCCGTCTGGGCGCCGGCCTGAGCCGACCAGTCAGCCCGCGAGGCCGCCGAACCAGTCGGCCAGGTCGTCGGGCTGGAAGCAGGACGGGTCGATGTGCCCGCCCTCGCAGGCCACGACGCTGACGTCGGCGACCCCCTGGAGCCGGGCGACCAGCGGGGCGGCGTTCTGCGCGGAGACGACGAGCTCGTCCTCGGCGGCGAGGTAGAAGCGCAGCGAGGTGCCGGCGAAGGCCTCCGCCGGCAGCTCGGCGGGGTTCTCGGTCCCGGTCGGCAGCCGACCGCCCCAGGCCTCGCGCACCGGCGTCTCGTAGTCGGTCCCGACGATGACGTCGAGGTCGACGAGCGGGGAGATGGCCGCCATGCCCAGCAGCCCGGGGATGCGGTCCCCGGCCAGCAGCTGGAGGCCGGCCACCCCGCCCATCGACTCGGCGAGCAGGAACGTCCGCGTCGTCCCGTACCGGTCGCTCAGCTCGGCCGCGAGGTCCACGTAGTCCTGCTGGGACGCCGTGTTGCCGAACGCGTCCAGGTGCGCGTCGCTGGCGGCCACGACATAGCCGTCGGACGCCAGGCGTGCGGTCACCCGGGCCTGGTCGTCTCCCCCCTGGAGCGAGTCGGCGTCCTCGCCCGCACCGTGGACGTAGAGCACCAGACCGCTGAGCTCCTCGACGTCCGGGACCACCGCGACCGCCGGCTGACCTCCCACGGTCAACTCCACCACCTCCGGCGCCGCCGGCTGGGCGGACGGGTCGGCCACCGGGTCACCGGCCCCGCACCCGGACGCGCCCAGGACCACGACCAGGAGACCGACCGCGGCCCGGCGGCGGGTCCGGCAGGGGGCACCACTCAGCATGGTCCTCACGTTAGGTCGCCCAGCGCCCTGGACCGGTGCATCCGGCGGCTGCTCCGGCGCCGCTCACCCGAAGAGGGGAGCCCGCCAGCTACCTTGACCCCATGTCTGGCCACCGGAGCAGGCGCGTGTCCGGGGCCGACCCGGGTCGCCGAGCATGAGGATCCTGACCAACGCCCTCAGCCTGGAGCGGCTCGGCGGGGTCGAGGTGAACGCCCTCGAGGTGACCCGCGCCCTGGTGAGCCGCGGCCACGAGGTGCACCTGGTGTTCGGGCCGCCGCTCAGCGACGGCGTGCTGCCGGACATGCGGCCGGAGTTCGAGGCGGCCGGCGTCACGCTGCACGGGCCCCAGCCCTTCCTCCCACCCACCCTCGGCACCGCCGTCCCGGCCGCCGTGCGGTCGCTGCCCACCGCGTCACTGGCCGCGCGGCTGCGCCCGGACGTGCTCTGGCTGCAGCGGTTCGAACACGCCATCTGGGGTCAGGTGGTGGCCCGACGATCCCGGACGCCGATCGTCTGCCACCTGCATCACGCGCTCAACGCCAGCCGGTTGATCCCCGTCGCGGCCACCGGGATCCGCAGGTTCATCGCCGTCTCGGCGTTCATGCGCGAGCACTGGGGCGTCGCCGGCCTGGACCCCGAGCGCATCGACGTCGTGCACAACGCCGTCCCCGAGGCGGGTTACCCGGTCGGCCGTGAGGCTGAGCGGAGCCGCGCGCGAGCCGGGCTCGGGCTGCCCGCCGACGTGCCGATCGCCCTGTTCTACGGCCGCCTGGACGAGTTCAAGGGCCTGCGGATGGCCCTGGACGCCTGGGACCGAGCCACCCCCCGGCTGGGCGACGCGCACCTGCTGCTGGCCGGGGACTTCACCCCGGACGGCGACCCGGCACTGCGCGGACGGGTGGCGGGGCTGGTGTCCCGCGGCGCAGCCACGCTGCTGCCGGCGCAACGGGACGTAGTGCCGCTGCTGCACGCCGCCGACCTCGTGCTCTTCCCCAGCCAGCTCCCCGAGTCGTTCGGGCGGGTCGCCTTGGAGGGCCTGATGACCGCCCGGCCGGTGCTCGCCACGTCGGTCGGCGGTGTGCCGGAGATCCTGTCCGGTGCGCTGTCCCGGCTGCTCGTGCCGCAGACCGACGTCGACGCCTTCGCCGCGGGCCTGGTCGACCTGCTCGACTGGCGACGGACCGAACCAGACCTCGGCACGCTCTACGCCTCCCAGGCGCGGGAGCACTTCTCCTTCACCGACCACGTCACCCGGGTGGAGGAGGTGCTCTCCCGGTACAGCCGGGGAGCCGCCCGCTAGACCGGCCGAGCGGACGGCGGGGCCACCGTCCCGCCGTCGCCTGCCCGGGCCAACCGCAGCTCGCGGAGGAACCACGGCAGGCAGGCCAGCGCGACCACGAACCGGCCGAGGTCCCACGCCGTGTCCTGCGGCAACGACAGCGAGACCGCGCTGACCGCGAGCGCGAGGCCACCGGCCCCCAGGAGCCGGCCGGGGACGCCGGGCCAGACCACGTGCCCCGGCAGCGAGAGCCGGTGCAGCAGGGTCTGGACGCAGAAGGCGACGATGGTCGCGGCAGCCGCTCCCGGCAGCCCCCACAAGGGCAGCAGGAGCACGTTGAGGCCCACGTTGACCACCGCGGCGACGATCGCCGCCACCGCGAGGGACCGGGTGCGCTCGCGGACGATGAGCTCGCGCGCCGAGGCGTTGCCGACGAGCACCGGGAACCCCGCGGCTGCCACCAGGAACGCCACCAGCACCAGCTCGTCGGGCCGGAAGCTCTCCGGCGCCGCAATCGTCAGCGCCAGTGGCGCGCCGAGGGTCATGCCCAGGACGACCGGGACCATCAACCGGAACAGCGCGTCTCTCGAACGGGCGATGAGCGCCCACCGCTGCGCCTCGTCGCGGACGGCGCTGATCTGCGGGGCCCACGCCGCGCTCGCCAGCCCGAGCAGCAGGATCGCGACGTTCCCGACGTTGTAGGCGATCTGGTAGCGCCCCACCTCGGTGGCGCCCAGCACGCTCTGGATCACCAGCCGGTCACCGGCGTTCAGCACGTAGACCGCGAGCGAGCTGACCATCAACGGCAGGCCCATCCGCAGCGCCCGGCCGGCCAGCGGCAGGTCCGCCGCCCCCCGCCAGGTCGGCCGCACCAGCACCAGGGCGAGCACCAGCGTGACCACCAGGGCACCGAGGTGACCCAGCGCGTAGGTGACCGCCGTCCGGGAGCCGGTGAGCACCAGCAGGGCCATGCCGGTCACCGGGCCGCCCACCCCGTATGCCACGTTCACCAGGGAGAATGCCTTGAGCCGGTCCTGGCTGAGCAGCTGCGCGGAGGACAGCAGGACACCGGCGGCCGGCAAGGTCCAGGCCAGCGTCACCAGCACGACGCCCTGCGCACCGGCGAAGCCCAGCAGCCCGCTCCACAGCCCCGAGGTGACGGCGGTGACCACCGAGACCAGGGCGGCCAGCCCGACGCCCAGGGCGACCAGGGAACGGGCCCCCCGGTCGTTGCCGCTCTGCGCCCGCAGCACCACCAGCGCCTGGTCCAGGCCCACCAACGACAAGACCACCAGGACCTGACTCAGTGCGATCGCCGAGCTCAGCCGGCCGAACTCCGCCGCGGGGACGAGGTGGGCCAGCACCGGGAAGACCACGACGGCGGCGGCCAGCTGCACCGCCCAGATCGCCACGTACAGCAGTCCCCGGCCGAACAGCGACGGCGCGGCCGCCTCGGTGGCGGGGACCTCCGCGGCAGCAACCGCCGGCTCGTCGTGGTCGGCGCGGGTGAGGATCTCCGGATCCGGAGCTGCGCCGTCCGCTCCCCCGTGCACCGGGGCCGCTCCACCGGACGACGACACTCGTGCCCCTTCCGCCGCGGCCGCCCATCGGCCCCGAGCACCGCCACGCTAGGCGGTCGCCGGCCCGGACGACCCGCTGTCGACCGGCCTCTCACCCACCCGGATGACGCCGCCGGTCCGCGGGACGGGCGGCCGGGCCGGGCCCCCGGGAGGGGCGCCACGGGGCCGGCCCCGGCCGCTCACCCGTCCGATCGAACCTGGCGTCGTCCGCTCACCCGAGCAGGGGAAGCCGAGTTCCCCTCGGCCCGAGCCGACCCGTACCAAGGTGACGCACAGTCACTGAGAAGCCGATCCACTTCACCTCGGCGTGGCGATCCCGGTCCGGCCTCACCCCATGCGGCGACCGTGAGTGACCGCGACGAGGAGGACCGGCCCCAGGCCACTTGTACGGGTGAGCGTTGACCCGCCGGGCGCACATTGGTCGCCACAGCCCGGCGGAGAGCAGAGGCGAAACCGGACCCGTCCCCCCCGAGAGGACAGATCCATGCCCCGCCGCACCCCCACCGCGCTGTTCGCCAGCACCACCACCAGCCCCCAGGTCAGCGTGGTCATCCCCACCTACAACGAGGCCAAGAACCTCCCCCACGTCTTCGCCCTGCTCCCCGCCGACGTCCACGAGGTCATCGTCGTCGACGGCTGCAGCATCGACGACACCATCGACGTCGCCCGCGCCCTGCGCCCCGACGTCAAGATCGTCCTGCAGAACCGGCGCGGCAAGGGCAACGCCATGGCCTGCGGCTTCGCCGCCGTCACCGGCGACATCATCGTCATGCTCGACGCCGACGGCTCCGCCGACCCCCGCGAGATCCCCGACTACGTCGCAGCCCTCACCAACGGCGCCGACTTCGCCAAGGGCACCCGCTTCGCCAACGGCGGCGGCAGCTCCGACATCACCCCCATCCGCGCCTGGGGCAACCGCTGGCTCAACCGCGCCGCCAACCTCCTCTTCGGCACCCGCTACACCGACCTCTGCTACGGCTACAACGCCTTCTGGACCCGCTGCCTGGACGTCCTGGCCCTCGACGCCAACGACCGCACCGCCCAGCACAAGCTCTGGGGCGACGGCTTCGAGATCGAGACCATCATCAACACCCGCGTCGCCAAGGCCGGCCTGCACATCGTCGAGGTCCCCAGCTACGAGTACGACCGCCGCTTCGGCACCAGCAACCTCAACACCTGGCGCGACGGCCTCCGCGTCCTGCGCGCCCTGCTCATCGAACGCCTCAACGGCACCGGCGCCACCCAGGCCGCCGCCATCCGCCGCATGCCCCCCGCCACCCTCCCCACGCCCCGCACCGAGCTGTCCCAGACCGCCTGAGCGGTCCGGCGACACCCGTCCGGGGCTGCCCCGGACGGGTGAGAGCGCAGGTCAGCGAGGTGCGTGCGCCGATACGCTGCGGCCTCCCGGATCACGTCCGGACACCACACGAGAGGACGTCGGTGACCACTGCACCGGGCACCCGGACCACACGGCCGGAGAGCGGCTCCCGACCCGACGAGCTGAGCATGAGCGTGGTCATCTGCGCGTACACGCTCGAGCGCTGGGACGACATCGTCGCCGCCGTCGAGAGCCTCCGCCGGCAGACCCGCCCGCCCGCACAGGTGCTGCTGGTCAGCGATCACAACCCGGAACTGCTCGAGCGGGCCCGGAGCGCCTTCCCCGACGTGACCTGCCTGGCCAACGGCGGAGCCCGTGGCCTGTCCGACGCCCGCAACACCGGGGTCGCCACCGCCACCGGCGACGTCGTGGCGTTCCTCGACGACGACGCGACCGCCGATCCCGATTGGGTGGAGCGGCTGCTGGAGGCCTTCACCGCGCCGGACGTGATCGGCGTCGGCGGCCACGTGACGCCGAACTGGCGGGCCCCGCGGCCGAGCTGGTTCCCCGAGGAGTTCCTCTGGGTCGTGGGCTGCAGCTACACCGGGCTGCCCGAGACCCAGTCCGAGATCCGCAACCCGATCGGGGCCAACATGGCCTTCCGCCGCTCGGTGTTCGACCGCAGTGGCGGGTTCGACCCGGACATGGGCCGGCTGGGCAAGGACGCGGCGGGCTGCGAGGAGACCGAGTTCTCCATCCGCGCCAGCCGTGAGCAGCAGGGCGCGCGCATCCTGCTGCAGCCCACCGCCGGGTGCCGGCACACCGTGACGCCCGACCGGGTGACCCGCGCCTACTTCCGTCGCCGATGCCGCGCCGAGGGACGGTCCAAGGCCCTGGTCAGCCAGCTCGCCGGCGCCGACTCCGCACTGTCCGCCGAGCGGAGCTACGTGAGCCGGACACTGCCGCGCGCGGTCATCACCGGGCTGCGTCAGGTGCTCGGCGGTGACCTGTCCGGCGCCGGCCGGGTGCTGGCGCTGGTCGAGGGCACCGCGCTGACCGGCACCGCCTACGTCGCCGCCCGGGTGCGGCTGGCCGCCCGCGGAGGCCGGCCGGCGGCATGAGCGGACGCTCGCCGGCCGGACCGGTCCGGGACTGGGAGGTGCAGGTGCGGCTGCTCACCGTCGACGCCCCGCCCACCGCCGTGGAGGCCGCACGCGCCTGCCTCACCCCCGCCGAACTGGCGCACGCCGACCGGGGGGTGCCCGCGGTGCGCACCCGGCGGGTGCTGCTCCGCGCCGCCCTCCGCCGGCTCGCCGGAGAGGTGCTGGGGGTGCCCGCCGCGGACGTCCCGCTCACCGAGCCGCCCGGTCGCCCCGGCCTCACCGGCGCACTCGCCGGTCAGGACGTCGACCTGGGCTGCTCCGCCAGCGGCGCCCTGGGCCTGGTCGCCGTGGCCCGGCACTGCCGGATGGGCGTCGACGTGGAACGCCTGACCACCCCGACCGCCGACGCCGAGGACTGGCTGACCGCAGCCGAGCAGGCCGCGCTCGCGCAGTTGCCCGCGGACCGTCGGGCGGCGGCGCTGAGCCGGGCGTGGACCGGCAAGGAAGCCGTGCTCAAGGGCGTCGGCACAGGCCTGCGGGTCGATCCGCGCACCGTGGACACCGCAGCCGCTCCGTCCGGTCACGGCCCCGTCGGCGACTGGCACCTCCACCCGCTCGACGTGCCCGCGGGGTGGGTGGCGACCCTCGCCGTCCGCCCATACGGCCCGCCCTCCCGTGCTGCCGAAGGAACGGTGACCCTCCGATGAGCCAGACGTCCCTGCGCCCGGCGTCCACCGACCCGCTCCCCGCGCGCCCACAGGTCGCCGAGTTCCGCGACGTGCTCGCCCGGGCCACCGGCCGGCCCCTGGCAGACGCGCCGGCCCTGCACGCCGACTCCGTGGCGCATCTCCGCGACTTCTGGGCGACCTTCCTGAGCTGGTCGCAGCTGGCCTGGGAGGGCAGCGCAGCCGAGGTGTGCACCAGCGACGACGTCGAGTCGGCCGTGTTCTTCCCCGGCGTCCGGCTCAACTACGCCGAGAACCTGCTGCGCCCCCTGGCCGACGTGGACGACGACCGGCCGGCGCTGACCGCGCTGCACGCTGACGGCGGCCGCGAGCAGTGGACGCGGCGTGAGCTCCGCGCCGCCGTCGCCGACACCGCAACCGCCCTGGCCGGGCTGGGGCTGGGTGCCGGCGGCCGTGCCGTGGTCGTCGGCACGAACAACGGCAGCACCGTGATCGCGGCGCTCGCCACCGCCGCGGTGGGCGCCAGCATCTCCTCGGGCATGCCGGACATGGGGCCCGCCGCGCTGCTGGGCCGCTTCACCCAGGTGGCGCCCACGGTGCTGCTGCTCGACCGCACGGCCGCGCCGGCCGGCTGGGACGGTGCCCCCGGGGACGTGCTGGACCAGCTGCTCACCGGGCTGCCCACGGCCGGCACGCTGCTCGTCCTGGACGACCTGCCGCTGCCCGAGGTCCCCGGCCGCCGCGTGCAGCGCCTGGAGGACGTCCTCGCCGACCTCGGGCCAGGAACGCCGCGGGCTCCGTGGCCGCGCCTGTCGTTCAACGACCCGTTGTTCGTGATGTTCTCCTCCGGCACCACCGGCCCGCCCAAGGCGATGGTGCACGGCATCGGCGGCACCCTGCTGGAGCACGTCAAGGAGCACCGGCTGCACGGTGACCTCGACGCCCGGGACACGCTCTACTTCCACACCACCACGGCCTGGATGATGTGGAACTGGCAGCTGTCCGCGCTCGCGGTCGGTGCCCGCGTGGTGCTCTACGACGGCCCGGTCACCGGCCCCGAGACGCTGTGGCAGCTCGTCGCCGACGAGGGCGTCACCGTGTTCGGCACCAGCCCGGCGCAGCTCCAGCTCTCTCAGGACCTCGGCCTGCGCCCGGGCGAGGAGTTCGCGCTGCACCGCCTGCGCGCGGTGCTGTCCACCGGGTCCGTGCTGCACGACTGGCAGTTCGACTGGTTCGCCGAGGCCGTCGGGCCGCTGCCGCTGCAGTCCATCAGCGGCGGCACCGACCTCATCGGCTGCTTCGTGCTCGGGCACCCGGAACTGCCCGTGGTGCGGGGCCGCAGCCAGTCGATCAGCCTCGGCATGGACGTCGCGGCCCTCGACCCGGCCGGCCGGCCGGTGCTCGGGCAACCCGGCGAGCTGGTGTGCCGCACCCCGTTCCCGTCCCGGCCGGTGCACTTCCTGGCCGACCCGGACGGCGCCCGGCTGCACACCGCCTACTACGCCGAGCACGCCGGTGTGTGGACCCACGGGGACGTCGTCGACCTCGCCGCGGACGGCACGGCCCGGGTGCACGGCCGCTCGGACGGCGTGCTGAACATCGACGGCATCCGGATCGGGCCCTCGGAGGTCTACCGGGTGCTCCGGACCGCCGTCCCCCAGGTCGCCCAGGCCGTCGCGGTGGAGCAGCGGCACCCCACCGTCCCCGGCGCCACCCGGCTGGTGCTGCTGGTCGAGCTCCGCGCGGGCGCCGTCCTGGACGGGGCCCTGGAGCGGACCATCCGCGACGAGCTGCGACGCCAGGCCTCCCCCGCCCACGTCCCGGCCGTGGTCCTGGCGGTACCGGCGGTGCCGATGACGCACAGCGGGAAGGTCTCGGAGAAGGCCGCGCGGGACACCGTGAACGGCGACCGGGTGGCCAACGTCGATGCGTTGCGCAACCCCGGCTCGCTGACCGGCATCACCGAGGCCATGGCCGCCGCCGAGGCCCACCAGGTGGCGCCCACCGAGCCCGACCCCGACCCCCACCAGCACACCGCAGCGGTCCGGCGGCTGTGGCGGGAGCTCGGTGTCGTGCCGCACCAGGGCATCGACAGCTTCTTCGACCTCGGCGGCACCTCGCGCCAGTCGATGACCCTGCTGCGCCGGCTCCGCCTGGAGCTGGGGGCCGCGGTGTCGATGGACCAGTTCCTGGCCGACCCGACGGTCGCCGGCCTGGCCGCCGCCGTCCGGCGCGCCGGCGCCGACCAGCCGCACGTCGTGCAGCTCGCCACAGGCGACCCCACGGCCCCGCCGCTGTTCCTGCTCCACGACGCGTGGGGGGACGTCGACGTGTACCGACCGCTGCTCCAGCACCTGACCGGGGTGGGGGCGGTGTACGGGGTGTGCGCCCGGCTCACCGACGCCGACGGGCGACGGCGGTCGATCGCCGAACTGGCCGCCGCGGCCGTCACCGAACTGTCGGCGGTCGCGCCGGCGGGGCCCCTGCACCTGGCCGGCTTCTCCTTCGGCGGCCTGGTCGCCTTCGAGACGGCTCGCGTGCTGGAGGACCAGGGCAGGCCGGTCGAGTTCCTCGGGCTGCTCGACGTCCTGCCCCCGCGGGCGAGCATGTCGCCCGGACGCCGGTGGGCGCACGACCTGGCGGGGCAGCTCGCCGCCGTGGCGCCGGGCCTGGCCGACCGCCCGCTCCGCGAGGTGCTCCGGCAGCGGTTCCGCCCGGCCACCCGGCCGGTGGACCGCCAGGCGCTCGACCACTCCGAGGCGGTGTTCGACCAGCACGCGCTGCAGCCGTACGGCGGCCCGGTCACCTACTTCCGGGCCCGCCGGCGGGTCCCGGTCGCCGGGAACCTGCTGTCGGTGTGGCGTGCGGCCGCTCCGCATCTCACCGTGGTCTCGGTGCCGGGCGCCCACTTCGACCTCCTGGCCGCCCGGTACGTCGAGGTGCTGGCCACCCGTTTCTCGGCGGCGGTCTCCGCCAGCCGGTAGCCGCCCGGTCCCGGCCGGGTGCGCGCCGCGCACCCGGCCGGAGGTCAGCCGGCGAGCACCACCGGGTCGGGCAGCACGCCCGGGGAACGCCGGGCCGCCCGCCGGGCACGCAGGTACAGGAACGAGCCGGCCACGAGCCCGGTCAGCTCCTGCCGAGCGGCGCCGCGCGGCGCGGCCGCTGTCGCGCCGAGGCGCTCGGTGGTGGACTCCGCGATCCCCCTGCCGCGGGCGAGACCTGCGGGGACGCGACGGAGCACCTCCCGGCGGGTGTCCCGCGCCAGCAGGCACTTGGCCAGGTAGGCCGCCAGCCCGGTGCCGTAGCCGAACAGCTGCCGCAGCAGGGCGGCGTCGTCGGCCCGGTGGTGGTGCCACACGACGGCCGCCGGCTCGTAGGCGATCGCGTGGCCGGCGCGCAGCACCCGGACGAAGGCGTCCAGGTCCTCACCGCCCCGGGTCAGCGTGCCCGCGCCCAGCGCCTCGTCGAAACCACCGAGCCCGAGCAGCACCTCGCGGTCGAACGCGAAGCTGGCCCCCGTGCCGAAGAGACCGGGCGCGTAGGGGAAGAGCGGGTCAGCCGGCCGGTTGCCGGCCAGGTCGAACAGCTGGGGTGCGCACCGGGTCGACCACAGGGACGTGCGGGCGTCGAAGTACTCCTCGGCCCGGCTGCTGATGCCGGCGGTGCAGACCAGCCCGGTCACGCAGCCGACGTCCGCCTGGCGCCGGAAGCCCCGGAGCAGGCCCTGCACCCAGCGCGGGTCCACGGCGACGTCGTCGTCGGTGTAGGCCACGACGGAACCACGAGCCTCAGCCAGGCCGCGGTTGCGGGCGCAGGACAGTCCGGGCCGGGGCTCCACGACATACCGGAACCGGGGGTCCTCGGCGGCGACGGCCTCGACGAGGCGGCGGGTGCGGTCGTCCGTCGGCGCGTTGTCGACGACGACGATCTCCAGGTGCGGGTGGGTCAGCGCGGCCAGCCGGTACAGGCAGCCGGTCAGGACGTTGCTGCGGTCCCGGGTGCAGACCACCACCGAGACGAGCTCGTCGTACTCGGCCAGCTCGGGGCAGTGCCCCCCGGCGGCCGGGAGCGGCAGGTCGAGCGGGGCGGTCAGCCCGTCCTCGGCCAGGTGGTCGGCGACGGCATCGGCGAACTGCCGGCGGGCCCCGCGGGCGACCGCACCGGCATCGGGCCCGGCGTCCCCGACCGGCACGGTCACGTAGCCCAGGGGTGCGCCGTGCAGCCGGACGAGGACCCGGGCGGCGCTCTCCTCGCGCAGTGGCAGGACCGCGCGCAGCGCCGGCTCTGCCGACAGCTCCAGCTCACAGCACCAGGTGCCGCCGCCGGCTGCGCCGTCGGTGGTCGCGCCCGGGGTGGACTCGTCGGACATGGGTGCCTCTCGATCGGTGTGCAGGGACGGGGAGCGGCCGGTCAGCCCAGGTAGACGGCGAACCGGACCGCCACCGCGGCCAGTGCGGCGCCGACCAGCAGCACGAGGAGCCAGCCCAGCACGGGCGACCGTCGCCGCTCCGGGACGACGTCGGGAGCAGGGCCGGCGCGCAGGACCTGGTCGCGGACCTCGAGGCCCAGGGCGAGCAGCCCGGCCAGCAGGAAGACCGTGACCCCCACCCAGCTCGCGAGCGCATCCAGCACCGGTCAGCCCTCCTGTTCCACGAGCTGCAGGGCCGTCGCGTCGGTGCCCTGGTAGACCACCTGGTAGAGACCACGATCGACCAACGCGTCCGCGACCTCCGTCGTCCACCCCGCCGGCCGGTCGGCGGTCAGCTGGCCGACCACGTCCTGGGTCCGGCTGACCACGATGAACTCCGGCTGCTCGGCCAGCGCGCAGGCGAGTGCCTCGAGTCCGCAGCCGGCCTCGGACATGTCCAGTGGCAGCCACTCGCCCACGTGCTCCCGGCCGAGCGCCCCGGTCGCGGCGAGGGTGCCGACGACGTCACCGAGCTGGACCCGGTCGTAGATCGCGGCGGCCGCGGCGAGGTCGTCGTCGGTGACCCGTTCGAAGGCCACGTTGACCCCCCGGGTGGTGGTGACGCCCAGCGCGAGGACGAGCAGCCCGGCCGCGACCGCGACCAGCCGTACCCGGCCGGGACGGCGGAGCACCGGGGCTGCCCCGCGCCGCACCGCCAGCACCGCGAGCGGGGCGAGCACCGGGGCGGCGAAGACGAAGACCCGCAGCACGACCTCCCCGCCGTAGCTGCCCAGCAGGACCAGGGCACCGGAGCCGAGGGCGAGACCCGCGACGGGCACCGCCTCCCGGCGGTGCCGGATGGTCCACCAGCCGGCCACGGCCGCCAGACCGTAGAGCAGCGACCAGCCCATCCGGAGGTTCTGCATCACCTGGTAGGTCGGGTCGCCGCTCACGCGGGACCCGACGGCGGTGTCGAGGTTGCCGCCCGGATTGCCGAGATCACCCAACACCGTGCCGAGGTGACCCACCCAGTAGTCCGTCGCGCCGTAGACGAACCAGGCGAGGAAGAAGAGCGAGACCACGAGCCACAGCCGGCGGTACTGCGTGTGCCCGGAGACCGTGAAGGTCAGCAGGGCGAAGACCAGGGTCACCGGGGTCAGCTGGTGGGAGACGACCACGGCCATGGCCAGGACCAGGAGCGCCAGCTCCCACACTGCGGACTGCTGCGGCGAGACACCCGGGGGGAGCGCCGGACGGCGCCGGGCCGCCTGCCAAGCCCGGGTCCACCAGGAACCCGTCGTCGGCGGCGTCCCCGCGCGGCTGAGCATCCACAGGAGGACGGCGATGACCACCAGGTAGAGGAGCAGCGCGGTGGCCTGCGGCGAGAAGTAGTCCTGCTGGAACCAGTTGCCGCCCAGGTAGACGAAGACCGACGCCCAGGCCAGCCGGCGCGAACGGGTGACGCACCGGGCGATGACGAGCAACGGGGCGATGGCGGCGAGGTTGTAGAAGACCGGCGCCAGGGAGAGGAAGGTGGCGGCGTCGTCCACCCCGGCGAGCCGCACGAGCGCGGCACCCGCGGCGAAGAAGCTCGGCCAGTAGGCCCGGGCGTCCAGCCCCACGAAGGACGCCTGGTTCTCCGTGATGAACCGGCTGAAGCCGACGTGCAGCCAGCCGACCGACACCCCCGCCTGGCCGTCGGCGACGTTGGAGAAGCCGAAGACGACCACGGTCAGGACGACGGCGGTGGCGGCCAGGACCGGCCCGTCCAGGGTGCGGCGGGTCAGCTGGACGGCCCCGACGACGGCCACCAGCACGAGGGCGGCGATGTAGAGCGGGCCCACGACCCCGATCACCCCGAGCGCCCCGGCCTCGTCCAGGTCCACCTGGCGGGTGGCGACCCACCACGACGCGGCGGCGACCAGCAGCAGCGCGACCGACGCCGGGCGGGTCCACGAGCTCCGGTCGGAGCGGTCCGTTCTGCCCGCGGCACCAGGACGTCCCGCGCCCTGGGTCCACCGCCGGACGGCGACGCCGCCGGCGGCGAGAGTGGCGGACACCCCAGGACCGCTGCCCGGGATCCGCTCGAGGGCGACCGCGGCCGTGACCACGGACAGCAGCCCGACCGACGCCGCGGTGGCGGTCGGGTGCCACCAGCCGAACAGCACCTGCGCAGCCGAGGTCAGCAGCAGCACCGAGATGCTCAGGCCCACCGCCAGCGAGGCGCTGAGCAGGGCGTTCGGCACGCGGAGCAGCGCGGCCAGCGGGACACCGGGCACCATCAGCACGAAAGCCAGCGCCAGCAGCGTGCGGCCGGGGACCGCGAGGTCGAGGGCAGCGACCAGGGGTGCCGTGATCGCCACGACCACGCTCGTCCACAGCGCGGCACGCGCGGCCGACCAGCCGGCTGCGGTGCCCGGGGCCTCGATGGGAGCCGGACGGTCCTCCGTGCGGTCCCGGTCCGTCGTCAGGCCGTTCACCGCGGCGCCCCCGTGGTGGCCAGCAGGTCCCAGGGCCGGTGGACGAGGTCGTCGGCAGCGGCGGCGACGGCGTCGCGCGACGCCACCGACCCGCCGAAGGAGATGGCCACCTGGAGGGTCCGGTCCCACTCGCTGGTCGTGGCGGTGACGCCGGCCAGCGCGGCGGGCGCAGCAGCAGTGATCACGCCGCGCTGCGCCGCCCGGGGGTCCCAGGGGAGCCTTCGGAGCGGGCTCGCCGAGCCCAGGTGCGTCAGCACGACCGGGCCGGCCGACGGGCGCTCCGGCCGGAACCGTCCGGCGAACCCGACCGCCGGCGCGAGGGTCTCCCCGGCCGTCGCCGCCAGCAGCGACACGAACGGCAGGCCAAGGGCCGCGTCTCCCCGGATCTGGTCACCCATCGCGCGGGGGTCCCGGCACGTCGGGTCCTCCAGCCGCAGCGCGCCGGCGAAGTTGCCCTCGACGTGCGACCGGCGGGGGAGGTAGCGGCGCAGGTCGTACATGACCACGCTGTCCGTCGTCGGGCTCACGACCCCGCGCTCCTCCAGCGCGATGCGCGCAGCGGCCATCATGAGCACGGCCACCGACACGCCGGGGTGGTGCACCTCGGCCCACTCCCGCAGCAGGGCCACCGAGTCCGGCGCACCATGGGCGACCACCAGCCCCAGCTCGGACGCCGGTCGACCAATGCCCTCGCGAGCAGCTCGGCCCCGGCGTCGGCTCACCCGGGACAGCGCGGTGCGCCAGGTCTGCCACTGCGGCTCCCGGACCAGGGTGTCCCAGCTCGCTCGGAGCAGCGGTCGCGCCAGGGCGGAGTCCACCTGCCCCAGCCCGGTCGGCACGCCGGCGTCGGCGGACGCACGCAGCAACCCAGGGATGAGATCCGCCACGGCGAAGGTGCCGTCACCGAGCACGTGGTGCACCTGCCAGGCCTGCCAGCCGTCACCCACCGTGACGACGAAGGGTCGCTCGTCGCACGGCTCGCGCAACAGCTGCTCCGCCACGTCCGCCGGTGCGCGAGGCTCGCGCCCGCGGGCATCGACGACCAGGCGACGCAGCCAGTCCGCCATCTCCTCCGCCGGAACCGGGGCCCACCGCCCGGAGTCCCCATCGAACCGGCACAGCGCCCGGGCCGACGGGGTGTCGGCGTGCAGGCGCAACAGCGCGGCACGCACCGACGCTGCGTCGATCACCGGATCGAGTCCGCTGAGCACGCAGACCGTCTGGATCCCCCGCCACAGGCGATCGCGGACATCGACACGACGAGATGCCACCGGTCGGGTGGTCGCGGAGGTCAAGCGATCTCTCCACAGTCGGCCAGCGGTCGCTGGACCCAGGTGCTCCCGGCGCAGCCGGTCGGGGTCGCCGTGACGTCCATGGTCCTCCGTTCGAGTGCCGCGGACGCTCACGCCGAACTCGTCGGCTCCCCGCGTGGGAGGGGTCGGTCCCCCACCCGATCGCAGGCAAGTATCCGGTCGATCCAGGTGCGCTGGGACCTCAGAGCACCCATCCCGGCTCAGGAATCGCCCAGAGGGGTGACGCTCCGGCGGGGCCGGCCGTTCCTGCGGGTACGCGCTCGGTCACCCACGTAGGAGAGGGACTGACCTGTCCCACGCCTTGCGGCGTGGGACAGCACCACCACACGACACCGCCCCGGTCATCCGAGTTCGGATGACCGGGGCGGTGTCGTGCCGCGTGCGGGGGTCAGCGGGTGATGGTGCTGGCCTCGCCCGCGTCGACGGCGTTGCCCTCGGTGCCGTCGGTCGTGGCGCCCCGGCCGGCCTCGCGGGCGGCGATCCGCTCGCGCTGCGGGACGACCGTGTACTTCGGGTCCTTGGCGCTGGCCATGCCCGCCTCGAACACGCCCATGCGGGTGAGGAGCGAGCCGGCGGCCAGCAGCACACCACCGGCCACCGCGCCGAACCGCTTGCGGCCCAGCAGTGCGGTGATCGCGGCGCCGCTGACCGTGGCCGCCTTCGCCGCCTTGAGCAGCGTGCCGGCCTTGCCCTCGTGGTAGGGCTCGCTGACGATGCCGTGGCCGTTCTCGACCTTGTGCATCGCGGCCAGCTCCAGGGCCACCCCGCCCAGGGCGACCTTGCGCGACGGGCCGGCCTCGTCGACCGGGGTCAGCGCCATGGTGATGCCGCCACCGGCGGCCATCGCCGAGCCGGCGAACACGAACGGCAGCTCGTCGTAGGGCGCGTGCCACGAGGGCACCGCGGTGTTGGCGATCAGCACCGCCGTGTAGGTCGCCATCGGCCCACCGAAGGCCGCGGCACCCACGGCGGAGGACTTCCGCAGCACCGGGATGGCCCCGGCGATCCTCGGCAGGAACGGCAGCACCTTGGTGCCCAGCCCCATGACCGGCTTGAGGTCGAGCAGCCGGAAGGCCGCGGCGGCCGAGGTGAGCGCGCTGAACGGCGACAGGATGTAGGAGCCGACCGACAGCGGCGAGGTCACCTTGAACACCCGCAGCATGTGCAGGAAGCGCTCGGGGCGGCCCAGGTCGTCGATCAGCAGCACCACCGAGGCCAGCGCACCGGCCCCGGCCACGTACTCGGCGTTGCGCGCCAGCTTCGGCCGGTCGGTGAACTCGGCCAGCGCCGCGATCACCGACGACGTGCCGGCGGCACCACCGAGGAAGAAGTAGATCGGGACCTCGGGGTTCTTCCAGGTCGGCGTCTTGATGATCTGGCGGCCGTAGTAGGAGCTGAACTCCGCCTCCGGCACCATCGCCGCCTCGCGGTTGCCACCGCCCCAGCCCCCGCCGCCCTTGCGGCGCTTGCGCCGCGGGCGGGTGAGGTCCTCACCACCGGCGCGGTGCCAGCCCGCGCCCGGCGTGACCGGCGCCCGGCCGGCCGGCTCGTTCCCGGTCGACTGCTCGCTCACGCCCACCCCTCCCCGGCCATGTCGGCCGACTGGGCGGCACGTGATGGTGCGTCGGGACCGGCCATGTTCGCCACGATGCCCGTCACGACCGCCGCCTCCCCAGGAACGCCGAGCCGATGATGCCGACGATCATCGCCGCACCGGTGGCCGCGGCCTTCCACATAGCGGGCAGGTCGCGGGTGGTGACGATCGGGTCCGGCGGCAGGCCGTAGACCTCGGGCTCGTCGAGCAGCAGGAAGAACGCCGAGTTGCCGCCGACACCGTCGTTCTCGTCGCGGCCGTACAGCCGGGCGCTCTCCACGCCCTGGCCCTTCAGCGTGGCCAGCCGCGCGTCGGCGCGGGCCTGCAGCTCGTCG
The DNA here is from genome assembly GCF_054177765.1 of Modestobacter lacusdianchii. Lineage (NCBI taxonomy): Bacteria > Bacillati > Actinomycetota > Actinomycetes > Geodermatophilales > Geodermatophilaceae > Modestobacter > Modestobacter lacusdianchii. The sequence continues at coordinate 79,396 of NZ_JBJJTJ010000002.1, read as the reverse complement.
AGGTCACCGAACTGGATCGACTGGGTCGGGCACGCGGTGGCGCACGCCGGCTGCAGCCCGTCGGTCAGCCGGTCGTAGCACATCGTGCACTTGAAGACCCGGCCGTCGTCCTCGCGCTTGTCGATGACGCCGTAGGGGCAGGCCGGCACGCAGTAGCCGCAGCCGTTGCAGATGTCGCCCTGCACCACGACGGTGCCGAACTCGGTGCGGAACAGCGCACCGGTCGGGCAGACGTCCAGGCAGCCGGCGTGCGTGCAGTGCTTGCAGACGTCGGAGGACATCAGCCAGCGGATCTGCTTGTCGCCGCCGCTCTGCCCGGTCTGCGGGTCGTACTCGCTCAGCGCCTCGGCGTTGAGCACGCTGGTCTGCGCGTTCAGCGGGCCGTCGGCCTGCGGGCTGATCGGGTTGACCGGCAGGCCGCTGTCCGTGCGGTCGTCACCGGGGCGCCCGAAGGTCGGCATCGGCAGGTCGACCGCGCGGCTCTGCTCGATGAAGGCCACGTGCCGCCAGGAGTTCGCGCCGAGCATGCCGGTGTTGTCGTAGGACATCCCGGACATGCCCATGGCGTCCTTGGTGCCGTGCGAGTCGTCCATCGGGAGCGTGTTCCACTCCTTGCAGGCCACCTCGCACGCCTTGCAGCCGATGCAGACCGAGGTGTCGGTGAAGAACCCGACCCGGGCCGGGTGGTCCTCGGCGTAGCCGGCCTCGCCCTGCACGTCGGGCAGCGGCCCGAACAGCCGGTTCTTGCTCTCCGGACCCTCCAGGCCCGGGCTCGCCGAGCTGACCGCGGTCATCGCGTTCCCTGCTTCCCGTGTGTCACGCGCCCGCTTCTTCCATCTTGCTCGGGTCCTCGTCGGGCTCGCGGCCGTTGATGCCGACCCGGCCCGACTCGACGCCGGCCCGCATCCGGTAGCCCTCGACGAACTCGAGCAGCTCCGGCCCGCGCGGCCGGCGCCCCGGGATGATGTCGGCGGTGCTGACCTTGTCCTCCTGGATGTGGGTGTTGGCGTCGAGCACGATGCCCAGCAGGTCGTTGGCGTTGTCGCCGGTCGACAGACCCGCGTACGACCAGTGGTACGGCATGCCGATCTGGTGCACGACCTGCCCCTTGCCCACCTTGATCGGCCGGATCCGCTCGGTGACCAGCACCTTCGCCTCGATCGCCGACCGGGCGCTGACCAGGGTGGCGAACTCGCCGTTGGTCAGCCCGCGCAGCTCCGCCAGCTCCGGGCTGACCTCCACGAAGAACTCCGGCTGGAGCTCCGACAGGTAGGGCAGCGTGCGGCTCATCCCGCCGGCGGTGTGGTGCTCGGTCAGCCGGTAGGTCGTCACCTGGAACGGGAAGACCTCGCTGAGCGAGGGGTTCTCCCGGTTCCACGGACCGGCGATCCGCTCGATCGTCGGGTTGGACTGCGTGCCGTAGAGGGCGTTCGACACCACCGACTCGGCCGGCTCGTAGTGCGTCGGCATCGGGCCGTCGGTCAGCCCGGCCGGCGCGTACAGCCAGGCCTTCCCGTCGCCCTGCATGATGAACGGGTCGACGCCGGAGATCGCGTCCTGCGCCTTGGCCCCCTCCGGCGGCTGGTAGTCCGGCCGCTTGGTCGCCTCGAAGTCGGGGACGTCGTCGCCGGTCCAGCGGCCGGACTCCTCGTCCCACCACACGTACTTCTTGCGCTCACTCCACGGCTTGCCCTCGGGGTCGGCCGAGGCGCGGTTGTAGAGCAGCCGCCGGTTGGCCGGCCACGCCCAGCCCCACTCGGAGGCGACCGCGCCCTGCTCCCGGTGCGACTTGCGCCGGGCGGCCTGGTTCACCTCGTCGGCGTAGACCCCGGTGTAGATCCAGCAGCCACCGCTGGTCGACCCGTCGGCCTTCATCTCGGTGTAGGAGCTCAGCGCCTTGCCGTCGGGGCCGACGCCGTTGATCTCGCGCAGCACCGCCTCGGCGTCCGGGTCCTGCGTCTCCCCGATCGTCGGGTAGTCCCAGGTCAGGGCCTGCAGCGCCTGGTCCTTCGGGTCGGTCGACCCGGCCAGCCGCTCGCGCAGGATGCGGCCCAGGTGGAAGAAGAACCACAGGTCGCTGCGGGCGTCCATCGGCGGCTCGACCGCCTTCTCCCGCCACTGCAGCAGCCGCTGCGTCTGGGTGAAGGTGCCCTCCTTCTCCACGTGCGTGGCCGCGGGCATGAAGAAGACCTCGGTGCCGATCGTCTCGGGGGCCATCTCCCCCGACTCGATCTCCGGGCCCTCCTTCCAGAAGGTCGCCGACTCGATCATCTGCAGGTCGCGCACCACCAACCAGTCCAGGTTGGCCAGCCCGAAGCGGTTCATCTTGCCGTTGGGGTGGCCGACCGACGGGTTCTCGCCGACCAGGAAGTAGCCGTGCACCTTGCCGGCGATCATGTCGGCGATCGTGCGGTAGGAGCTGTGGTCGCCGTTGATCTTCGGGAGCCAATCGAACCCGAAGTCGTTCTCCGGCTGGGCCGCGTCGCCGAACCAGGCCTTCAGCAGGCTGGTCATGTAGGCGTCCATGTTGCCCCAGAACCCGGCCTTGCCGGCGCTCGAGGCGACGTAGTCGGCCAGCGTGTGGTGCTGCATCGCGTGCGGCATCGGCAGGTAGCCGGGCAGCAGGTTGAACAGCGTCGGGACGTCGGTCGAGCCCTGGATCGAGGCGTGCCCGCGCAGCGCCATGATGCCGCCGCCGGGGCGGCCCATGTTGCCCAGCAAGGTCTGCAGGATCGACGCCGTCCGGATGTACTGCGCGCCGACGCTGTGCTGCGTCCAGCCCACCGAGTACACCCACGCGGTGGTGCGCTCCCGGTTGCTGTTCGAGGTCACCCACTTCGCGACCTGCTCGAACACCGCGGGCTCGATGCCGGTGACCTCGGCGACCATCTCCGGGGTGTACCGGGCGAAGTGCCGCTTGAGCACCTGGAAGACGGTGCGCGGGTGCTGCAGCGTCTCGTCGCGCTTCGGCTTGCCCGGGATCGTCGGGCCGCCGCTGCCGGCGGCCTGCCCCCGGTCGGAGGCCTTCACCGACGGGTCGTCGTCGCTGGCCTCCTGCTCCGCGGCCCGCTGCGGGTCGTCGGCCTCGCCGGTCTCCTCCTCGTCGCCCTCCGTGGTGCCCTCGTAGGTGCCCGAGTAGCCCGGCTGGCCCGGGGAGCGCTGCCCCGCGGCGGCGACCTGCTCGGCACCCTCGTACTGCCAGCTGGACTCGTCGTACTGGCCCGTCTCGGGGTCGAAGCCGGAGAACACGCCGTCGAGGTCCTCGGCGTCGACGAAGTCCTCACCGACCAGGGCGGCGGCGTTCGTGTAGGCGACCACGTACTCCTTGAAGTACAGGTCGTTGTCCAGCACGTACTTGATCAGCCCGCCCAGGAAGGCGATGTCGGTGCCCATCCGGATGGGGACGTGCAGGTCGGCGATCGCGCTGGTGCGGGTGAACCGCGGGTCGATGTGGATGATCTTGGCGCCCTTGGCCTTCGCCTCGGACACCCACTGGAACCCGACCGGATGGCACTCGGCCATGTTCGAACCCTCGATGACGATGCAGTCGGAGTTCGCCAGGTCTTCCAGGAAGTTGGTCGCGCCACCACGGCCGAACGAGGTCCCCAGACCGGGGACCGTCGACGAGTGCTATATGCGGGCCTGGTTCTCGATCTGCACCGCGCCCAGGGCGCTGTACAGCTTCTTCATCAGGTAGTTCTCTTCGTTGTCCAGCGTCGCCCCGCCGAGGCTGGCGACGCCCATGGTGCGGTTGACGCGCTTGCCGGCGTCCTCGGCCTGCCAGCCCTTCTCCCGGGCCGCGAGCACCCGGTCGGCGATCATCTCCATCGCCGTGTCCAGGTCGAGGTCCTCCCAGTCCGTGGCGTACGGACGGCGGTACTTGACCGTGGTGACCCGGGTCGGGCTGGTGACCAGCTGCTTGCTGGCGCTGCCCTTCGGGCACAGCCGGCCGCGGCTGATCGGCGAGTCGGGGTCGCCCTCGATCTGCACGACCTGCTCGTCCTTGACGAACACCCGCTGACCGCAGCCCACCGCGCAGTACGGGCAGACCGACTTCGCCACCCGGTCGGCCGTGGCCGTGCGGCTGACCACCTGCTCGGTGGCCTTGCTGCGGGCAGCATGGCCCCGGCCGAGCGGATCGGATCCAGTGAGCTGCCGGAACACCGGCCACGCGTCGAGCCACGTCTTCACGCCGACGAGCTTGCCACCCGACGGCCGACCACGCCCGTCCGGCTCCCCCAGCGAGTCGGGTCGACACGAGACCGTCATGACCGCCCACCCGACCGACCACCTCGCCGGCCGCCCGGCCCGGCGCGGAGGCGGGTCAACCCGCGCCAGCAGGGGCTGAGCCGCGTCAGCACACGGCTCAACCCCTGCTGGACCGGGTCAACCCGCGCCGCGGACGGCGGCGGACGGCGGCGGACGGCGGACGGCGGACAGCGGACAGCGGACGGCGGACGGTGCGCCGTCCGGCCCCGCGGGAGGCCGCCGGCCAGTAGCGTCGCCCGGGACACCCAGGAGGCGCATCATCTCGACCCGCCCTGCAAGCTGCCCGGACGCCCAGCACGCCTGCCCCTGCGCCGGCGACGAACAGCTGCACGCCCAGCGCGCGCAGCAGGTCCTCGAGGCCGGGGAGACCTCGCCGTCGACGGTCGACTGCCCCGAGTGCGGCGAGCCCAGCAGCCCGCAGCGGATCGTCACCTGGGGCCACTGCCGCGCCTGCCGGACGGCGGACTCCCGGCTGACCAACCCGCTGCGCTGGTAGCGGGGCGCGGCCACCCCTCTCCTTGGGGTGAGGGCCGCGCCACAGGAGTCCAGCCCGGACGGTGCCGTCCCGACAACTGACCGGTGACCTCTGGAGTCCTCGCCGCACCGGCGCGGGCCGGAGCCGCACCGGCGACGGGCGGCACGGCCCCCGTCGCCATCGGCCGTCAGCTGCTCCTCGTGCTGGCCCTCGCCGCTCTGACCACCGTCTCCGGGCTCGGCCCCTCGGGCGGCGAACTGCTGCCCGTCGCGCTGAACCTCCTGGTGATCGTCGGCGCGACCGTCGTCATCGCCCGCTCGGCCCGGCGCACGGCCCACCCGGCCGGCTGGCGCTGCTACGCGCTGGCGGTGGCCGTCGGTGGCGGGGGCGCCGCGGGCGCCGCCGTGCTCATGCCCTGGGGCCAGACCGCACTGGGCAGCATCCCCGGGCAGCTGCTCATCGTGCTGGCCATCTCGATGATGTTCGACCGCCGGGCGCTGCGGGCGGCCCGCAGCCAGCTGGCGACCTCGCTGGCCCTCTTCGTCGTCGCCGACCTGCTCGTGGTGCACACCGTCTACCACCTGACCATCGCCGACCGGGGCGTGTTCTCCCTGTCGCAGACGGTCGTCTTCTTCGCGCTCATGCTCAGCATCGGGCTGGCCACCGGCTGCTCGCTGCTGATGATGTCGGTGTCCCGGGCCGCCGGGCGGCGCGTCGCCGGCCTGGTCTTCGCCGCCCAGTGCGTCGCGTCCACCGCCGGTGCGCTCGCCGCCGCCACCTCCGGACCCCAGCCGGCCCAGTACCTGGCCTGCGGGGCCAGCGTGCTCGGGCTCGGCCTGGTCACCGTGGCCTGCCGCGTCGACCTGCCGGCCGGGGACGGTCAGCCCGAGCTGCAGCTGCCCACCGCGTCCACGTTCGGCGCGCTGCTCCCGCACGCCACCGCGATGGCCGGCGGCACCCTGCTGCTGATCAGCGTGCCGATCACCGGCGGGCTCACCGTCTTCGGCAGCGGCCTGGGCGTGGTCGGGCTGGGCCTGCTGGTCGCCCACCAGACGGTCAGCTGGCGCACCCAGCTGCGGCTGACCGCCGACCTGCAGCGCAGCGAGGCGTGGTTCCGCACGCTGGTGCGCAGCAACGCCGACACGGTGCTGATCCTCGACGACCGGCTCGACGTGCAGTGGGTCTCCCCCGCGATCACCGACCTGCTCGGGATGGACCCGCAGGACGTCGTGGGCGGGCCGCTCACCTCCGCCGTCCACCCGGACGACGTCCCCGGGCTGGTCGCCGCGCTGCGCACCCACGACACCGACCCCACCGCGACCAAGACCCGGACGGCCCGGGTGCAGCACGAGGACGGCCGCTGGCGGCTGATCCAGGCCCAGGTGCGCGACCTGCGCAGCGACCCCGACGTGGGCGCGCTGGTGCTCTACTGCCGCGACGTCAGCCGCGACGAACCCGGTCCGGCCGAGCCCGACCTGGCCGTCAGCACCACCGACCCGGCCACCGGCCTGCCCAACCGGTCCGCGCTCACCCAGCGGCTCGCGGCGACCCTGCGCGCACCCGGCGCCCGTCCCGCGTCACTGGTCGTGCTCGGCGTCGACGGGCTGCCCGGCGGTGCGGACGTCGCCGTGCTGCGCGAGCTGACCACCCGGTTCAGCCGGGCGCTGCGCGGCGACGACTGGCTGGCCCGCGCCGGGACCGGCGACTTCGCCGTCCTGGTCGACGGGACGATCGCCGACGCCGAGGTGGTCGCCGGCCGGCTGGTCGCCGCCGTCGAACCGGTCGCCACCCCCGGCGGGACGCTGCGGCTGACCGCTGCGGCCGGCGTCACCCCGCTGCCCGCGGACGTCGACCCGGGTGAGGCGCTGCGCTGGGGCGACCTGGCGCTGCGCAGTGCCCGCGCCGCCGGCCCCGGCCGGGTCCGCCGCCACTCCGACGCGCTGCGGATCACCCAGGACCGCGAGGAGCAGCTGCGCACCGACCTGGACCACGCCCTCGCCGAGGGCCAGCTCCGGCTGGCCTACCAACCCGTCGTCGACCTGGCCCTGCACCGCACCGTCTCGGTCGAGGCGCTGCTGCGCTGGCGGCACCCCACCTACGGGGAGGTCTCCCCGGCCGAGTTCGTGCCGCTGGCCGAGGAGTCGGCGCTGATCACCGAGCTGGGCCGCTGGGTGCTGGCCGAGGCCACCGCCACGGTCGCCGCGCTGCCGCACGCCGAGCTGGGCGTCGCCGTCAACGTCTCGGCCCGGCACGTGCGCAGCGGGGAGCTCGTCGCCGACGTGCTGGCCGCACTGGAGTCCAGCGGCCTGTGCGCCTCCCGGCTGGTCCTGGAGATCACCGAGTCGGTGCTGCTGGACGACGACCACGTGACCGACGACCTCGCGGCGCTGCGCCGGCTGGGCGTGCGGATCGCCGTCGACGACTTCGGCACCGGCTGGTCGTCGCTGGCCTACCTGGTCGGGCTGCCGATCGACGTGCTCAAGATGGACCGCCAGTTCCTGGCCGACGTGGAGACCGACCCGCAGCGCCGGGCGCTGTGCAGCTCGGTGCTGCACCTGGGCACCAGCCTCGGCCTGGCCGTGGTCGTCGAGGGTGTGGAGACCGAGGCCGAGCTGCAGCTGCTGCGCGACATGGGCCACCGGTTCATCCAGGGCTACCTGCTGGCGCGCCCGCTCGACGCCGCCGCGCTGCCCACCCGGCTGCCCGGCCTCCCAGACGTCACCACCGCCGTCGGCCTGCCCGCCCCCCGGCGCGGCGAGGACGGCGACGGGGTGCCCTCGTGAGCGACCCCGCGAGGTCCGCGCGCAGCCGCGCCGTCCGGTCGCCGCTGCTGCTGGCCCTGCTGCTCACCCTGGCCGGCATCGCGGTCACCGTGCCCCTCAGCCCGGCCGGCGCGCTCCCCCAGTGGGACGACCTGGTCCTCGCGGCCGCCGGCATGTGGGCCGCGGTGCACGGCAGGCGGCTGACCCGCCGGCTCCACGGCCGGGACCGGCTGCCGTGGCTGGTGCTCAGCGCGAGCGCGCTGCTCTTCGGCGTGGCCGGCCTGCTCAGCGGGTTCGGCGTCGGCGGCAGCATCGGCCAGGTCGGCACCGGCGAGTGCCTGGTCCTGGTCGCCGCGCTCGGCCCGACGGTGAGCGCCGCGCTGGTCGGCGGCCGGGTGCGTGGCACCCGCTGGCCGGTCCTGGTGGTCGACGGCGCGATGGTGACCGTCGCCCTGGTCATCGTCGCCGACGTGCTGGTGCTCTCCCCCGCGCTCGCCCCCGGCGCGATCAGCCCCGGACTGAAGCCGCTGGTGCTCGCCTACGGCATCTACCCGGCGGTCGCCGTAGGCCTGGTCGGCGCGTTGTGCACCGTCTCCACCGCCGCGGTCCGCCGTCCGGCCACCGCCATGATCGTGATGACCGGCCTGCTCGGCGTCGCCGCCAGCTGCCTCGCCCTCCAGGTGCTGCGGCCCGGCGGGCTGTGGAGCGCGACCGGTGACGTGGCGATCGCCGGCGCGCTCGTGGTCGGCGTCCGGGCCGTGCAGCTGGCCGGCGCCGCGGGCGCGGCCAACGCCGGCAGCGCCCCGGTGGTCAACACCGCCGGGGTGGCCGTCGACGTGCTGGCGCTGGGCGGCGTCCCGGTCACCCTGGTGCTCGCCCTGCTGCTGGACCTGCCCGTCGGCACCGGGGAGGTGGCCTGCACCGCCGCGCTCATCGGGCTGCTGCTGCTGCGGCTGGTGCTGCGCATCCGGGACAGCGGGCGCATCCAGGCCGACCTCGTGCGCAGCGAGGAGGACTTCCGCGAGCTGGTCGAGGCCAGCTCCGACGGCGTGGCGATCGTCGACACCGACCTGCGGCTGGAGTTCACCTCCCCCGCCGCCCGCACCCTGCTCGGGCTCGTCCGCGGCGGCGACCGGCACCCGGTGCTGCTGCACCTCCTGGTCGAGGAGGACCGCGAGCGGGTGCGGGCCGAGCTCAGCGGCCCCGCCGGCCCGGCCGCCCAGGCCGTGCACCTGCGCGTCCCCGTTCCCGGCGCCGAGCCCCGGGAACTGGAGGTCACCCACCACGAGCGGCCCGGCAGCGGCCGGCGGGTGCTGCACCTGCGCGACGCCACCACCCGCCGGCGACGCGAGCGCGAGCTGGAGCGGATGGCCTTCACCGACCACCTCACCCGGCTGCCCAACCGGGCGATGCTCTTCCGCGAGATGGCGGCGCCGGCCGCCGGTGACCGGTCCCTGCTGGTGCTCGACCTGGACGGCTTCAAGGCCGTCAACGACTCCGCCGGCCACGAGTCCGGTGACCTGCTGCTCGTCGAGGTGGCCCGGCGCCTGGGCGGCCTGGTGCGCGCCGACGACCTGGTCGCCCGGCTCGGCGGCGACGAGTTCGCCGTGCTGCTGTCCGGCGCGGAGGACGCCGCCACCGAGGCCGCCCAGCGGGTGGTGGACGTGCTCGCCCGCCCCTACCGGGTCGGCGACCGCACCTTCGGCGTCGGCGCCAGCGTGGGCCTGTGCCGGGTGCACCCCGGGGGCGGGCAGCTCGCCTTCCGCCAGGCCGACGCCGCCCTGCGGGCCGCGAAGGAGGCCGGCAAGGGGTGCTGGCGGATGCACACCGAGGACCGGGTCGCCCAGGCCGCGGCCAGCAGCTCCGTCGCGGCCGCCCTCGCCGACGGCGACGTCCAGCTCCGCTTCGACACCATCGCCAACGGCGACACCGGGATCTTGGCCGCGCTGCACGCCCAGCCCGTCTGGGTGCACCCCGAGCTCGGCGTGCTGCCCGCGGCCGAGCTGTGGGCCGCCGCCGAGCGCCAGGGGCAGACCGCGGCCCTGCAGCGGTGGCTGATCGCCCGGGCCTGCGCCGACGTGGCCGAGCTGGACGACCAGCTGCTGGTCGCCGTCGACCTGCCCGCCGGGCTGGTGCACGCCGACGAGCTGCCCGGCGAGGTGGCCGACGCGCTGGCCGCCGCCGCGCTGGCGCCGCACCGGCTCACCCTCTTCGTCACCGAGGAGGTGCTGCAGACCTCCTCCGCCGCCCTCATCCCGGCGTTGCACACCGTCCACCGCACCGGCGTCCGGATCGGGCTGGACGACTACGGCATGGGCTCCACCCTGTGGTCCCAGCTCGCCCGGCTGCCGCTGGAGGTGGTCATGGTCGACGTCCGCACCCTGTCCGCCGGCGGCGACCGCGACCGCACGCTGGAGCTGCTCGGCGCGATCGGCCGCAGCGCCCGCGGCTTCGAGGTCTCCACCGTGGCGAAGGAGATCGCCTCCTCGCAGCTGCTCCACGACCTGCGCGTGCAGGGCGAGGTCGCCGTCGCGGGCCCGATACTGCCGAGCGGGCTGACCGCCGCGCAGGCCGCCGCCCTGCTGCGGCACCCGTCCTCGGCGGTCGTGGCGCCGCTCCCGGCGGCGCGGCCGCACGCCGGGGTGTCGTGACCGGGCACCCGTGTCCGCCGATACTGGCGCGGTGAGCACACCGGGCCTGCAGTTCCTCGGCCACTCCACCGTCCGGGTGGAGCTGGCCGGGCGCACCGTGCTCACCGACCCGCTGCTCACCCCGCGACTGGGCCCGCTGCGCCGGGTGGTGGCACCGCTGCCCCCGTCGTCCTGGTCCGGGGTCGACCTGGTGGTGGTCTCGCACCTGCACAACGACCACCTGCACCTGCCGTCGCTGCGGCTGCTGGGCCGCGGCACGCCGATCGTCGTGCCCCGCGGTGCCGGGCGCTGGCTGACCCGGCACGGGTTCACCGACGTCACCGAGCTCGGCCCCGGCGAGAGCCTCCGCGACGGCGGGCTCACCGTCACCGCCACCTCCGCCGACCACGCCGCGCACCGCTGGGGCCCCCGGCTCACCCACGGGCCGCACGCCCCCGCGGTCGGCCACCTGCTCAGCGGCGACGGCGTCACCGTCTACGCCGCCGGCGACACCGACCTCTTCCCGGCGATGACCGATCTCGGGGACGACGGCATCGACGTCGCCCTGCTGCCGGTCTGGGGCTGGGGCCCCTCGCTCGGCCCCGGGCACCTCGACCCGGCCGGTGCCGCGGAGGCCGTGCAGCTGCTCCGCCCGCGTGCCGCCGTCCCGGTGCACTGGGGCACCTACGCCGTCACCGGCCTCAGCTCACTGCCCAGCCCGTACCGGGCCCGGATGCGGTCGCTGCTGGTCGAGCCGCCGCGCCGGTTCGCCGCCGCCGTGGCCGCGGCCGCGACCGTGGGAGGCCCGCGGACCCAGGTGCTGCTCACCGCACCGGGCTCACCGGTGGCCCTGCCACCGGTCCCGGCGCCGCCGGACCCGCGATGAGCGTGACCGCGCTGGCGGTGGACTGGACCGACGGCAGCTCGCTGGGCTACCCGGTCGTGTTCGGTGGGGTGCTGCTGGGCTCGATCGTGCCCGTCGTGCCCACCGGCGCGGTCGTCGGCGCCGCGGCCGCGGTCGCGGTCACCACCGACGCCATGTCGCTGCCCGTGGTGCTGCTGCTGGCCACCCTCGGCGCCTTTCTCGGCGACGTGGTCACCTTCGCCATCTGCCGCTCCGGTGGGCCGACCGCCGTCCGCTGGGTCGCCCGCGGCCAGCACGCCGACCGGATCGCGGAGGTGCGGGAGCAGTTCCGCCGGCACGGCTGGCAGATCGTCGTCGTCGGCCGGCTGCTGCCTGCCGGGCGCATCCCCGTGCTGCTCGCCGCCGGCGCCCTGGCCTACCCGTGGCGCCGGCTGCTGCCCGCCTCCCTCGCCGCCGGGGCCGTCTGGGCAGGCGCCTACGCGCTGCTCGGCGTGGTCAGCGGCGGCATCTTCGACTCCCCGCTCATCGCCACCCTGATCGCCACCCTCCTCGTGCTGTTCATCGGTCTGGTCCTGAACCTGGTCTCCGCCCACCGCCGGCGCCCCCCGTCCCCCGGCACCGCCCTCCCACCCGACGACGCGCTCCCGCGCGATAAAGCGCGGCACGACGACGCGCTTTCGCGCGATCAAGCGCGGCACGACGACGCGCTTTCGCGCGATCAAGCGCGGCACGACGACGCGCTTTCGCGCGATCAAGCGCGGCACGACGACGCGCTTTCGCGCGATGAAGCGCGGGAGGGCGGCGCGCTCTCGCGCGCGGAGGCGCCGGACGGCGACGCTGCTGGGCGGTGCGGGCGGCCGTGACCGGGACGACGTCCCCGGGCCGGGTGCTGCGCGGCGGCCGCACGCTCGCCCGGCTGCTGCTCATCTGGGCCGCCGTCACCGGCGCGCTGATCGCGCTGGACGGCTGGCTCACCGGCTTCGCGCTGCGTTCCTGGTGGCAGCCGCCGGTCGCCGCGCTGCTGCTCGGCGTGCTGGTCACGGTGGTGTGGCCGCTCGTGCTGCGGATCGCCCTGCCGGTCGCGCTGTTCACCTTCGGCCTGGGCAGCTTCCTGCTGCTGGGCGCCGGGGTGCTGGCGGTGTTCTACGCGATCCCCGGCGTCGAGGTGCACTCCTTCCGCACCAGCGTCGTCGTGGCCGTCGCGATGGCCGGCGTCGCCGGGGTGATCAGCAGCGTCCTGGCGGTCAACGAGGACGAGGTCTTCTTCCGCCGGGCCCGCCGCCGCGGCCGGCGCGCAACGGACACCGGGGAGTGCCCACCCGGGGTGCTGTTCCTGCAGATCGACGGGCTCGGCCACGACGTCGCCCGGCGGGCGGTGCGCGACGGGTCGATGCCGACCCTGGCCGGCTGGCTGCGGGCCGGCACCCACGAGCTGCGCTCCTGGCACACCGACTGGAGCTCGCAGACCGGCGCCAGCGTGTGCGGCATCCTGCACGGCTCCAACGACGACGTCCTGGGCTTCCGCTGGTACGAGAAGGACCGCGACCGGGTCGTCGCCGTCTCCCACCCGCAGGACGCCGCCGAGGTCGAGCGGCGGCACTCCGACGGCCGTGGCCTGCTCGCCGGGGACGGCGCCGGGCGCGGCAACCTGTTCACCGGCGACGCCCCGCACGTCTCGCTCACCATGAGCTCGCTGGCCGTCGTCGCCCGGGGCTCCCGCCGGGAACGCCGGCACCGCGACCGGATCGGCGCCGGCTACTACGCCTACTTCGCCAACCCGGTGAACGCGCTGCGCACCCTCGGCGTCTCCCTCGTCGACGTGCACCGGGAGCTGGTCGCCGCCGCCCGGCAGCGCCGGGCCGACGTGCGGCCCCGGGTCGCCCGCGGCGGCATCTACCCCCTCGCCCGGCCCGGGACGACGGTCATCGCCCGCGACGTCGTGGTCAACGCCCTGCTCGAGGACATGATGGCCGGCCGCCCGGTGGTCTACGCCGACTTCCTCGGCTACGACGAGGTGGCCCACCACTCCGGCATCGAGCGTTTCGACACCCTCGAGGTGCTGCGCAGCATCGACCAGCAGATCGGCCGGCTCTGGCGGGCCACCCAGCTCGCCCCCCGGCGCTACCACCTGGTGTGCCTGTCCGACCACGGCCAGACCCAGGGCCAGACGTTCGCCGACCGGTTCGGCGAGACCGTCGAGCAGCTGGTCGGCCGGCTCTGCGGCGGCCCCGTCACCCCCGCGCGCCGCCGGTGGCTGGGTCTGCGGGCGGCCGCGCCCGCCCGGGACAGCCGCCGTCCGGCCGAGGCCTGGCAGGTGACCTCCGCCCTCGCCGAGGGCGGCGGGGTGATCGCCCGGCGGCTGCGCGACCGGGTCGCCCGCGCCGAACCGCTCGAGCCGGCCACCCCGGCCGGCGAGCACGGCGCGGTCACCCGGGTGGCCCCCGGCGTGGTCGTCACCGTCTCCGGGCACATGGCGCACGTCTCCTTCACCGACCTCCCCGGCCGGGTGCCACTGGAGACCATCGAGCGCCGCTGGCCGCACCTGCTCCCCGCCCTCGTCGACCACGACGGCGTGGGCTTCCTGCTGGTGCACTCCACCGAGTTCGGCCCGGTGGTGCTCGGCCGCGACGGCCTGCACCGGCTGCGCACCGGCGTGGTCATCGGGAGCGACCCGCTGGCCGCCTACGGCGAGCACGCCGCCGCGCTGGTCACCCGGGCGTCGGGGTTCGCGCACTGCCCGGACGTGGTGATCAACAGCCGGTACGACCCGGAGACCGACGAGGCCTCCCCCTTCGAGCCGCACGTCGGTTCGCACGGCGGTCTGGGCGGGCCGCAGCAGCACGGCATGCTGGTGCACCCGCGTGCCTTCGCCGACCCGGGCGAGATCGTCGGCGCCGAGCACCTGCACCGGGTGCTGCGCGGCTGGCTCCGCGACCTCGGTCACCCCGACCCCGTTCCGGACCAGCCGGCCGCCGTCCTCACCGCCCCCGCCTGACCCGTCGGTCCTCCGCCGAGGCGGGCATCTCGGCGGAGGACCCACGGCCGCGGGGGCGGTCCGGCGGACGTCGTCCGGCGGCTTGCCCGGCCCCGGAGCTGGCCTCACCCTGAGTGGGAGGCAGGTGAAGTTCGTGTGAACGCCGACTCGTCGACGTGCCGGAGGTGGGCGGAGTGCTCGACAGTGGGCTGATGCGACCTGACGCCCGCGCCTGGTTCGAGCACCGCACCACGTCGGCCACCTCCCTGGCCGAGATCGACGTCGACGCCCTGCTCCAGGCCAAGCGCCGGGGCGGGCACCGGATCAGCGTCGTCCTGCCCGCCCGCAACGAGGAGACGACCGTCGGCGTCCTCGTCCGCGACCTGGTCGACCGCTGGGTCGACGGCGTCCCGCTGGTCGACGAGCTCGTCGTCATCGACTCGAACTCCACCGACGCCACCGCCGACGTCGCCCGGGCCGCCGGCGCCGACGTCGTCGCCGCCGGCGACGTGCTGCCCAGCCACGGCGACCGCCCCGGCAAGGGCGAGGCGCTGTGGAAGTCGCTGGCCGCCACCACCGGCGACCTCGTCGTGTTCATGGACTCCGACCTGCTCGGCGACGTCAGCCACTACGTGCCGGGGCTGCTCACCCCGCTGCTCACCGACCCGCGGGTCGACTACGTCAAGGGCTGCTACACCCGCCCGCTCACCGTCGACGGCGAGCACCGCCCGGCCGGCGGGGGCCGGGTCACCGAGCTCACCGCCCGCCCGCTGCTCAACGCGCTGTGGCCCGAGCTCGCCGGCTTCGTCCAGCCGCTCGGCGGGGAGTACGCCGGCCGCCGCTCCGCGCTGGAGCAGGTCCCGTTCGTCTCCGGGTACGGCGTCGAGGTCGGGCTGCTGGTCGACCTGCTGCAGGTGTGCGGGCTCAACGGCCTGGCCCAGGTCGACCTCGGCACCCGCCAGCACTCCCACCAGACCGACGAGGCGCTGGGCAAGATGGCCGGCCAGATCGTCTCCACCGTGCTGGCGCGGGCCGAGCGCGGCCGCCCCGGGCACCGCCGGCTCGAGCCCGGCGGGCTGCTCACCCAGTTCGCCCACGACGGCCGCGGGTTCGTGCCCACCAGCCACACCGTCGCCGTCGACGAGCGCCCGCCGATGGGCGCCGTCGACGAGTACGCCCTGCTGCGCGAGGGCGTCGTCGGCTGACACCGGCGGGAGCATCGCAGGGAGCGCCACCGACCGAGGAGCGGACCGCCGGGGTCAGCCGACCCCGGGTGGTCGTCGGCTGACACCGGCGGGAGCATCGCAGGGAGCGCCACCGACCGAGGAGCGGACCGCCGGGGTCGGCCGACCCCGCGGGCCCCGGCGTCAGGCCAGCGGGGTGTCGTCCAGCGCCGCGCCGAGGTCGCCCGGGGTGTCGTAGAGCGCCACCGCGCCGGCCTCCCGGAGTTCGTCGTCCCCGAACCCACCGGAGCGGACGACGATCGCCGGCATGCCCGCGTTCTTCGCGGCCTCGACGTCCCAGACCGAGTCACCGACGAGCACGCTCGCCGAGTCGGCCGGCATACCGAGCTTCTCCAGCGCGACGCCGAGCAGGTCCGGCGCCGGCTTGGACGCCTCGACGTCCTCGCTGGAGGTGACGGCGTCGGCGATGCCGCGGGCGTCGAGCAGGTCGATGAAGGCGTCGACGTGCTGCGGCTTGCCGGAGCTGGCCAGGACCAGCCGGTGGCCGCGCTCCTTGATCGCCAGCAGCAGGTCACGGGCACCGGGCAGCGGCGAGATCTCCGGCAGCAGCAGGTCGAACTCCTCGACCCAGCGGTCCCGCGCCGCGTCACCGATCCGCGCCTCGACGTCGTCGCCGCCGAGCGCCCCCACCAGCTGGTCGCCGCCCATGCCGATCAGCCGGTGGATGCGCCAGACGGGGAAGGTCTCCCCGCACGCGCGCAGCGCCCGGTACCAGGCCAGGGCGTGCTGGTAGTTGGTGTCGACCAGGGTGCCGTCGACGTCCAGGACGGCGATCGTGGGTTCAGCCATGCCCCCTGCCCTGCCCAGCCGGGCCGCCGGCCACCCCTGAGGGGCCGAAGTCGCGACTTAGACCCCTCAGGAACGGCCATGTCGACGACGTGGCCGCCCGGGGGTCAGCGCCGGTGCTCGAGGACGCCGCGGATGACGGTGCCGTCGCGCTGGTCCTGGTAGCCCTGGTTGACCTCGTCGAGGGCGTACCGCTTGGTGATCAGCTCGGCGACCTGCAGCTTGCCGTCCTCGTAGAGCCGCAGCAGCCGCGGGATGTCCCGGTAGGCGTTGCACATGCCGTACAGCGCGCCCTGCACCCGCTGCTCGTAGACGGTGGTGATGTTGCCCGGCAGCGCGACCGTGGTCTCCATCGTGTGGTCGGCCAGGCCGGTGAGCACCAGCGTGCCGCCCTTGCCCAGGCAGCGGTAGGCGCCGCCGGTGATCTCCGGGCTGGTGGTGCCGGTGGCCAGGACGACGACGTCGGCCCCGGTGCCGCGGGACAGCTCCCGGGCCAGCCCGGCCGCCTCGTCGGTGCTCGCCACGGCGTGCGTGGCCCCGAGCGTCCGGGCGAACTCGCGGCGGAACTCCACCGGGTCGACGGCGACGACGGACGCCGCCCCGGCCATCGCCGCGCCCTGGACGGCGTTGCAGCCGACGCCGCCGGTGCCGACCACGACCACGACGTCCCCCTGGCGCACCGGCCCGGCGTTCACCGCCGACCCCCAGCCGGTGGGCACGCTGCAGGCCATCAGCGCGGCGACGTCCAGCGGCAGGTGCGGCTCGATCCGCACGCAGGAGTGCTCGGAGAGCACCGTGTGCTGCGCGAAGGCGCCGACCATGCAGAAGCCGCCGGCCTCCGCGCCGTCCAGCCGGAACGGCCAGGTGCCGTCGGGCAGCTGGCCGGTGCCGATGGTGGCGCCCAGGTCGCAGAGGTTCGACCGGCCGGTGGCGCACCAGCGGCAGTGCCCGCACGCGGGCAGGAAGGAGGTGACGACGTGGTCGCCCGGCCGGACACCGGTGACGCCGGCCCCCACCGCCTGGACCACGCCGGCGCCCTCGTGACCCCCGACGATCGGGTAGCGCTGGCTCTCGAACCGCAGGTGCTCGTCGGAGTGGCACAGGCCCGCGTACGCCATCTCCACCAGCACCTGCCCCGGACCGGGGTCGACCAGCTCCAGCTCCGCGACCTCCCAGTCGCCGGGACCCCTCAGCACAGCACCGTGCGTCCTCATCCACCGTCTCCCTGTCTCGAGCGTGACGCAGCCCACGCTAGGGGGTGCCCGCACCGGGGTGGCACCCGGTGCCACGGCGGCGGGCGCCCGGGTGCGGCACGATCGTCGGTCGTGAGCCGTGCCGACGTCCCCGCCCCTGTCGACGGCGGGGCGACCACCGACCCGGAGACCTCGGCCTGCCCGGGCTGCGGCGCGGTGCTGGTCGTCGTCCCCGGCCTGGCGACCGACCACGCCGGCGCCTCGCCCAGCTGCGCCGGACTGTTCCGGGTGACCGTCCGCGGGCTCCGGGAGGAGGCGGCCCAGGACGTGCGTTCCGCGGCGCTGCTGCAGCTGGCCACCGACACCTACGACGCCCAGCACGTGCCCGCCGGCGCCCCGGCCACGGCGCCGGTGCGGCTGTGCCCGGAGCTGGAGGGGGCGCCGGACGCACGGCGGACCGGGGTGCCCGACGGCCGGGTGGACGGGGCCGCGCCGCGGTCGCTCACCCCGCCGGCGCGCTGGACGACGACCGTGGCCGACCTGGCCGCCGACCTCGACGTGGTCGACCTGCCGGCGCTGGTGCGCGCCTGGGCCGAGGCGGTCTGGCAGGACTGGGCGCCCGCCCACCAGGAGCTGCGCGCCGCCGCCGATGGCGCGCTGACCAGCTGACATGCACTGCGGCGAACCCCCGGGGTCCTAGGGTTGCCGGTGTGAGTGAGGCCACGGGGGGCCGACGGGAGCGCCGCAAGGCGCAGACCCGGGCCGAGGTACGAGAGACCGCACAGCGGCTGTTCGCCGAACGCGGGTTCGACGCGGTCACCATCGCCGACGTCGCCGCCGCCGCCGACGTCGCGGTGCAGACGGTGTTCAACCACTTCGAGACCAAGGAGGCGCTGTTCTTCGACGGCCGAACCCCCTGGGTCGAGGGGGTCGCCGCCGCCGTGGCCGCCCGGCCGGCGGGCACGGGCCCGCTCCGTGCGCTGTGCCACTACCTCGAGGCCGACCTGTCCGCCCTGCTGGAGCAGGAGGCCCGCCCGGAGAACCGCAGCTACCTGGAGGCGCTGGCCTCCTCGACCAGCCTGCAGGCCCGGGAGCGGACGCTGGTCGAGCAGGCCGGCGAGCTGGTCGCCGGCACGCTGGTCGCCGCCATCGCCCCCGGCGACCCGGCCCCCTCCCCCGCCGTCCAGGTGGTCAGCCGGCTGGCCGCCGACCTGTTCCTGATCACCGGTCGGGTGCTGGTGCTCGACCACCGCCGGCGGGTGCTGGACGGCGCCCCGGCGGAGCTGCGCCGTCCGGTGACCCCCGCCGACGCGCTCACCGCGCTGGAGGACGGCGTCCGGGAGCTGGCCCACCGGCTCGACGTGCCGGTCGACTGACCCGCCGTCAGCCCCCGGACGTGGCCGGGTGGGCCGGTCAGCGACCGGCGGCCGCGTCCGGCTCGGCCAGCGGCAGCAGGACGTCGGCGACCAGCTGCTCCACCTGCGGCGTGCTCATCGGGGCCGCGCCGAAGGCGGTGTACCGCTGCCACCACAGGGCCTGCAGCACCGACCCGAGCAGCGCGACCCGCTCGTGCGACAGCTCGTGGCCGCGGGCGGCCTCCCGGGCGGCGAGCTCGCGCACCGCAGCGGCCAGCGGGCGCACCAGGGCGTCCTCCAGCCCGGCCCGCAGCTCGTCGTCGTGCCGGGCCGCCCCGACCAGGCTGGCCGCGGCCCGCTCGGCGCGGTCCAGCGGGCGCGTCCAGCGGACCAGCAGGCCGCAGAGGTCAGCGCGCAGCGAGCCGCCGTCGGCCGGCACCTCGACCAGCGGCGCGGTGCTCAGCGCGTGCCGGGCGAGCGCGGCCATCGTGGGCCAGCGCCGGTAGATGCCGGCCTTGCCCGCCCGCGCCCGAGCGGCGACCCGGTCGCTGTTGAGCCGACCCCACCCCTCGTCGGCGAGGATGTCCACGGCCACGGACACCAGTTGCTCGGACAGTTCCGAGGACAGGGGGCGCCCCGGAGGGCGAGCGCCGGCGGGGCGCTGGGGGAGCTCGGTGGTCGTCACCGTGCAATCGTGCCCAAGAAAGTGGAGTGACCACAACAACCGCGCGCGTGCACATGCAAGTCACAGGCGCCGGGCAAGGCCCAGGCGCTGCTCAGGCGGAGGCGGCGGGCTCGACGTGCACCTGCAGGCTGGCGCCGTCGTCGCCGGTCCAGCCCTTCTCCCCGGCCCGGGCCACCATGCCGTCGAAGCGCTCGGCCCAGTCGGCGGCGGTCGCCTGTGGCTGCGCGGCGGCGCGCAGCGCGGCGACGTCCAGGAAGCCGGTGTCCGCGTCGCCGAGGCGTCCCATCCCCGCGGCACGCAGGGCACGGTCGACGTCCTCGTCGGTCATCGCCCCCACGGCCAGGTGCAGCCGGGTCAGGTCGTCCACGTCGGCCACCCGCACCTCCGGCGCCTCGTCGGCGCCACCGATCACCTCGACGATCATCCGTCTCCTCCTCCGTCAGACGTGCCAGGGGAAGCGGGAGAAGTCCGCGGGGCGCTTCTCCAGGAAGGAGTCGCGCCCCTCCACCGCCTCCTCGGCCATGTAGGCCAGCCGGGTCGTCTCCCCGGCGAACAGCTGCTGACCGACCAGGCCGTCGTCGATCAGGTTGAACGAGTACTTGAGCATCCGCTGGGCGGTGGGGCTCTTGGCCACGATCCGCCGCCCCCAGTCCAGGGCGGTGGCCTCCAGCTCGGCGTGCGGCACCACCCGGTTGACCATGCCCATGCGGTGCGCCTCCTCGGCGGAGTACTCCTCGCCGAGGAAGAAGACCTCGCGGGCGAACTTCTGCCCCACCTGGCGGGCGAGGTACGCCGAGCCGAAACCGCCGTCGAAGCTGCCCACGTCGGCGTCGGTCTGCTTGAAGCGGGCGTGCTCGGCGCTGGCGAGCGTGAGGTCGGCGACCACGTGCAGGCTGTGCCCACCACCGGCCGCCCAGCCCGGGACGACACAGACGACGACCTTGGGCATGAACCGGATCAGCCGCTGCACCTCCAGGATGTGCAGCCGCCCGTTCGCGCCGTCGCCGGCCTCGTAGCCGTACTTCCCGCGCACCCGCTGGTCGCCGCCGGAGCAGAACGCCCAGCCGCCGTCCTTCTCGCTGGGGCCGTTGCCGGTGAGCAGCACGCAGCCCACGTCGGTGGACAGCCGGGCGTGCTCGAACACGGCCAGCAGCTGGTCGACCGTCTCGGGTCGGAAGGCGTTGCGCACCTCGGGCCGGTCGAGGGCGATCCGGACGACGCCGGCGTCCACCGCCCGGTGGTAGGTGACGTCGGTGAGGCCCGCGAAGCCCTCGACCTCCTGCCAGGCGGTGGGGTCGAAGATCTCCGAGACGTCGGCGCGTGCACTCACGCAGCCGAACCTAGCCGCCGCCCGGGGGGCCCGCTCTCCCGGTGCGGGGCCCGGTCACCCCGCCGCCGACCAGGGGTGCGCGACGCTGGTGCTCTGCTGCCTGGTGGGCAGCAGAGCACCAGCGTCCGCCACCCCACCCTCCCGGCGGGCTGCCGGAGTGGCCGTCCCGGCGGCCGGCGGGCAGTGTCGACGCGGTGCGGGTCGGGACGTTCAACCTCGCCTCCGGCCGGGACGCCGGCGGCCGCTCCGTCGACGCCGCCACCCTGCGGGCCGCGCTGGGCGACGTGGACGTCGACGTGCTCGCCGTCCAGGAGGTGGACGCCGGTCAGCCCCGCTCGCACGGGGTCGACCAGGCCGCCGAGGTCGCCGCCGCGCTGGGCGCTCCCGACTGGCGGCACGCCGCCGCGGTCGCCGGCACCCCGTCCCCGTTCCGCAGCTGGACGCCGGTGGACCCGCCGGTGCTGCGCGGGCCGGGCGAGCCGGTCGACGGCCCGCACTACGGGATCGCGCTGGTCAGCCGGCTGCCGGTGCGCCGCTGGTCGGTGCTCTCCCTCGGTGCGGGGCGGGCCCGGCTGCCGCTGCAGGCCCCCGACCCGCGCACCGGCCGGGTCCGCTGGTGGTGGTTCCCCGACGAGCCGCGGCTGGCGGTCGCCGCCGAGCTCGACGGGTGCACCGTCGTGAGCACGCACCTGTCGTTCGCGCCGCACACCGCGCTCCGCCAGCTGGTGCGGCTGCGGCGGTGGTGCGCCACGCTCCCCGGCCCGGTGCTGCTCGCCGGTGACCTGAACCTGATCGGCCCGGTGCCCGCCGCGGTGTTCGGCGGCCGGCGGCTGGTCGCCGAGCACAGCTACCCGGCCGGCGCACCGCGGGTGCAGTTCGACCACCTGATCGGCCCGGCCGGGCTGGCAGCGAAACGGCCCCGGGTGCGCCCGCTGGCGATCGGCGACCACCGGCTGGCCACGGTCGAGGTCAGCCCGCGCTGAGCACCTCGGCGCGGCGGTCGGTGGCGGGCAGCGCGCGGTCCAGGGCCCGGAAGAGCACCAGGAACACCAGTGCCAGCAGGACGACGAACCCCAGGTTCCCCAGCGCGACGTCGAGCCCGAGGACGCCGACGTCCAGGAAGGGGTAGGGGTACCAGCCGGTGACCGCACCATGCGCCAGCGTGTAGCCGGCGTAGGCCAGCGGCCAGACCAGCGCGGCCAGCACGGTGGCCCCGGTGATCCGCGGCCGCGGGCCCAGCAGCAGCCAGCCGAGCAGGGTGGCCACGGGTGAGACGTAGTGCATCGCCACGTTGGTCCACCACGACAGCCCCTGCAGGTGGATGGTCGGCGCCAGCACCACGGTGTACACCAGCCCGGTGACGGTGATGCCCAGCAGCGCGTCCAGCCGGAGCACCCGCCAGCCGCGGCCGTCCTGGTGGGGGTCGCGGGCCAGGGTGGCGGCCGCGGCGACCACGAGCAGGTTGCTCTGGATGGTGAAGTAGCTCAGGTAGCGGATCACCGGGGTCGCCGAACCGGCGCCGTCGACGGTGCGCACCAGGTCGGTGAGCACTGCCGCGCCCACGACGAGGGCCAGCAGGCCCCACCAGGCCCGGGCGAGGGTGGTGCGCGGATCGGCAGCGGTCACCCCGACATCGTCGGCCGGAGGCACCCCGGACTTCAGGTGAGCAGCGGACGCAGCACCGGCAGGGACGCCGCGAAGCCCGGGTGCAGCTCGGGCAGGGCGTCCAGGCCGAACCAGCCCACGCCCAGGCTCTCCTCGTTCAGCGCCAGCTCCGCCGGGTCCAGCGCGCGGGCCGGCGTGGCCAGCACGGTGGTGTAACGCCAGCCGCCGTGGTCGTCGACCGACTCCCGCCCCAGGACGACGTCGGCGCGGCGCAGCCCCAGCTCCTCCCCCGCCTCCCGCAACGCACCGTCGGACGGGGACTCCTGCGGGTGCAGCGCGCCCCCGGGGGTGCCCCAGGTGCCGCCGTGGTGCGACCACTCGACGCGCAGCTGCAGCAGCACCTCCGGGCCGGTGCCGCCCGGCCGGTGCAGCAGCAGCCCGGCCGCCCCGGCGAGCCCCCAGTGCCGGTGGCCCAGTGCGCAGGTGGTCCAGCCGTCGGTCGGGGAGCGCACGGCCCCAGTCTGCCGTGGGGTTGACCCGCCGCCACCCGGGGCACCGGTCGGGCGGACCGATCCGGACGAGCGAGGAGTGGCTGACGTGGCGAGTGGCGTGGCGAGTGTGTGGGTGCCGGTGGAGGACATGGACCGGGCACGGGCGTTCTACCGGGACACCCTGGGCCTGCGCGAGCAGAAGACCACCGAGGACTGGAGCGAGTTCGAGGCCAACGGCCTGATGATCGGGCTCAACGCGCGGGAGAGCGCCAAGCGCGCCGACGGTGGCGCCGTGCTGACCTTCCAGCCCGACGGGGACCTCGACGCCGAGGTGGCGTCGCTGCGGGACAAGGGGGTGGAGTTCACCGGCGGCATCAGCGACCACCCGTGGGGCCGGATCGCGCCGTTCAAGGACTCCGAGGGCAACGACCTGCAGTTCTACGCCCCGCCGGCCTGAGGCACCGATGCCGAGCGAGGACACCGTGCAGGGGGCGGGCGTGGAGACGGTGCAGCTCCGCCGCTACGTGATGGAGCCGGGCCGGATGGCCGACTTCCTGGCCTGGTTCCCGACGTTGGTGCCGGTGCGGGAGCAGTACGGCTTCCGGCTGCTGTTCGCCCTCGTCGACGACGAGCACGAGACGTTCACCTGGGCGGTCGCGCACGACGGCGACCAGGAGGAGTTCCGCCGGGTGGAGGCCGTGTACAACGACGCGCCCGAACGGGCCCGGGTGTTCGAGACCTTCCCGGCGTGCATCGCCGCCAAGGAGATCGGCTTCGCCACCCCGGCGCTGTGACGGCCTGCTGGGGTGGAGACGGCGCGTCTCCACCCCAGCAGGGTCGGTCAGTGCCCGCCCTCGCAGCAGACGTGCGGGTCCTCGATCTCGAACGGCTGCAGCACTCCCCCGGCTGCCCGCTCGACGAGCAGCGTGAGCCGCCCGCCGGAGAAGGTCGGCCGCAGGAAGCCGTTCGGGCCGGTCTCGACCACGTCGGCGTCGCCCGGCGTCACGCCGATGCCGCTGACCTGCTCGATCGCGGTGCCGGCGATCAGGTCGGCCACCGAGATCCGGCCGGTGACCCCGCCCGAGCCCGGGAACCGGACCGCCCGGCCGGCGGTGCCGGCACCGGCCTCGTCCAGCGCGGCCCGCGCCGGGGCGGTGCTGTCGTCGTCGGCGTCCTCGCCGGTGTCACCGGTGACCACCGGGCCGCCCAGCGTCCGGGCCAGGGCCGATCTGGTCGCCGCCGGGTCGGCCGGTTCCCCGGTCAGCCGCAGCGAGACCCCGGCCCGGGGCGCCGGGCCGGAGCGGTCCACGTGGGTGCAGACCAGCTCCGCCCCGGCGCCCGAGCCGGCCAGCGCCTCGTCGACCGCGGCCAGCAGGTGGGCGTCGGGGACCTCGTCGGCCGCCGGCGCCACACCCCACCAGAGCGCGGTCAGCGCTGCCGTCATCAGATCGCGTCGACGAACACCGGGTTGGCGTAGAACCAGAGGTCCTCCCACGGGTTCGCGTCCCCGACGACGTCCATCAGCGGGTTGCCGTTGCTGTCGAGCTGGTTGCCGTCGCTGCCGCGCAGACGCACGTAGAACGAGCGCTCCACGTTCGTGAAGGTGTGCTCGAAGGTCCACTGCGCCCGGCCGCGGCCCACCTCGAAGGTCTTGACCACCGAGGTCTCCGGGGCGACGAAGACGTCGCGGTCGGCCGCGGCACCGGTGACGGCACCGCTGATCAGGTCGACCTTGGCCAGCTTCGGCACGTCGCCGTTGGCGTTGGCGCCACCGGCCACCTTGACCGTGATGGTCACCGTGACGTCGCCGCCGCGGCGGACCCAGGTGCGGCCGCCGAGCGTCGCGCCCTGCGCGTCACCGTGGGCAGCCGAGCGGACCCGCACGTCCAGGCCCTCGATGATCCGGCCGTGCACGGCGACGACCTTGCCGGCCTGCAGGCCCTGCATGATGCCGACGTAGGAGCGGGAGTCCGACCCCACCAGGGTGCTGCTGTACTCGCCGGGCCAGAAGTCGCCGTAGGCGGTGATCGGCCGGCCGGTGTCGACCGCGTCGCCCCGCGTCCCGTAGGTGTTGAAGTCCAGCGGCCCCTGGACGCGGGTGTCGCGGAAGACCCGGTGCGAGTCGGAGGTGGCGGTGACCCACCACGGCTTCCCCTCGGCCAGCAGCGAGTCCCAGAGCCCGCCGACGGTCGCGGTCATCCAGTCGAAGCCACCGAAGGTGCGGTAGGACTCCGGCGGGTACGGCACGAACCGGTCGGCCCGGGTGCCGGCGTTGTCGTAGTAGCCGCGGGCGCTGCCCGGGCCACCCTGCGAGGTGGGGATGCCGGCGGCCTGGTGACCGGGGGCGCCCTCCATGCCGACGGCGACCTGCGGGGCCGCGTCACGCCAGTTGCGGATCTCGTGCGGGCTGTCGATGCCCTGGCGGCTGGGGTGGTTGGCGAACATCAGCGCCATCTCGACGCGGCGGTTGCGCACCTGGTTGTCCAGGTACTTCAGCGCCTCGATGGCGTAGGGCTCCATGTCGCCCCGGACGCCGTTGGCCGACAGCACGCTGCCGTCGTAGCCGGCCTCGAAGGCCTTGAGGATGTCGACGGTCGCCGGGCCCGGGGGCAGCATGACCGTGGCGTGCTCGGCGCTGGGGATGTTCCACTCCAGGCCCTGGTAGATCATCGTGCCCGCGTACTGGCGGCGGACCTGCTCGATCTCCGGGGTGATCTTGTCGATCGAGAGCTTCTGGTGGGCGACGCCACCGTGGTCGGTGATGACCATCCAGTCCAGACCGAACTGCCGGCCCTTGATGACCTGGGTCGAGACGTCGTACTGCGCGTCCGGCGAGTACTTGGTGTGGATGTGGTGGTCGCCGGCGTAGTACCGGGTGCGGCCGGTCCACGCGTTGGTGGTCGTCCCGGCCTCGGCCGCGGCGGCGACACCCTGGCCCAGACCGCCCGCGACAGAGGCAGCACCGGCAGCGGCACCGGCGACGGCGGCCGCGGTGGCCAGGAAGCCCCGGCGCGAGACCGACAACGGGTCGTCGGCCTGCGGGTCGGCCCAGGTGCCCTCGACCCCGGTGGTCGCGTGGTGGTGGTGGTCGTGGTCGCCGTGGTGGTGGTGGCCGTGCTCGTGGTCGTGGCTCATTCGAGGCGCTCCCGCATCGTCGGTCCTGCATCTGTCGGCAGCGACTCTCCGTTGGGGTCGCCACGAACGGGTGACGTGAAGACGAGCATCGGGCCAACAACAGTTGCTCGTGCGAACGACTCGCAACAGCGTCGTGCGGTCCCGCGAGCGTCGGCCCGCCGCCCGGACGGGCGACACCGATGGCAGGATCGCGGCGCCGGACCCCGTACCCCGAGGAGAACCGATGACCGCATCGACGCGGACCACGACCACCATCGCCGAGCTGCCCTCGCTCAAGGGCCAGGAGCTGGGCACCAGCGACTGGTTCGAGGTCACCCAGGAGCGGGTGAACACCTTCGCCGACGCGACCGGCGACCACCAGTGGATCCACGTGGACGTCGAGCGGGCGAAGGCCGAGAGCCCCTTCGGCGGCCCGATCGGGCACGGGTACCTCACGCTCTCGCTCGTCGTGCCGATGTACTCCCAGGTGCTCAGCGTCAGCGACGCGAAGATGGGCGTGAACTACGGCCTGAACAAGGTCCGCTTCCCCGCCCCGGTGCCGGCCGGCTCCCGGATCCGGCTGACCGCGACGCTCAACGACGTCACCGAGATCGCCGGCGGGCTGCAGCTGACCATCGGCGCGGTCATCGAGCGGGAGGGCGGCGAGAAGCCGGTCTGCATCGCCGAGCTGGTGTTCCGCACCTACGCCTGAGGAAGGACCCCGTCCCCCTCGCCCCTCGCAGGCTCGGGGCGAGCCTCTGGACGGGGCCGGACGGCGGTGCGCATACCGTGCGGTGCGTGCGCATCGCCGTCTTCACCGGGTCCCACGCCGGGCCACCGTCCCACCAGCAGGCTGCCGCCGACTTCGCCACCGCCCTGGCCCGGGCCGGGGTGGGCATCGTCTACGGCGGGGGGAACGTGGGCCTGATGGGCGTGGTGGCCGACGCGGCGCTGGCCGCCGGCGGTGAGGTCGTCGGGGTGATCCCCCAGCACCTCGTGGACGACGAGGTCGCCCACCCCGGTCTGCCCCGGCTGGAGGTCGTGCAGACGATGCACGAGCGCAAGGCGGTGATGGCCGACCTGTCCGACGCCTTCGTCGCCCTCCCCGGCGCCGCCGGCACCCTCGAGGAGCTGTTCGAGGCCTGGACCTGGGGGATGCTCGGGCTGCACGCCAAGCCGACCGCCCTCCTGGACGTCGACGGGTTCTGGCAGCCGTTGCTGCAGCAGCTGCGCCGGATGGTCGACGACGGGTACCTGGCCGCCAACCGGCTCGAGGCCCTCGGCGTGGTGCACGACGCCGCGGAGCTGCTGGCCTTCGTCGAGGGCTACCGGCACCCGGCACGGAAGTGGACGCCCCCGGCGACCTGAGGTTGACGGCCCCGACCCGTGGGCACCGGTCGGGGCATGCGACTGAAGAGGACCCTCGTGGCGCTGGTGATCGCCGGGAGCACCGCCCTCACCGGCTGCGCCGGCGAGAACACCGATCTGCAGCGGGGCGAGACCGACTGCGACGGCGGCAACAACAACAGCCACGACGAGAGCTGCGACCAGACGGGCACCCCCGACCCGGCCGAGAACACCTGACCGGTGGAGCACGCCGACGTCGTCGTGGTGGGGGGTGGGCCCGCGGGCGCGGCCTGCGCCGCCGCCGTCCGCCGGGCCCACCCGGACGCCGACGTGCTGGTGCTCGACCGCGCCGACTTCCCCCGCGACAAGGTCTGCGGTGACGGCATCGCCCCCGAGGCCCTCGACGTGCTCGCCGGCCTCGGCCTGGACGTCGCCGCGCTGACCCACGGGTACCCCGTCGTCCCGAGGCTGCGGCTGCGCGGCCCCCGCGGCACCACGGTCGAGCGGGCGACCGCCCGGCCCTCGGTCGTCGTCCCGCGCGCGGTGCTCGACGGCCGGCTGCTGGCCCAGGTGCTGGGCACCGGCGTCCGGTTCCGCCGGCACACCGTCCGGTCGGTCACCGTGCACCCGGGGCACGTGGAGGTGGACGGCGCCGTCCGGGCCGGCGTCCTGGTGGGTGCGGACGGCGCGGAGTCGGTGGTCCGCCGGGCGCTGGGCGTGCCGGTCAACCGGCCGGACCGGCTGGCGGTGGCGATCCGCGGGTACGCGCCGGTGCTGCCCGGCGCCGACGGCGTGCAGGTGGTGACCACCACCGACCGGCGCTGGCCGGCCTACGCCTGGTCGTTCCCGCTCGGCGACGGCCGGGCCAACGTGGGCTACGGCGAGCTCGTCGCGGGCGGGGTGACCCGGGCGGACCTGGTCGCCGGCCTGCACCGGCTGCTGCCGGGTGTGCAGCCCGAGGGGCTGCGGGCGCACCGGCTGCCGCTGTCGACCGGCCGGCCGGCGCTCCCCGGCGGCCGGGTGCTGCTGGCCGGGGACGCGCAGTCGCTGATCAACCCGCTCACCGGCGAGGGGATCTTCTACGCCGTGCTGTCCGGCGCGCTGGCCGGTGCCGCGGCCGGCGCCGGGGCGCGGGCCGGGCAGGTGCACCGGCAGCTGCTGCGCCGCCGGCTCGGCGGGCACCTGCGCGGTTCGTCGCTGGCCTCCCAGCTGAGCCGGGCACCGGTGCTGATGGACGCCGCGGTGCGCGCGGCGCGGGACGACCAGCGGGTGTTCGACGACGTCGTCGCCCTGGGGCTGGCCGACGGGCGGCTCACCGCCCGCACCCTGGCCGCCACCGTGCGCCGGCTCAGTTGACGGCGACCTCGACCCGGCCGCGACCGGCGCGCTTGGCCGCGTAGAGCGCCGCGTCGGCGGCGGCGTACAGCTCCTCCAGCCCGGTGGCGTGCGACGGGGCGTGCGCCACGCCCAGGCTCACCGAGACCGCCAGCAGGGTGCCGTCGGCCAGCAGCAGCGGCGCGGCCCGGACGGCGTCGAGCACCTCCGAGGCGCGGCGGAGGGCCACGTCAGCGGGGCAGTCGGGCAGCAGGACGGCCAGCTCGTCACCGCCCATCCGGCTCAGCACGGCGTCCCCGGCGCGGACGACGGTGCGCAGCACGTCGGCGACGTGCACCAGGGCGTCGTCCCCGACCGGGTGCCCGTACCGGTCGTTGATGGTCTTGAACGAGTCGACGTCGACCAGCACCAGCGAGGTGCCCCGCGGGGTGAGCGGCGCACCCAGCGCGGAGCCGAGGGCCTCGTCGAGCACCCGGCGGTTGACCAGGCCGGTGAGGGAGTCGACGGTGGCCTGCTGCTGGAGCAACGCGACCAGCCGGTCGGTGGTCTCGGCGGCCCGGACCAGCATCATCGCCATCACCACGAGCACGGCGCCGAAGAAGCTGAGGTCGCTGACCGCGTGGCCGATCGGCTGCAGGTGGAAGAGCACCACCGCGTCGCCGGCGATCGCCGCCGTGGCGACCAGGGCGACCGCGCCCCGCCGCAGGTTGACCCCGGCCCACAGCACCGGGAACGCCAGGAAGGCCTGCCCACCGGCCGAGGGGTCCTCGGTGATCCAGTTCATCCCGCAGCACAGCCCGGCACCGATCAGCGCGATGAGCACGTACCCGCCCCGGGCGTCGATCCGCTCGGGAGGAACGGACCGGTAGACCGCCGCCAGCGCGACGAGGACTGCGGCGGTCACCCAGGAGGCGACCATCCCCGCCCGGGTGACCGAGTTCGGGCCGAACAGCGAGAACACCAGCATGACCGCGGCGCAGACCAGCAGCACCAGGACCGCGGTCCGGGCGGCTCCCCGGGGGTCGCGGGCCCGCATGGCCGCTGGTGTCTGCACCCCCTGATGATCGGCGCGGACCGAGATCGACTGTGCACGACCGACCTCGGTCCCCCTCGGGCGGGTGAGGTGGCTCAGTGGCCGCTCAGCAGGTCGGCGACGACCTCGGTGACCACCCGCGCCGCCCCGTGGCCGGCGACCGCCGGCCCGCCGACCAGCTCCAGGTCGGCCGGCACGCCCAGCGCCACCAGCACGGCGTCGGGGCGCCGGGCGGTCAGCTCGCGCAGCCAGTCGCGCTGCCACGGGCTGCGGTGGGCGTCCCGGACGGCGACCACGAGCGGCGTCCCGGCCGCCTGGGCGACCACCTCGGCGACGGAGGAACCGCCCTCGGTCACCGTGCACAGCCCGGCGAGCAGGCCGTGCCGGTCCAGCGGCTCGGCCAGGCTCCACTTCGCGTCGCCCACGGCGAGGTTCGTGCCGGCCCGCAGCTCCGCCACGGTGGCCGGCCCGGGCAGCGGGGTGACGCCCCGGACGGTGAGCGCGGCGCGGGCCGTGGTCCGGCCCAGCGTGAGGTCGGGCGCCGGCGGCACCGCTCCGGCGTGCGCGGCCAGCCGGTCCCGCAGCGCGGTCACCCGGCCGGCGGCCTCCCGCAGCCGCGCCTCGCTCAGCACCCCGTCGCGGACGGCGTCCCCGACCGCCCGGCGGACCGCCGCGCAGTGCTCCGCGCCGTCCTCGGCGCCGAGCAGCAGCAGGTCGGCCCCGGCGCGCAGCGCCAGGACGGCGGCGCCGGCGATCCCGTGCCCGGCCCGCACCCCGGCCATGTCCAGCGCGTCGGTGACCACCACCCCGGTGAACCCCAGCTCGCCACGCAGCAGGTCGGTCAGCAGCCGCCGGCTCAGCGTGGCCGGCTGGTCGTCGAGGGCCGGGACGACCACGTGCGCGGTCATCACCAGCTCCACGCCGGCCTGCACGGCGGCGGCGAAGGGCGGCAGCTCCCGGGCGCGGGCGGTGGCCTCGTCGGCGTCGATCACCGGCAGCCCGAGGTGGGAGTCGACGCTGGTGGCCCCGTGGCCGGGGAAGTGCTTGGCCGCGGCCGCCACCCCGGTCGACTGCAGCCCACGGACGAACGCGGCGCCGTGCCGCGCGACGGCGTCCGGGTCGGCACCGAAGGCGCGCACGCCGATCACCGGGTTGCGGACGTCGCTGTTGACGTCCACCGACGGGGCCAGGTCGACGTCCACCCCCACCGCGCGCAACTGCGCCCCGATGGCGGCGGCCACCGCCGCCGTCACGGCCGGGTCGTCGACCACCCCGAGGGCGGCGTTGCCCGGCCAGCTGCTGCCCACCGCGTACTCCAGGCGGGTGACGTCCCCGCCCTCCTCGTCCAGCGCGACGAGCGCGTCGGGCCGCGCCGCCCGCACCGCGCCGGCGATGGACCGGACCCGGTCGGTCGCCGGCGTGCCGTCGGTGGGCAGGTTCTGGCCGTACAGGCAGACACCGGCCAGGCCGTCGGCCAGCGCCTCCTCCACCCAGCCGGGCACGGCCGGGCCGGCGAAGCCGGGCATGAGACAGGCGTTGACCAGCTGGTCCAGCTCGGACACGGGCTCTCCTCTCGGTCGTCCCGTCCGGTGGGGCGGGTGGGTGGCGGGCACGGTGGGGCGGGCGGGAGGCGCGCACGGTGGGGCGGCTGGGTGACGAGCACGGCTCGGGCGGGGTGGGTGGTCAGGCGGGCACGGCCCGGGCGGGGTGGGTGGTCAGGCGGGCGCGGCCCGGCGCAGCCGGGGGGCGGCGCGGACGGCCAGCGCCGCCCCGATCGGGGCGACCGGCAGCCCGGCGGGCACCAGCTGCACCCGGTCGGCGATCTCCAGGCTGCGCAGGAACGACGAGCCCGCCGCCTGGGCGTGCAGCTGGTGGGTGACCGCAGCCAGCAGCGGCGCGCCGACCTCGGCCACTCCCCCGCCGAGCACCACGTGCTCGACGTCGCAGGTGAGCACCAGCAGCCGCACCGCCGAGGCGACCGCGGTGGCGAAGGCGTCCCGCACCTCGACCGCCGCGGCGTCGCCTGCCGCGGCGGCCTCGAACAGCTCGACGGCGGCCGGCCGCCCACCGCGGCCGGGCCAGGCGGCCCCCAGCGCGGAGCCGGAGGCGTACAGCTCCAGGCAGCCCCGCTGCCCGCAGGGGCACGTCGGCCCGGCCGGGTCGTACGGCACGTGGCCGATCTCCCCGGCGCCGCCCCGGTGCCCCCGGCGCAGGCCGCCGCCGAGCAGCAGCCCGGCGGCCACCCCGGTGCCCAGGGCAAGGAAGGCGAGGTCGCCGTCCAGGCCGAGCACCCGGGCGGCGCCGACCGCGGCGACGTTCAGGTCGTTCTCCACGGTGACCGGGACTCCGTGCAGCTCGGCGGCGAGCAGCGGGGCCAGCTGTACCGACTCGTCGAAGATGCCGAGGTTCACCGCGTGCGAGACCTCCCCGGTGAGCGGGTCGACGACCCCGGGCACCCCGGCGCCGACCCCGGCCAGGTCCCCCGGGCTGATCGCGGCCCCCGCGCACAGCTGCCGCACCACCTCGGCCGCCGTGGCGACCACGCCCGCGGTGCCCCGGCGGGTCGAGCCGCGGACGGTCGCCCGCACGGCGGCCTGCTCGTCCAGCAGGACGCCGAGCACCTTGGTGCCGCCGATGTCCAGCCCGACCGAGCACCGCCCGGCCGTCGGCAGGAGCACGCTCACCCCTTCACCGCCCCGGCGACCAGGCCCGAGCTCATCCGCCGCTGCACGAACAGGAAGAAGACGACCACCGGCACCGTGATCACCGCGGCCCCGGCCATCACCAGGCCCCAGTCGGTGGCCCGGTTGGCCTCCACCAACCCCTGCAGCCACAGCGGCAGGGTCCGCTGCGCCGGGTCGGTCATCACGACCAGGGCGAGGGTGTACTCGTTCCACGCCTGCAGGAACCCGTACACGCCCGAGGCGACCAGCCCGGGAGCCAGCAGCGGGAAGGTGATCCGGAAGAACGCGCCGGTGCGGGACAGGCCGTCCATCATCGCGGCCTCCTCCAGCTCGATGGGGACGCCGGTGACGAAGCCGCGCAGCATCCAGATCGTGAACGGCAGGACGGCGGCGACGTAGACGATCGACAGGCCGATCACCGAGTTGACCAGGTGCCAGCTGTCCAGCATCCGGTACTGGGAGATGAACAGCCCCTCGGCCGGGATCATCTGCACCACCAGCACGGTGACGATGAACGACTTCCGGCCGCGGAAGCGGAACCGGCTGATCGCCAGCGCCGCGACGAAGGCGAAGAGGATCGCCGCGGCCAGGGTGAGCCCGGTGACGGCCAGGGAGACGGTCAGCGAGTCGAGGAACGTCGGGTCGGTGAGCACCCGGCGGAAGTTCGACAGCGTCCCGCCGAACGGGAGGAACGTCGGGTCGGGGGCCTGCAGCCGGTTCGTCGGCAAGAAGGCGCTGTTGATCATCCAGTAGACCGGGAAGACCCAGACCAGGGCCAGGACGACGGCCAGCGCGCCGAGCAGCCGGCGCCGGGCCGAGCCCCGCCGGGGGCTGCGCCGCTGCGCGGCCGGGTGGGTCACGGCGGTGCTCACGCCTCCTCCTCGCGCAGCATCCGGCGGATGTAGGTGGCGGTGAGGGCGAGGGTGATCGCCAGCATGATCGTGGCCATGGCGCCGGCCATCGAGAACTCCTTGGCCAGTGAGTAGATGTAGGTGCCCAGCAGGTGGGTCTCCCGGGTGGGCGCACCCGCCCGCTGCAGGACGTGGATCTGGGTGAAGACCCGCAGGTCCCAGATGACCTGCAGCAGCGCCACCACGAAGAGCACCGGCTTGATCATCGGGATGGCCAGCTGCCAGAGCCGCTGCCAGCTGCTGGCGCCGTCCAGCTGGGCGGCCTCCATGCACTCGTCGGGCACCTGGAGCAGTCCGGCGTAGACGGTGAAGACGACGAACGGCACGCTCATCCAGACCACGATCACGGTGGCCACGCCGTAGAAGGACAGCGGCTCGATCAGCCAGGAGTGGCCGCGCTGGCCCTCCATCCCCAGCGGCCCTGCGAGCAGCCAGTTGACGACGCCGTACTGGGAGTCGAACAGCCACTGCCAGACCGTCATCGTGGCCAGCACCGGGGTGCCCCAGGCCAGCAGCATGCCGACCTGGAGGGTGATCCGGGCGGCCCGGCCGACCTTGGTCATCAGCACGGCGACGCCGATCCCGACCGCCATCGTCAGCGCGGCGTTGACCAGGCAGAAGGCGATCGACCGGGCGATGACGCCCCACACGTAGGGGTCGGACAGCAGGGTGACGTAGTTGTCCAGCCCGACCCACTCGGCCGGCCGGCCGAACTGCTGGGCGAGGCCGTACTCCTGGAACGACCGGACGAACTGGCGGGCCAGCGGCCAGCCGAGGCCGACGCCCAGCGGGACGAGTGCGGGGACGAGCAGCAGGTAGGGCCACAGCCGGGTGCGCAGCGGCCGGCGACGCGGGCGGACCGGGTCGGGTGCGGGGGCGGACGGCGGCGGCGCGGACCGGGGAGGGACGGCGACGGCGGACGGGAGGGGTGGCGCGGACATGGCGGGGCTCCTGGGTCCGGGCAGGCCCGGGCCGGGGGCGCGGTCGCGACCCGTCAGGGACACGACGGGCCGTGGCGCGGCTGCGCCCCCGGCGACGGGACCAGGTGCGTCAGTTGAGCGTGTCGGTGATCAGCTGGTCCGCCTCCGCCGCCGCGTCGGCCGGGTCGGCCCCGCCGGCGATCTGCTGGAAGAAGTCCTCCAGGATGCGGGCCCCCTCGACGTCGGCCCACTTCTCCGCGGCGGGGGTCAGCTTCGCGTCCAGCGCCGCGGTCAGCGTGGCCTGGGCGTAGACGTCGTCCCCGAGCACGTCGGCGAACTCGCTGTTGCCCGGGATCAGCCCGTTCTCGGCGAGCATCGTCTGGTACTCGTCGCTGAAGATGATCCGCAGCAGGTCACGGGCCAGTTCCTGGTTGCCCGACTTCGCCGGGACGGCGATGTTCGAGCCGCCGGCGAACACCGGCGCGGGCTCCCCCTCGCTCATGCCGGGCAGGGCGAAGACGCCGGTCTTCTCCTCGTTGCAGGCCGCCTGCTCGGCCAGCAGCGCCTTCGCCGCCTCGGACTCGTCGGCGGGGTCGACGCCCTTGTTGCACTCGGGCAGGTCGATGCTCCAGCGGGCCCAGGTGGGGGCGGAGAACATCGCCGCCTGACCGTTGTTGAACGCGACCCACGGCTCGTCGGAGTCCGCGTCCCGGGGTGCGCTGGTGGCGGTGGTGAACAGCTCCTGCACCTCGGCCAGCCCCTTCTGGGACTCCGGGCTGGACAGCGCGCCGACCCACTGGTCGCCCTCCTGGACGGCGAGCTCGCCGCCGTGGGCGTTGACCCAGGCGACGCCGTTGTACCAGTCCTGCCCGGGGAGCCAGAAGCCCGACCAGCCCGGCTGCCCGCTGGGGTTGGCCGCGTGCAGCGTCTTCGCGACCTCGTTGAACTCCGCCAGCGTGGTGGGCACCTCGACCCCGGCCGCCGCGAAGGCCTCCTTGTCGTAGAACACCGCCCGGGCGCCGGAGTAGTACGGCACCGCGTACAGGGTGTCGTCGACGGTGCCCGCATCGACGAAGCCCTGCAGCAGGTCGTCCCCGCCCAGCTCCTCGTACATGTCGCTGATGTCGGAGAACGCCCCGGCGTGGGTGAACGTCGGGCTCTGGGTGTTGCCGATCTCGACCAGGTCCGGCGTCTGCTCCTCCGACGCCAGCGCGGTCTGCAGCCGGGGCACCAGGCCGTTCCAGTCCTGTTCCTCGATGACCAGGCTCGAGCCCGGGTTGTCGGCCTCGAAGGTCTCCACGAGGTAGTCGCGGAGCTCCTGCGGCGTGTCGGAGCCGGCCAACCAGAGCCGGAGCTCACCGCTGCCGCTGCCGCTGTCGGCCTCGGCGCTGTCGCCGCCGCCGCAGGCGGTGAGCGCGAGCAGGCCGACGGCCAGGGTGGCCAGGCCGGTCGTGCGTACCCTCGTCATGTTGGGGTTCCTTCCCGATGCGCGGACGGCGCCGGACAGCGCCGCTCCAGGGGTCGTGCTCTCCCGACGTGCATGAGGTCGGCTCGGGGGCTCGTGCGGGTGCGCCAACACCCGGATCACGTGACCCCGAGCTGACCGGACAGCACGAGCACGGCGGCCCCGGACAGGGCCCCGTGCTCGCCGAGCGAGGTCGTCCGCAGCTGGACGTGGCTGCTGACGACCGGGATGGTGCGCTCGCGCAGGGTGGCCAGGGCCGCCTCGCGCAGAGGTCCGTCCAAGAGCTCCACGGGTCCGCAGAGCACCACCTCGGACAGGTTCAGGGCGCTCACCACGGGGGCGAGCACGATGCCGAGCCGCCGGCCGACCGAGGCGAGGGCGGCGTCGGCGGCGGCCGGCGACAGCCCGGCGACCCGGCGGCGCATGGCCGGCACCGACAGCACGGTCTCCAGGCAGCCCAGGCGCCCGCAGGCACAGGGCTGCGGGCGGCCCAGCGGCGCGTGGTCGTGGTCGTCGCGCTCGTCGACGGCGGTGACGTGGCCCAGCTCGCCGGCGGCGTGCTCGTGCCCCTGCACCAGTGCGCCGTCGAGCACGATGCCCGCGCCCACGCCACCGCCGACGGTGAGCACCAGCAGCCCGCTGCCCGACGCCCCGCCGAAGGTGTACTCGCCCAGGGCGGCGGTGTTGGCGTCGTTGGCCACGTGCACCGGCAGCTCCAGGGCCGCCTGCAGCCGGGCCGCCAGCGGGAGGTCGTACCAGCCGCGGTTGGGGGCCTGCAGCACCCGGCCGGCCGGGTCGATGACCCCGGGCGCGCCGACGCCCACGCCCAGCACCGGGCAGGTCGCGGCCGCGACGAGCTCCGAGCACAGCTCGGTCAGCGCCTGGACGGCGGCCTCGCCGGTGCGGCCACCGACCGGGGCCTCGCGCCGGGACAGCACCCCGCCGGCGAGGTCGAGGACGGCGCCGTGCATCCGCTCGTCGTCGGCGAGGTCGACCGCCACCACCTGGAAGGCGTCGGTGCGCAGGCCGACCAGGGTGCCGGGCTTGCCGACCTTGCCCTCGACCCGCTGGCCGAGCTCGGTGAGCAGCCCCTCGGCCAGCAGCGTGGCGACCAGGTCGGAGATGGTGACCCGGGTGAGCCCGGTGACGCGGGCCAGCTCGGCGCGCGAGCGGGGGCCGGCGTGGAACAGCAGCTGCAGCACCATCGCCCGGTTGTGCGCCCGGGCGTGCTCGGGCAGCACCTTGGACGTCGAGCGCAGCACGCGGCGCTGCTGCTGCGGGGTGTCCGAGACGGCCGTCACATTTGTTAGGCAACCGTCCTTACAAACCAGTTGTCAAGGGGGTGGCGCGCGCGTGAGCAGAACGCAACGTGCCGGTGACGAGTCGGCGGGGACAGCGCCGTCGCACGCCGTGACGGCCCCCACCGTTCCCGTGAGGGCCGCCACCTGGGAGGATGCGGAGGGCGTGGGATTCGAACCCACGAAGAGGGGTTACCTCTTAGCGGTTTTCAAGCTTGCTTCAGGGGCTCTTCAGACCAACGACGATCAATCGTTTTCGCAGGTCAAGGCCGAACTCGCTAAGGCCATTGGTTACCGACAACACCCGCTGCGTGCCCGTACTACGGGCACGCAGCGGGCACGAAGGTTCGGCGGCAGCAGCCGTACCGCCGCCGATTTCCGGCGTCGTTGGGCCGGCAGGGGTCGGGCAGCCTCACGGCGGGACCGGGAGCAGTTGCTCGACCGTTGACGCCCAACCGGCTCGGCCTCGGTGCGATACACCCGGCAGGACGGGCCGACCGGCGCCTCCGTTTCGGCGGACAGGTTCCGCCGGTTCACCATCACCGCCGCGGAGCCTGGGACCGGCCTCGACCTGTTCCGGGGATAGCACCTGGCGGTGCTCCACGTGTCCGTCATGCCGGCCAGCCAGCGCCAGAACTACGCCTTGCAAAATCGACCGAGGGGTGATTCGGCACGGTGGGCTGCGACTGAAGACCCGTTCTGACCAGGGCCTTCGCCTTGGTCGTCGACGGACGGTGTTGGCCGTTTCCGCCGTTTTGCGGACCATCTGCGGACTGTGTGCGGATTGCGGGGCGAGCCGCCGCCCGCGTCGACGCCGCTCCGGGAGGCGGCACCCGCCCCCATCCCCGCGGGAGTGTCTCCGACTGCGCCCGGCCGCCGGAAGGGCGCTTGCGCGTCCCTCCGGGATGGGCCTGCGGCCCACCCTTCCCCCGGCGGGCACAGCCGGAGGCGAGCGGGTTATGGGAAGCGGACGCAGTGTTGGTCAGAACCCGAGAGCGACAGCCACGTGTCAGCAATAGCACGAGGCCGGGTATCCGCTGGCGTCTCGGACGTTTCCGCGGATTGAACCTGCTGGCGTCCGCGGGAGTCAGTGGACGCGCAGATCAAACAGCCGCGCGACTGTCTGGAGGCTCGGCATCTCGGGTGTGATCGGTATGAACTCCACGGGCAGCAGGGGAACGCGGTCGAACACGGCCCAGCATTCCCACTGGCTGTTCAGCCGGGATGCGTAGCGGATCCCGGCGTAGCGGGGTTCGTCGGTCACGGGGTCGGTGGCGTTGTAGCTCCACGAGGAGATGAGTCGTGTGACGCGCCGGTCGCCGCTCCTGACGACCGAGGTGTCCAGGTCATGCACGCCCAGCGAGCCGAGACCGAGCGCGAGCTCGTAGCGCAGAAACTGGAGTGTGTCGACCGCGTCCAGGTCGAGGAAAGGCAACGGCCCCCGCGCCTCGACGACGCGTACGGCGGTTCGGTGAAAACGCCAGTCGGCCGGGATCGCCCCAACCTCCATGAAGCCGTTATCCCGCCAGTCCGCCTGCAGTAGGGCGCGCAGATGTGGCGCAGGGCGAAACCGAGCGAGGGTCTCGCCGAAGCAGCCCTCCAGTGTGGAGGCGAAGTAGAGGACGTTGAAGGTGCCGTCCTGGGAGTCGAACCGGTTATCACCGACCGTGCCATCTGCTGGTCGGCGAGGGAGGTGCGGGGTATCGCCCCGCCCGACGCGCCAAATGCCATCGGGCGGGGCGAACACTGACCCCGGCTCAGCCACCTGCGATGAACGCCCGGGCAGCGGTGAGCGCCTCCTTGAAACGCCCCTCCCGGATGGCATCCGCTGGTGGTTCGTCATTGAGCTGCGGGTTGAGGCCCACGAACCAGGCGCGCACCACGTGCACGCTCTCGTCACCCTGCAGCAGGTGGACGATCATCTGAGCGTGCCGGAGTCGGTCTTCAGCGTCCTGCCGGGGCTTGTTCTGCCCGGTGGCCCATGTTCCCACCGTCCTCGGGTCTTTGATCTTGGCGATGTACGCAGTCAGGCGCTGACCCAGAACGTCCTGCAGAAACCGCGCTGTGTCGGCGATGTTGAACGAGACCGACTGCTCATGCGCACGAGCGATCTTCTCCTTGTTCGTGACGGGCACAGGTCCCTCCTCCGGGGGTGACAGCTCCACCATAGGGCGATCTACGGCAATCCGCACCAGGTTCTACAGCGGAATCACCCCAGTTTTCCCCCCTGGTTTCCCCAACTGTGGATCGCGCTCGTTCCCCACAGACCGCCTGGCGAAACAGGATCTCTACCAGCTGCAAACGTGCGCCGGAGGCTCTCGCGGTTCGGGGTCCCGTCGGCAGAGCCACCGGCGTCCAGGTCACAGCCGCGGGTCGACGGGCTCGGACTCCAGGGCCAGGACGGCGAAGACGCACTCATGCACGCGCCACAGCGGCTCGCCGCGTGCGAGCCGCTCCAGGCCCTCCAGTCCGAGCGCGTACTCGCGGAGGGCGAGTCCGCGCTTGCGGCCGAGGGACCGTTCCCGCAGCCGTTCGAGGTGCTGCGGCTCGGTGTAGTCCGGGCCGTAGATCAGCCGCAGATACTCGCGTCCGCGGACCTTCAGGCCGGGCTGCACCAGACCGCGTCGCCCACGGGTCAGGTTGGCCGCGGGCTTGACGACCATGCCCTCGCCGCCGGCCGCGGTCATCTCCTCCCACCACGCGGTCGCCGCGGCCTCGCTCGTCGGGTCGGTCACATCGACGATGAGTGAGCGGGTGCCGCGGATCAGGTCAGGGTCTGCCTCGGCCAGGCGGTCGGCGTTGGCCAGGTGCCAGGCGTGCGGCCGGTCGGAGTATGTCGCGCCGGCGGAGGCGAGCAGCTGGAAGGGCGCGAAGGCGACGCCGCTCAGCCCGTCGGTGGGCCAGCAGTAGCGCCGGTACACCTGTGTGAACGCCTCGGCATCTGCGACGCGCCGCCGCTGACGGTCGAGGACTTCCCCAAGCTCGAGACCCCGCGCGGCCGCCTGTTCCAGCGCTGCCACGGCGGCGGGGAGGGCCGTCCGCGCGGCAGCACCGACCGCGGCGTACTGGCTGCGGATCAGATCACCGGCCTTGACCGACCACGGCAGGAGCTCGGCGTCGAGCAGCAGCCAGTCGGTGTCGAGCTCCTCGAACAGCCCGGCCTTCTCCGCCGCGGTACCGAGGCGGCCCAGGAACGCGGCGGTGAGCTCGGCGCCGAAGAAGGAGCGGCCGGTGCGGGTGTGCAGCACGCCGCTGCCATCTCGGCGGACCAGCGCGACCGCGCGGGAGCCCATGTGCTTCTCCTGGCAGACGACCTCGGCCACCCCCTCGCCGCGGAAGTAGGCGAACGCCTCGGCCGGGTGCTCCAGCAGCCCTGGCCGGCTGGAGGTGGCGGACGGGCTCATCGTCGGCGGCAGGTACAGCAGCTGCTCCGGCGCCACCGCGAAGCGGCTCATCACCTCGATCGCCGCCGCGGCGTTCTCCTCGCGCACGGTCACCCGGCCGGAGAGCCGGGTCTCGACGACCCGCTTGCCGAGCACGTCGGCGACGTCGAGGACGTCGTCCCGGCGCCGCGGCTCGGACAGCGGAGCGGCCTCCCCCTCGGGCAGGAACGGGCGGGCCGGCTCGTAGTAGGTCTGCGTGGCCGCGACGCTGACCAGCTCCCGCTCGGGGTAGCGCAGCGCGGTGAGCCGGCCACCGAAGACACAGCCGGTGTCAAGGCACAGGGTGTTGTTGATCCACTCCGGCGTGGGGACCGGGGTGTGCCCGTAGAGCACCATCGCGCGGCCGCGGTACTCGGTCGCCCACGGGTAGCGCACCGGCAGACCGAACTCGTCGGTCTCCCCGGTCGTCTCGCCGTAGAGGGCGAAGTCCCGCACCCGGGCGCTGGCGCGGCCCTGCAGCGACTCCTTGAGCCCGGCGTGCGCGACGACCAGCGCTCCGCCGTCGAGCACGTAGTGGCTGACCAGGCTGTAGCAGAAGTCCTCGACCTGGCGGCGGAAGTCGTCGTCCTCTGTCTCGAGCTGGGCCAGCGTGCGCTCCAGACCGTGGGTGATCTGCACGTTGCGCCCGCGCAGGGCGCGCACCAGCTTGTTCTCGTGGTTGCCCGGCACGCACAGGGCGTGTCCGGCGGCGACCATGCCCATGACCAGTCGCAGCACGCCGGGTGAGTCCGGCCCGCGGTCGACGAGGTCGCCGACGAAGACCGCCCGGCGACCGGCCGGGTGCTCGGCGTCCACCGGGCGGCCGTGCTCGTCGCGGCGCAGCTCGTAGCCGAGCTCGCCGAGCAGCTCCTCGAGCTCGGCGCGGCAGCCGTGCACGTCGCCGATGACGTCGAACGGGCCGGTGTCCTCGCGGCGGTCGTTGTAGGCCTTCTCGTAGGTGATGACCGCGCGGTCGATCTCCTCGGTGCCGTCCAGCACGTGCACCTTGCGGAAGCCCTCGCGACCCAGCCCGCGCAGCCCGCGCCGCAGGTCCGACCGCTGCCGCCGGATCACTCCGGGGGCGATGTCGCGGTCCGGCCGGGCGGCGTTGCGGGCCAGGCACTCGCTCTCCGGCACGTCGAGGACGATCGCCACCGGCAGCACGTCGTGCTCGCGCGCCAGCGCCACGAGGGAGGCGCGGTCCTCGCGCTTGACGTTGGTGGCGTCGATCACCGTCAGCCGGCCGGCGCGCAGCCGGACTCCGGCGATGTGGTGCAGCAGGGCGAACGCCTCCGGCGTCGCCGACTGGTCGTTCTCGTCGTCGGCCACCAGGCCCCGGCAGAAGTCGCTGGAGAGCACCTGGGTGCCGCGGAAGTGCCGCCGGGCGAAGGTGCTCTTACCGGAGCCGCTCACGCCGATCAGCACGACCAGAGCGAGCTCGGGAACGACGACGGCGCGCGGCTCGCCGGCCGGGCGCTCCTCGGTCGGCGTGGTCATGCCGCCACCTCCGTCGCCGCATCACGGGTGAACACGGCCATCTGCGTGGGCGTGCCGACGTCCGGGTCGTCGTCACCGACGCCGAGCAGCCGCCCCGTGTACCCGTACCGGTCGCCGACCGCGGCGGCCCAGTCGGCGAACTGTGCACGGGTCCACTCGAACCGGTGGTCCCGGTGCCGGAACGTGCCTGCCGGCAGACCCTCGAAACGGACGTTGTACTCGGAGTTCGGCGTGGTGACGACGACTGTGGTGGGGGCAGCGGCACGGAAGACGGCGTGCTCGAGCGCCGGCAGGCGGTCGAGGTCGAGGTGCTCGATGACCTCCATCAGCACCGCTGCGTCGTATCCCCGGAGTCGGGCGTCGGTGTAGGTCAGTCCGCTCTGCAGCAGCTTGATCCGCGCTCGCTGCCGCTCCGGGAGCCGGTCGAACCGCAGGCGCCGGGCGGCCACCTCCAGCGCCCGGGCGCTGACGTCGACGCCGAGGATCTCGGTGAACGCCGTCTCGGCCAGGAGCGCGGGCAGCAGCGCACCGGCTCCGCAGCCAAGGTCGATGACCCGCTGCGCGCCGGCCGAGCGCAGCGCGGCCAACACCGCCCCGTGACGCTGCAGCGCCAGGGGCACCGGTCGGTCGGCCGAGTCCTCCCCGCCGTCTGCGGTCTGTGGGCCGCCGGCCGCGGCGAGCGGCGGCGCGATCGCGTCGTCCAGCGATTCGGGATCGGCGTCGTCGACCTCGGCGAGCCGCTCGATGGCCCGGCGGCTCAGGGCGGTCCGGTGGCCCAGGTACCGGCGGGTGATCAGGTCACGTGCCGGGTGGGTGGCCAGCCAGCCGCTGCCGGCGCGCAGCAGCTTCTCGATCTCGTCGGTCCCGATCCAGTAGTGCTTCGCATCGTCGAGCACCGGCAGGGCGACGTAGAGGTGGTTGAGTGCGTCCGCGAGCCGGAGCTCCCCCGTCAGCCGCAGGTCGACGTACCGGGACTCACCCCAGTCCGGCAGGGTCTCGTCCAGCGGCACCGCCGTCGCGTCGACCCTCCAGCCCAGCGGCGCGAAGAACCGGTGCGCCATCTCGGCGCCACCGCGGCACGACAACGCGGGAATGTGCACCTCCAGGGGCAGAGCTACGTCGACCAGCTCTGGTCGCTCCTTGCTCACCCCACGGCGAGCGCTGGAGAAGGCCTTGCCGAGCGCGACGGCCAGCAGGCTCGACGCCGCGTACGGCCGGTCGTTGACGTACTGAGCAAGCGCGCCGTCATCCCCG
Source organism: Modestobacter lacusdianchii (assembly GCF_054177765.1). Classification (NCBI taxonomy): domain Bacteria; kingdom Bacillati; phylum Actinomycetota; class Actinomycetes; order Geodermatophilales; family Geodermatophilaceae; genus Modestobacter; species Modestobacter lacusdianchii. The sequence continues at coordinate 36,452 of NZ_JBJJTJ010000002.1, read as the reverse complement.
CCGGCCCGAGCCGTGCGCACCAGGCCGATCGGGTCGACCTCCAGCAGCAGCGCCGCGGTGCACCGGTGCTCGTCCGCCTCCGGATAGAACACATGCGCCGTGCCGGTCGAGACCTCGACCTGCTGGGCCCGCGCAGGGTTCTTGTGCAGCAGGAAGCCGAGATCGGTCGCCGGCACGTGCGTGGTGGACAGGGTGACGAGCACGCCGAAGTGTCACCGACCGAAGCCGCAGAGTCGAACACGTTTCCCGGCGGGCCGTCGAGGCGAGACGCGAGTTTCTCCGGCGCTTGGAGCAGCCAAGGTCAGACGGGGGAAGCGGCCGACTGGAGCAACCAGTGCCTTCCCACCGACCAGCCCAGCAGGCGGCGTCCGGTGCCACCGTTGGCCACGCCGGTAGACGAGAAGTGACCGCCGGCGTGCACGTGGGCCAGCCCGTCCACAACGGGCTTCAGCTGGCGAGCTGTGCCGCTGGCCGTAGCGTCGAGGAGACGGTTCACGCTCGCTGCTTGCGACTCGTGGTCGCAGTAGCTGAGCAGGTAGATCGCCTGTCGCCAGGCGTAGGAGACGTTCTTCACGGCCTGGAGTGCCGCGTGGTGCTGGCTCGGCAGGTGAGCATGAGTCTGGAGCACCCAGGCGAGGACCCGCTCGGCTAGGTCCGGCGCTCGCTCGCGGAGTGCGGGCTCCAGGTCGAGGCCGACGATCAGAACGGCCAGGTTGTGGGTGGTGAGGATCTGGCTCTGCTCCAGCACGGCGCCGTTGGCCGCCACACTCCATGAGTGCCCGCTCCGGCCAGCCTCGGCCGCGCGACTCCTGCACAGCGCGGTGAAGTCGGTCGCCGTCTCCTTGCCCCATCGCCGCTGCAGTCTCCGCGCCCAGCCGTTCGGCTCCGGCGCGGAGGACCAGAAGTCAGGGCTGGGCAGGTCGTAGTAGCGGGCGTACAGCGAGCCCTGCAGGCCCTCGCTGGCCACTCGCGCGGCGGTCCGCCACTTCGTCGTGAAGGTCCCCATGAAGATGTCCGCGGCCACGTCCTCGACCAGCGCCAGGCGCACGTCCGCCGCGGTGGAGAGTGCGCCGAACTCGCGCACCAGCGGGTTCGGGAGGATTCGCTCCGGAAACGAGTCGAGGGCCAGCAGGACAGCTCGGTGCAGCGCCTGCCGGGTAGCCTGGGTCGAGCGGCCCCGGGCGCGGAAGCCGGACAGTCCCGCGATCCACGGCAGTTCCTCGAACCGCATCTGGTGCTCGAGGTTGAGGAGCAGCAGGCTGCGTCGGCGCCGGAACGCCGTGTAGGTGCGGGCGTACAGCCCGGCGATCACCGGGTCGTCGATGCTCGCGGAGACGTACTGCGCGGTGACCTGTGGCAGCACCCTGGCGAGGACCTCACCGGATCCGATCACCCCCCGCTCGATCAACTCCTCCACGGGTGCCTCGAGGGCACGGCTCACTGTCCGGACGACGGAGGCCGGCACGGCCACGCCGTCACCGATCGCCGGCGCCTCCGCGTCCGTGACGTCCCCGACGACCGGATCGAGGGCCGGGAGCCCGCCGTCGGCGGGGAAGCGGTCGAGCCGGCCGGCGACGACGTGCGCCAGGGCGGCGTGCGTCGGTCGGCCCGCAATGACGGCCTGCACGGCCCGCAGGGCGGCACGAGCCTCGCTACCCGGGGCGCCGTGCCGGGTGACCGTGTTCGCCAGCGCCCGCCGTACCCAGCCCACGTCACGGCCGGACAGACGGGCGCCGTCATCACCGGCCGACTCCAGCGTGCGCCGGAGCCGGGCGAAGTTGCTCTTTGGGTGCTGGTGCCGGGTGGACGCGGTCGCCTGGTCCACGGTGGCCGCGTAGCGGGTCAGCCACTCGGCGCGCCGCTCCGCCCAGCCGTCCGGGAAGCGGCGGGCCGGCCAGCCGCCCTCGACGCTGACGGCACCGTCGCCGGTGACGAGGTGCGGTAGCTCGCCGTCGACCGTCTCCGCCCACAGGGCGACGAGGTCGTCGTAGAGCGGGTGCCACAGCGTGAGCGTCTCCCGCATGGCGATCAGCTGCGCCGGAGGTGTGGCTGCCCGCAGGGTGGCGGCGACCGCACCGACCGGCTCCAGGTGGACCGAAGTCCCCGTCGGCACCGGACGGTCGGTCAGCGGGGGAGTGAACCGCAGCCGGTGAAGGTACGGCCGCAGGGCTGCGACGAGGTCGAGCGCCGCCTCGGCGTGACCTCGGTCGACGAGCAGAGCGACGACGGCCAGCGCCGCGTGCTCGGGCAGCCCGATCCGGTAACGCTCACCGGTCAGCGCCGCCAGCAGCTCGGCCTGCCCGGCGTCGCCGAGGTACCAGAGGTTGAGCCGCTCGCGCGGCGTCGAACCGGGGCCCGGGGGCAGTTCGGCCAACCGGGCGCGTTCCTCTTCGTCCGGCGGCTGCTCGGCCAGGTACCGCCCGGTCGTGAAACCACCGGTGACCACCTCGAGAGTCACCCAGGCCGGCGTGTCCGCCACCGGCGTGCGGGAGCCGACCGTCAGCTCGCCGCTCGCCATGCCGTCGAGCACCGCCCGCCAGCGGTCGACCTTCGCCGCGGCGCGCGACCGCGTCTCGGCGTCCCCGGACGTGGCAGCCGTGTGGAGCGCGTCCCCCAGCCGCCCCAGCGCGTAGTACGGCGAAGCTTCGGCCCGGGGCTCCTCGTGCATGGGGTTCCTCAACTTCGCGAGATGGACCTGAAGGCGAGGATCGAACTCGCGCCCTCCCGGATACAGCCGGGTGATCTACCACTGATCTACTTCAGGACGGGACGTCAGACATGGAGGCAGGACTCGAACCTGCGCCCTCCCGGTCCGAAGCCGGGCGATCTACCGCTGATCTACTCCATGCAGTGCGACGCGCACGGTAGGCGGAGGGCCAGCCGGCGTCACGCATGTGCTGCGAGACACGCCGCCCATTCGCGGCTGGCCCTCAGCAGTCGCCAGTGTGCGCGATCGATGCCCTTGCTGGCGACCGACTTCCTCAGCGCGACCTTCTTCTGCCCCGCCGACGCTTGACCCGTCCCGCATCGACGCCGACCCCTCCCCTGCAGCGGCCAGCCTCCGCGCTCGCTCAACTTCTTCCGCGACTCAACCATTCAATAGTTTCCAATCCCCACGCCAATCCAGAACGCGATCACTTGTGCACCGACCGGGGACCGGCCAACTCTGTTGCATCGGAGGCCCTCCCAGACAATCGCCAGACAATCGGCACGAATGCTACCTTCGGGGTAGTTCGGGCCCCGCTTCGCGGGGCCCATCGGCGTTTCTAGGGGTGACTTGTTGGTCATTGTCGGGTGGCGTTGAGAATGCACGGTGGAATGAAGATCTACGCCGGCGCGCCGGCGGCTGCCCGGCACTACGTGGAGGCCGACCGCGGCCGGGCGGACGACTACTACCTCACCGAGGGCACCGGCCTCGCCCGCCGCTTCACCGCCACCGACGGTCGGGTGAGGGAGTTGGCGGCGCTGACCGGCGACGGCTACGAGACGTGGGTGGCCGGCTGTGACCCGGAGACGGGTGAGCCGCGGGGGCAGCTGCGCAGCGACGAGCACGCCGTTCGGTTCGCCGAGGTGGTGGTCAACGGCCCGAAGACGTGGTCGCTGGCCGCCGCGCTCCATCCGGACATCGCGAGGGCGTACGAGGCGGCGCAGGACCGCGCCGCCGTCCAGATCATCACCTGGCTGTCGCAGCACGCGACCACCCGGGTCGGGCCGCGCGGCGGGCAGGTGCAGGTGCCGCTGGAGGTGCTGGAGGCGGCCACCGTGCGGCACTACACCTCCCGGGCGAACGACCCACACTGGCACCTGCATCTCCAGTTTCTGTCCCGGGTGTTCGCAGCCGGCAAATGGCGGGGCCTGCACACCGTCGGGGTTCGCGATTTCCTGGGCGCAATCAACGGGATCGGGCATGCGGCGATGGCGTGTGACCCGGAGTTGAACGCCGCCTTCGCCGCGCGCGGGTACCGGAAGGACGGTACGGGAGAAATACGGGAGCTCGCCGAGTACACGGGGCCGTTCAGCGCCCGGCACGCGCAGATCGCCCGGAATGTGGACCGCTATGAACGGGAATGGACCGCGGCGCACCCCGGCGAGCACCCTGGGCCGGTGCTGCGCCGGGTGTGGGACGCCCGGGCGTGGGCGGACGGGCGCCCGGATAAGGTCACTGCCCAGCCCGGGGTCGGGTTGGAGGAACGCTGGCGGGCCGACCTGTCCGCCCTCGGCTACCGCGACCCGGGTAAGCCGGTCACCCTGACCCCCACCCCGGTCGGCGCGCTCGATCGAGACGAGCTGGTGCAGCGCGCGCTGGCCCGGCTCGCGGCCGGCCGGTCGGCGTGGAACGCCGCCGACATCCGCGGTGAGGCCGAGCGGCTGATCGCCGCCGAAGGCGTCGTCGCCGACGACGGGGTGCGGATCGAGCTGGCCGAGGACCTCACCGCCCGCGCCATGGACCGCTGCCTGCCGTTGCTGGACCGCGACGGGGTGCCCGAGCACATCCGGGCCTGGACGTCGCAGCCGGTCCTGGACGTCGAGGCTGACCTGACCGCCCGGCTCGCCGCCCGCGCTACGCACGGCGTACCGGACACCGACCTGGCACTCCCGGTCGAGCGCGCGGGCCCCGCCGGCCGGCTGGATGCCGGCCAGGCCGCGGCGGTGGCCGCGCTGGCCGGTGACCGGCCGCTGGTGGTGGTCGAGGGCGCCGCGGGGGCGGGCAAGACCACCACGCTGGCCGCCACCCGCGGCCTGCTCGAGAACCAAGGCCGCCGGCTGGTGGTGGTCACCCCCACGCGCAAGGCGGCCAAGGTGGCCGCCGGCGAGCTGGGGACGGCCGCCGGGTCGGCGGCGTCCCTGGCCTTCGGGCACGGCTGGCGCTGGAACGACGAGGGGCGTTGGGCCCGGCTCACTGTCGGCGAGATGGACCCGGTGACCGGCGGTGTCTACGCCGGGCCGAGCGAGGCAGCGCAGCTACGGCCCGGCGATCTACTGCTGGTGGATGAGGCCGGGATGCTCGATCAGGACACCGCCCGTGCCCTGCTCACCGTCGCCGACGAGTGCCAGGTCCGGGTGGCGCTGCTCGGTGACCGGCACCAGCTGCCGGCGGTCGGCCGCGGCGGCGTCCTCGACCTCGCCGCCGACGCAGTCGACCCGGCGGCGCATCTGACCCTCGACGGCGTGCACCGCTTCACCCAAACCGACGAGCAGGGCCACACCACACCCGACACCGGCTACGCCGCGCTGACGCTGGCCATGCGCACCGGCGAGGACCCCGGCGCCGTCTTCGACGCCCTGCTCGCCCGCGGCCAGATCCAGCTGCACCCCGACGCCGCCGCGCTGCAGGACACGATCGCGGCGGCCGCCGCCGCCTCGTATGCCGCAGGCCGCCGGGTGGCCGTGGTGGTGGACACCCGCGACCAGGCCGCCGAACTCAACAACGCCATCCGCGAACGGCTGGCCGCCGCCGGCCGGGTCGATGACCGGACGGTGGTCATCACCGGGGCCGGGGAGCGGATCGGCGCCGGGGACCGGATCGCCACCCGCCGCAACGACCGCCACCTCGACGTCGCCAACCGCGACGTCTGGGTCGTCACCGCCGTCGGCCGCCGCGGCGGGCTGCTCGTCACCCCCGCTGTCACCCCCACCGGCACCGACCCCGGTGACGGGTCCGGCGGTGTCACCCCGGCCGGCCCAAGGATCCGGGTACTGCCCGCGGACTACGTCACCGAGCACGTCGAGCTCGCCTACGCCACCACCGCGTACGGCGTGCAGGGCGACACCGTCACGGCGTCGCACGTGATGGTCGGCGAGCACACCGGCGCCTCCTCGGCCTACGTCGGCATGACCCGCGGCCGGGAAAGCAACACCGCCCACCTCGTCGCCGCCGACGCCGATCAGGCGCGGCAGCAGTGGCTCGCCGTATTCGCCCGCGACCGCGCCGACCTCGGCCCCGCCCACGCCGCCCAGCTCGCCGCCGCCGAAGCCGCCCGCTACGCCCCATCCCGACCGCTGGAGCAGGTGCTCGCCGAGCTGCGCGCGGCGTGGACCGTCGAGCAGCGCTGCCTTCAGCAACTCGCCCATTGGGAGCCCCAGCGCGACACACTGCGCGAGGTCATCGCGCTCGAAGCTCCCCACGCCGGCGAACTGACCAACCTCCAGGCCGCCCGTGAGCAGAGGGCGATCACCGCCGAACAGGCCAAGCAGCACGCCGCAGCCAGCGGCGCGGCCGTCACCGCCCACGCCGACCGGGTCCGCGACACCCTGCTTGCGCGCTGGGACGGCGAACGCGACGCCGCACGCGCGGCCGCAAGAGTCGTGCTCGATGGTCCGGGCAGGTTCGGACTCCGGCGAGGCGCGGTGGCGCGGGCCGGCGAGCAGCTCACCGACTGGGCCGAGCGGTGGCGGCCACACGTGCCGTCGCTGCCCACCGAACCCGGTGAACTGGCGCCGGTTGCCGGCTGGTTCGACGACCGGCCCGCACTGTGGAGGGCGCTCGACGCCTCCGCCCGCCACGCGGCCGAACACGCTCACCCAGGACACGCCCAGCTCTGCGCGGCCGCCGACACCGCCCGGCACGCGGCAGAGCAAGCCAGGCGCGCACTGGCCGAGGTCGGCCGCCGGCGCGAGGAGCGGCTCGACCCGTTCGGGCCCGTGGCATGGACCCCCGACCCGGCCGGACGGCTCGCCGACCTGCAGCGCGACATCGCCACCACCCGCCAGGAGCTCACCGACGCCCGGACGCGCATCGCCACCCTCACCGCCGAACCGGCCCTCCGCGCCCAGCCGCCCGACCACCTCACCCGCGCACGCGACGCCTGGCGCACACGGCGCACAGCCGGGCCCGAGCAGCCCGGATCGGCGAGCCCGGGGCCAACCACCCCGGTCCCCGACATCCCCCGGCCCGAAGCAGAGCGGCGCGGACCATCCCTCGCCCGCGGAGGCGCCGCGCCGGGCATCGGCCGATGAACAGGGGCGCCTCCACCGGCCGGCCGCGGGCCCGGACACCAGCAACAGGAGGAAAACCGGAGAATTCCGGAAGCAATCGCTGGTCGGCTGTCACCAATCGCCCCCAAATGGCGCTTTCTCCCGTGACGGAGCACAGCCCACCCAGCCCACCGGAGCCAGCCATGTCCGACGATCCCACCGGCCGCGAGCCCGAACTGCTCACCATCACCGAGGCCGCCGACCTTCTCCGCACTCCGGTGGCCACCCTCCGGTACTGGCGCCACCTGGGCACGGGTCCGCGCAGCTTCCGCCTCGGCCGCCGCGTCCTCTACCGCTCCGACGAGCTGCGCAGCTGGGTCGACGCACAGCACGGCCAGGCCGCCAGCGACTCGGGGAGCCGGCGGTGAACCACCGTCACCGCCGGCGCCCTCACCGGGATGCAGGAGGCGTTGCTCGCTGGGCGACTGCGTCCCTCATCGGTCCGCTCGGGCCTCGCTGGAGGACCTCAGGAGATCATCGGGCCACCCTCTCGGCAGGCGGTCGCTGACCGTGGCTCGTACGCCCGCTGGAGGAGCAATACCACAGGCGGCCGCCTGCGGGTATGCGCCCCTCGTCGACTGCCCTCCGCTGCTCACCATCGACCAGGCTGCCGAGTACCTGGGCACCGGGCAGCGCTTCGTCCGCCGCCTCATCAGCGAACGGCGGATTCCCTACGTCAAGCTCGGCAAGCACGTGCGTCTCGAGCGGTGCGCGTTGGACGCCTTTGTGGCGGCAGGCCGTGTGCCCTGCCGTTAGGACGTCGGCCGCGCGTCCACAGAGGAGTTCCGTGCTGAGCCGAAGGCGGCCAAGGTTGGGTTATGCCAGCAAGCAGCAGTAGAAGGCGCTTCGGTCGTGTGCGCAAGCTGCCCTCCGGCCGGTGGCAGGCCCGCTACCCGGGCCCGGACGGACGGGACCGGGCAGCACCGAGCACATTCGCCACGAAGACCGACGCGGCACGCTTCTTGGCCGCGGTAGAGGTCGACATGGGTCGCGGCGTCTGGCTCGACCCGTTGCGCAGCGGCGTCACGCTCCGCGAATACAGCGAGGCTTGGCTGGCACAGCGGACCGTTCAAGGTCGTCGCCTGGCCGTGCGAACTCGGGAGACCTACCAGCACTCCCTCGACCGCTGGGTGCTCCCCGCGCTCGGGAGCCTGCCACTCGACCGCATAACCCCGGCAGCCGTGCGGCGATGGCATGCCGAGACCAGCGCAGCCACCGGTCCTACGGCGACGAGACAAGCCTATGCCCTCCTCCACGCCGTCCTGGCCACGGCCGTTGCCGATGACGCGCTCCCCCGGAATCCCTGCCGGATCACGGGTGCGGGCCAGGCTCGCAGCGACGAGCGACCGCTGCTGGACCTCGACCAGGTGCAGCACCTATCCGCCAACATGCCGGAGAACCTCCGGGGCTTCGTCGACCTGGCCTTCTGGGCTCACCTTCGCCTCGGCGAGCTGCTGGCTCTCCGCATCGGCGACATCGACATGGACGACGGCACCGTGACCGTGCAGCGGCAGGTCGTCGAGACGGACGCCGGGCCCGTGGAGAGCCCACCGAAGGTGGGTAGCCAGCGCGTCGTCCACCTCCCGCCTCAGGGGGTCTGGGCACTGGCCGAGCACCTGAAGACCCGCTCCCCGGCGCTGCCAACGGCTCGGCTGTTCGTGCGGAGAGACGGGAGAGCTCTCCGCGCCCATCACGTCCACGCCGCCTGGAGCACAGCCCGGCGTGCAGCCGGCCTGCCCGACGTCCATCTGCACGACCTGCGGCATGCGGGCCTCACCCTGGCGGCGCAGAGCGGGGCGACCCTCGCAGAGGTGATGCGGCGCGCAGGCCACTCGTCGTCCCGCGCGGCGATGATCTACCAGCACGCGGCCGAGCGGCGCGATGCCGAGGTCGCGGCCCGCTTCGGACACCTCGCGGCGGGCACGACGCCGAACCGTACGGGCACGTAGCGGGCACGTGGGCGTCTCCTGGCAATGTTCGCCAGCGTTCTTAGCCGTTCAGGGCCGACGAAACCGCAGGTCACAAGCGGAGGGCGTGGGATTCGAACCCACGATGGGTGTTACCCCATAGCGGTTTTCAAGACCGCCGCCATCGGCCACTAGGCGAGCCCTCCTGGCGGCGACGAGCCTAACCCCGGGCCCAGTTCTCCCCGCCGTCCCCGGCATGAACCGCCGCCGGCCGGCGTTGCACCCCCAGATGGTCCGCGAGGCTCGCGTCGACCTCCCACTGCCTGTACGTCAACCGAAGGACACTCCCTGTCTGTGACCGCCCCCCAGCAGTCCCCCGCACGTCGCCGTGAGCGCAGCGCCGCCCGTCAGGCCGCCGCCCGCGACGCCGACCGGGCCGCCGCCCGCGACGAGCAGCGCGCCCAGCAGGTCTGGGTCGACGGCGCCGCTCCCGAGCTGCCCACCCGGGCCACCCGCCCGCAGAAGGTGGTCTTCCACCTCGGCCCCACCAACTCCGGCAAGACCTACGAGTCGCTGCAGGCGCTGGCCGCCCTCGGCTCCGGCGTCTACGCCGCCCCGCTGCGCCAGCTGGCGCACGAGGCCTACGCCAAGCTCTCCGCGCAGCTGCCCCCGGGCACCGTCGGCCTCTCCACCGGCGAGGAGGAGATCGACCCGTTCGCGCCGATCGTCTGCTGCACCGTGGAGAAGGCCCCCGACCGCGGCGAGATGCTGGTCCTCGACGAGTCGCACTGGGTCACCGACCCCGACCGCGGCCACCACTGGGCCCGGCTGCTGCTCACCGGCGAGTACCGCGAGATGCACCTGATCTCGGCCGCCGAGGCCTACCTGGTGCTCAAGCCGCTGGTCACCGACGCCCAGCAGGTGCAGGTCGTCAACCACAAGCGGCTCTCCCGGCTCGACGTCCTCAGGGCGCCGGTGCGCAGCGACGGCGTCCGGCCGCAGACCCTGGTCGTGGCCTTTTCCCGCAAGGCCGTCTACGCCGTCGCCGCCGAGCTCGACCAGCACCGGCCGGGCAAGGTCGGCGTCCTCTACGGGGCACTGCCGCCGGCCACCCGCCGTGAGGTCATCGACCGCTTCACCCGCGGCGAGCTCGAGGTGCTGGTGACCACCGACGTGATCGGCCACGGGATCAACGTGCCGGCCACCACCGTGCTGTTCGCCGAGACGACCAAGTTCGACGGCCAGGAGCTGCGCCCGCTGCGCACCTGGGAGGCCGCGCAGATCGCCGGCCGCGCCGGTCGGTACGGCATCACCGGGCACGGCGCCGTGGGCATCCTCATCGGGGTCTCCGGCCTGAAGCCGGTGGGCGCCCTGGTCGGCGCCGGCGCCGCGGTGGCCCGTGGCGAGGAGATGAGCGACCTCCCCAAGCGGCGTCCGCGGCTGCGCCCGGAGCTGGAGGACCTCGGCGCGTTCGAGCCGGTGGACCTGCCCGAGGCGCTCATGCGCTGGCAGGCCTGGGCCCGGGCGGCCACCAAGGACGAGGGCATGACCGCCGACGACGTCACCAGCCTGGTGCTGCGGGTGCACGCCCTGCTGCCGATGCTGCGCGGCCCGCTCGGCGAGGCCGGTGACCTGCGCACCGTCTGGCGGCTGGTCAACCTGGCCATCGACTACAACCCGCCGCGGCGCACGCGCTGGCTGGTGCTGGCCCGCGCCGCTCTGCAGCACGCGATCGGCCTGCCGGTGCCGGTGGAGACGATCCTGCCGGAGTACCCCGCGAAGGGCACCGTCGAGGACTACGAGCAGACCGCCGCCGCGGCCCGCGACGCGCAGACCCTGTTGCGCCAGTTCCCCGGGGTGGCCGGGCTGGACGCCGAGGACGCCGCCGAGCTCGAGGAGGCGTGCGCCACCACGATCACCGAGCTGCTGCCCGACGCCATCTCGATCGGCCGCTCCGGCACGTGCGTCGAGTGCGGGACGTCGATCGCCCCGTGGTTCAGCACCTGCCGCCCCTGCAGCTCCGGGCCCACCGGCGGGCGCGGCCCCGGCCGTGAGGGCGCCAAGCGCGAGGGCGCCGGCCGCAACGGCCGCGGTGGCCGACCGGCGTCCCGGTCGGGCTCGCGGCAGGGGCGCCGTCCCAGCCGCAGCGGCCGCTGACCGCCTGAGACGAGGGCGGGCTCCCACCGGGAGCCCGCCCTCGCTGCGTCCCTGCCAGAGTGGGCCGATGGGACCTCTCGACGGGCTCCGCGTGGTCGAGCTGGCCGGCATCGGCCCCGGCCCGTTCGCGGCCATGCTGCTGGCCGACCTGGGCGCCGACGTGCTGCGCGTCGACCGGCCGGGCGCCCCACCGACGTTCGGCCGGCCCGAGGTCGACCTGCTGGCCCGCGGCCGCCGGTCGGTCGCCGTCGACCTCAAGCACCCGGACGGCGTCGCCACCGTGCTGGCCCTGGCCGAGCGGGCCGACGTCCTGCTGGAGGGCTTCCGGCCCGGGGTGACCGAGCGGCTGGGGATCGGACCCGAGGAGTGCCTGGCCCGCAACGGGCGGCTGGTCTACGGCCGGATGACCGGCTGGGGGCAGGACGGCCCGCTGGCGCACACCGCCGGGCACGACGTCGGCTACATCGCCGTCACCGGGGCGCTGCACGCCATCGGCCGGGCCGGCGGGCCGCCGCAGGTGCCGGTGAACCTGCTCGGCGACTTCGGCGGCGGGGCGGTGTACCTGGTCGTCGGCGTGCTGGCCGCGCTGCTGGAGAGCCGCACCAGCGGTCGCGGGCAGGTGGTGGACGCCGCGATCGTCGACGGCACCGCCCACCTGTCCACGATGCTGCTCGGCATGCTCGCCGGCGGGCTGTGGCAGGACCGGCGCGGGGTGAACCTGCTCGACACCGGCGTCCCCTGGTACGACGTCTACGAGACCGCCGACGGCGGGCACCTGGCCGTCGGGGCGCTGGAGCCGCGGTTCTTCGCCGAGCTCACCGACCGGCTGGGCATCCCCGGCGCCTCCCGCGACGACCCGGCCGCGCTGCGGGCACTGCTCACCGAGACCATCCGCACCCGGACCCGGGACGAGTGGGCCGCGGTGTTCGACGGGTCCGACGCCTGCGTGGCCCCGGTGCTGTCCTACACCGAGGCGCGCGAGCACCCGCACCTGAAGGCGCGGGGCACCTACGTGGAGGCGCACGGGGTCACCCAGCCGGCGCCCGCACCGCGCTTCTCCCGCACCCCCGGTGCCCTCGACCGGCCGCCCCCGAGCCCGGGTCAGCACACCCGCGAGGCGCTCACCGACTGGGGCGTGCCCAGCGTCGACGCCCTCCTGGCCACCGGCGCCGTCCACCAGCCCTGACGCGCGGTGCGGAGAGCCGGTCAGGCGGGGCGGACGGTGCCGATCAGGTGCTCGGTCCCGGCCTTCGCGTTGCGGACGGCGAGGTCCCAGCCGCCGCCGGTCTCCTCGGTGGAGAGCGTGACCGTCGAGGGCAGGAACAGCGGCTTGCGGAACGCGACGTCCACGGCGACCGCGTCCGGGAGCCGGCCGGACAGCGCGGCCAGCGCGCGGGCCTTCACCCACATGCCGTGCGCGATCGCCCGCTTGAAGCCGAACGCCTTCGCGGTCAGCCCGGACAGATGGATCGGGTTCACGTCGCCGGAGACCCTGGCGTAGCGGCGGCCGGCGTCGTCCGGCACCCGCCACTGCGCGGCCGGCCGCTCCAGCTCGCCGACCTCGACGTCGACGTCCGACGCCGGGGCGCCCTCGGGAGCCGACGCCCCGCGGGCCAGGTAGGTCGACCGGCTCCGCCACACCTCCGCACCGCCGGCGGAGACCGACGCGCACAGGTCGACGGTGGCGCCGCTGCGGTGGGTGGCGAACCGCTCGGCCCAGACCTCCAGGTCCAGCTGCTCGGCCACGCCGATCGGGCGGTCGGCCTCGATCCGGTTGCGCACGTGCACCAGGCCGGGCAGCGCCAGCGGGAAGGCCCGGTCGGTCATCAGCGCGACCTGCAGCGGGAAGGCCAGCACGTGCGGGTGGGTCAGCGGCAGCACGTCGGCGAGCGGGAACCGGCAGACCTGCGCGTAGTCGGCCAGGGCCGCCGGGTCGACCGGCACCCCGGTGCGGGCCAGCCGGGTGTCGGGGAGGTCGCCGCCCCGGCCGCGCGCGGTGAGCGCGGCCCGGGCGAACAGCGCCGGCATGGCGGGCGCGGCGTCGAGCACGGTGCGGGCCATCTCAGGCACCCAGCACCGACTGGCCGCAGACCCGCACGACCTGGCCGCTGACCCCGGCGCTGCCGGGCTGGGCGAGGAAGGCGATCGTCTCGGCGACGTCGACCGGCAGCCCGCCCTGCTGCAGCGAGTTCAGCCGGGAGCCGACCTCGCGGGTGCCCAGCGGCATCTTCGCGGTCATCTCGGTGACGATGAAGCCCGGCGCGACCGCGTTGATCGTCGCCCCGCGCTCGGCGAACTGCGGCGCCCAGGCGCGCACCATGCCGATGATCCCGGCCTTGGACGCGGCGTAGTTGGTCTGCCCGCGGTTGCCGGCGATGCCCGACTGGGAGCTGACGCTGACCACCCGGGCGCCCGGCTTCAGCGCGCCCTCGGTGTCCAGCAGCGCCTGGGTGATGTCCAGCTGCGCCTGCAGGTTCACTGCCATCACCGAGTTCCAGCGGGCGGCGTCCATGTTGACCAGCAGCTTGTCCCGGGTGATGCCGGCGTTGTGCACGACGACGTCCACCCCGCCGTGCCGGGCGATCAGCTGCTGCGCCAGCCGGGTGCCGGCGTCGGCACCGGTGATGTCCAGCGCCACCGCCGTCCCGCCGATCTCGTTGGCCACCTGGGCCAGCTGCTCCCCCGCCGCCGGCACGTCGACGGCGACCACGTGCGCGCCGTCCCGGGACAGCACCGTCGCGATCGCGGCGCCGATGCCGCGCGCGGCACCGGTGACCACGGCGACCTTGCCGGTCAGCGGCCGGTCGCGGTCCTCGCCGGCCGGGACGTCCGCGGCGGTCACGGTGAGCACCTGGCCGTCGACGTAGGCGGCGCGGCCGGAGAGGAAGAAGCGCACCGGGCCGGCCAGCGACGCCTCGGCACCGGCGGGCACCTGCACCAGGTTGGCCGTCGACCCGCCGCGCAGCTCCTTGGCCAGCGAACGGACCAGTCCGTCCAGCGCCTGCCGGGCCGCGGCCTGGGCCGGGGAGGTGGCGCCGGCCGGCGGGTCGGCGAGCACCAGCACCCGGCCGCCGGACGCCAGCCGCTTGACCGCCGGGGCCAGGAAGTCGTGCGCCGCGGCCAGGTCGGCCGGCCCGGTCAGCCCGGTGGCGTCCAGCAGGACGGCGGCCAGCCGCTCGCCGTCCGTGCCGCCGTCGACGGTGACCGGGGAGACGACGGTGACGCCGTCGTCCTTGAGCAGCCGGGTGAGCTCGTCGCGCAGCCGGCCCTCGCCGGCCGAGCCGATGACGGCGGGGCCGGGCAGCAGCGGCTGGCCGGGCTCGTACCGGCGCAGCACCGCCGGGCGGGGCAGGCCGAGCTGCTTGGTGATCGTCGCGCCGACGCCGGAGTTGGCGAAGTCGCGGTACCAGTCGCTCACGTGGATTCCTTCCGAACGGAGAGGGCGATTCGGTCGTGCGGCCCCGAACTGGAGCGGGTTGACCCAGATGAGGCGGGGTTGAGCCGGGTGCGCGCGCGGCTCAACCCCGCCGTCCCCGGGTCGACCCGGGAACGGCGGGCCGGGCGGGCAGCCGCCGGGGGCCTCAGGACTCGAGGATCGCGACGACGCCCTGGCCGCCGGCGGCGCAGATCGAGATCAGGCCGCGCTTGCCCGGGCCGGCCTCGTGCAGCAGCTTGGCCAGCGTCGCCACGATCCGGCCGCCGGTGGCGGCGAACGGGTGCCCGGCGGCCAGCGACGAGCCGTTGACGTTGAGCTTCGACCGGTCGATCGAGCCCAGCGGAGCGTCCAGGCCGAGCTTCTCCTTGCAGAACGCCGGGCTCTCCCACGCCTTCAGGGTGGCGAGCACGGTCGAGGCGAACGCCTCGTGCACCTCGTAGAAGTCGAAGTCCTGCAGGGTCAGGCCGTTGCGCTCCAGCAGCACCGGGACGGCGTAGGCGGGGGCCATCAGCAGGCCCTCGCCACCGTGCACGTAGTCGACCGCGGCGGTCTGGGCGTCGACCAGGTGGGCGAGCACCGGCAGGTCGCGCTCGGCGGCCCACTCGTCGCTGGCCAGCAGCACGGCCGACGCCCCGTCGGTGAGCGGGGTCGAGTTGCCCGCCGTCATCGTGGCGCCCTCACCCTGCCCGAACACCGGCTTCAGCGTCGCCAGCTTCTCGACCGAGGTGTCCGGCCGCAGGTTCGCGTCGCGGGACAGGCCCAGGAACGGCGTCACCAGGTCGTCGAAGAACCCGCGGTCGTAGGCGGCGGCGAGCGCCTGGTGCGAGCGGACGGTCAGCTCGTCCTGCTCCGCGCGGCCGATCTCCCACTCCCGGGCGGTGATCGCGGCGTGGTCGCCCATCGCCAGGCCGGTGCGCGGCTCGGCGTTGCGCGGGATCTCCGGGGCCAGCTGACCCGGGCGCAGGCCGGCCAGCGCCTTGAGCCGCTGCTGCACGGTCTTCGCCCGGTTGAGCTCCATGAGCACCCGGCGCAGGTCCTCGTTCAGCGCGACGGGGGCGTCGGAGGTGGTGTCGGTGCCCCCGGCGATGCCGGACTCGATCTGCCCCAGCGCGATCTTGTTGGCGACCAGCACGGCCGCCTCGAGCCCGGTGCCGCACGCCTGCTGGACGTCGTAGGCCGGGGTGGCCGCCGACAGCCGCGAGCCGAGCACGGCCTCCCGCGTCAGGTTGAAGTCACGGGCGTGCTTGAGGACGGCGCCGGCGACGACCTCCCCCACCTGCTGACCCTGCAGCCCGAAGCGGGCGACCAGCCCGTCGAGGGTGGCGGTGAGCATGTCCTGGTTGCTGGCGCGGGCGTAGGCGCCGTTGGACCGGGCGAACGGGATGCGGTTGCCGCCGACGATCGCGGCCTTCCGGGTCTGTGCAGCCATGCGGGGGCCTCCAAGAACCCCCTGAGGGGCCAAAGTCGCGACTTTGGCCCCTCAGGGGGAGTCGTTGCGGGAGTGGCTAATCGATACCAAGAGTATCAGGTACCGTCGGTTGCGTGAACACGGAGACGGCCCCCGCACCGCGGGACCGGCGCGACTCGCGCTGGGACGAGCACCGCCGCGCCCGGCGCGAGCAGCTGGTCACGGCCACCCTCGCCGCGGTCGGCAGGCACGGCGCCGGCGTGGGCATGGACGAGATCGCCGCCGAGGCCGGCACCAGCAAGACCGTCGTCTACCGGCACTTCGCCGACCGCAGCGAGCTGCACGTCGCCGTGTGCGCCCGGGTCGCCGAGCAGCTGACCCGCAAGCTGCGCGAGGCGATCGGCAGCAGCGACCACCCGCGGCAGATGGTGACCGCGGCCGTGGAGACCTACCTGGTGTTCATCGAGGCCGACCCGGAGGTGTACCGGTTCGTCGTCGGCCACGCGGCGGTCGACCGCCCGGCCGGCCTGGTCACCGACGACGACAGGGACCCGATCAGCAACCTCTCCGACCTGGTGGGTGACGAGGTCGGCGCGCTGGTCGGCGCCGCGCTCACCCGCGCCGGCCAGGACACCTCGGCGGCCGCCCCCTGGGGCCACGGCGTCATCGGCCTGGTGCGGGCCGCCGCCGACTGGTGGCTGCGCGCCGACCGGCCCATGCCGCGCGCCCAGCTCGCGGCCCACCTCACCGACCTGGCCTGGACCGGGTTGCGCGGCGTCGTGACCCCCGGCCCCTCAACCCAGACCCCCGCGAGTCCGATGGAGGAAGCGTGACCAGCACCCCGACCCCCCTCACCCCGGTCGACCCGGCCCGGCTCACCGAGGTCCTCGACGGCCGCTGGGCGCACGTGCGCCGCGACGCGCGCGAGCAGCTCGGCACCGCCCGCTACGCCACCGTGCACGGCGAGACGATGGCCGAGGCGCGTGAGCGGGTGACCCGGCTGGCCGCCGAGCTCGCCACCACCGGCAGCGTCGGCCTCGGCTACCCGCGGGCGTACGGCGGGTCCGACGACAGCGGCGGCTCGGTGGTCTCCATCGAGATGCTCGCCCAGGCCGACCTCTCGCTGATGGTCAAGGCCGGCGTGCAGTGGGGGCTGTTCGGCGGGGCTGTGCAGGCGCTGGGCACCCAGCGGCACCACGACGAGTTCCTGCCGGCGATCATGAGCTTCGAGCTGCCCGGCTGCTTCGCGATGACCGAGACCGGCCACGGCTCCGACGTCCAGCAGCTGCGCACCACGGCAACCTACGACCCGGCGACGCAGACCTTCGACCTGCACACCCCGCACGAGGCCGCCCGCAAGGACTACATCGGCAACGCCGCGAAGGACGGCCGGATGGCGGTCGTCTTCGCCCAACTGGTCACCGGCGGGCAGCGGCACGGGGTGCACGCCTGGCTGGTGCCGATCCGCGACGCCCAGGGCGACCCGCTGCCCGGGGTGACCATCGGCGACGACGGCCCCAAGGCCGGGCTGCTCGGCGTGGACAACGGCCGGCTGAGCTTCGACCACGTCACTGTCCCGCGGGAGATGCTGCTCGACCGGTACGGCCAGGTGGCCCCCGACGGCACCTACTCGTCGTCCATCGAGAACGAGACCCGGCGCTTCTTCACCATGCTCGGCACCCTGGTGCGCGGGCGGGTCAGCGTCGGCGGCTCGGCGTCGTCGGCGACGAAGGTGGCCCTGGAGATCGCCGTCCGCTACGGCGACGTGCGCCGCCAGTTCTCCGCCCCCGGCGAGGAGCGCGAGGTCGTCGTCAACGACTACCTGGTGCACCAGCGCAAGCTGCTGCCGGCCCTGGCGCGCAGCTACGCCTTCTC
The DNA here is from genome assembly GCF_054177765.1 of Modestobacter lacusdianchii. Classification (NCBI taxonomy): domain Bacteria; kingdom Bacillati; phylum Actinomycetota; class Actinomycetes; order Geodermatophilales; family Geodermatophilaceae; genus Modestobacter; species Modestobacter lacusdianchii. The sequence continues at coordinate 18,694 of NZ_JBJJTJ010000002.1, read as the reverse complement.
CTTCGCCCAGGAGGAGCTGCTCGGCACCATGCACGACGTGCTCGGCGCCGAGACCGTCGACGAGGCCGCGCAGCGCGAGCTGGAGTCCCGGGCCGCCGGGCTCAAGGCACTGCAGACCTGGCACGCCACCCAGACCATCCAGCTGTGCCGCGAGGCGTGCGGCGGCGCCGGCTACCTGCAGGAGAACCGGCTGCCCGGGCTGAAGGCCGACACCGACGTCTTCACCACCTTCGAGGGCGACAACACGGTGCTGATGCAGCTGGTCGCCAAGGGCCTGCTCACCGGCTACCGGGACGCCTTCGGCTCCCTCGACGGCTGGGGCAAGGCCGCGTTCGTCGCCGAGCAGGTGCGGGAGACGGTGCTCGAGCGCACCGCGGCCCGCGCGCTGATCCAGCGACTGGTCGACGCCGTCCCCGGCCGGGAGGACGACGTCCCGTTCACCGACCGCGGCTGGCAGCTGAAGATGCTGGAGGACCGGGAGGAGCACGTCCTGGCGGGCGTGATCAAGCGGCTGCGCAAGAACGCCGCCACCCACCGGGACGGCCGGCAGTTCGACGTCTTCAACGACGTGCAGGACCACGCGCTCAAGGCCGCCGAGGCGCACATGGAGCGGGTCGTGCTGGAGGCGTTCGTCGCCGGCATCGAGCGGACGACGGACCCGGCGGCGCGGGCACTGCTGTCCCGGGTCTGCGACCTGTTCGCGCTGACCACCATCGAGGCGGACAAGGGCTGGTACCTGGAGCACTCGCGGATCAGCCCCACCCGGGCCAAGGCGCTCACCGGCGCGGTGAACGAGCTGCTGGGCGAGCTGCGCCCGCACATGCGCACCCTGGTCGACGCCTTCGCGATCCCCGAGGCGTGGCTGAACTGCGCGATCCTGGCCGAGGAGCCCGGCCGCCAGGAGACGATGGCCGCGCACGACGCCGCGCTGCGCGCGCGGGGCACCGAGCCGCAGGCCGGCGAGACCGCCACCGACCTGGAGCTGGCCCCCGCCCAGTGACCCGAGGCGGCCATGTCGGCCGACACGGCCGCGCACCGGAGGGGACGGCGGACGGGCCGGGGCCGGATGATGTGCGGTCGTGGAGATCGTGGCCGCTGCGGCGGAGACGCTGCGGGTGCCGGCCGTGGTCGACCTCGCGGCGGTGGTCGTCGGCGCGCTCACCGGTGGCCTGCTCGCCGCCCGGGAGGGCTTCGCCGTCTCGGGGGTGCTGCTGCTGGCGGTCAGCACCGGGCTGGGCGGGGGGCTGATCCGGGACGTGCTGCTGGCCGGTCCGCCGCCGGTCGCGCTCACCAACCCCGCCTACCTGCCGACCGTGGCGGTCACCGCGATGGTGACGTTCTTCTTCTCCGGGTGGCTGTCCCGGCTGACCGGCCTGCTGGTCGGGCTGGACGCGCTGACGCTGGGCTTCTTCACCGTGATCGGGGCGCAGAAGGCCGAGCTGGCCGGGCTGCCCAGCGCCTCGGTGGTGTTCATCGGCACCCTCACCGGGGTCGGCGGCGCGGTCATCCGCGACGTGCTGCTCGCCCAGCGGGCCGACATCGTGCAGCCCGGCCCCTACAACGCCGTCGCCGCCCTGCTCGGCGCCACCGCGCTGACCGTGCTCGCCGGGCCGGTGGGCCTGCCACCACTGCCGGTCGCCGCGCTGGTCATCGGGCTGGTCGCGGTGCTGCGGGTGGTCTCGGTCTGGCGTGGGTGGGAGGCCCCGGTCGCCGTCGACCTGCCGCAGCGGGCCCGCAGCCGGCTGGTGCGCCGCACCCCGCGCCGTCGCCGCCGCGGCTGACCCTCAGCCGCGCGCCGTCCCCGCGCCGGGCACCACCGGCGGCGACGGGCTGATGCCCGGGGGCACCCGCTGCGGGCCGGCCTCCGGTGGGCGCAGCCGGTCCTGCGGGTGCACCCGGACGGCGAGCAGGGCGACGTCGTCCTCGGTGTCGGGGAGGTACATGCGCTCCAGCAACCGGTCGCACAGCTGCTGCAGCGGCAGCTCGGTGAGCCCGTCCAGCACCCGGCACAGCTCGGCGATCCCGGCGTCCAGGTCGCGGTCGCGGCGCTCCACCAGGCCGTCGGTGTAGAGCAGCAGCGTGCCGCCGCGCTCGATGACCGCGACCCGGTCGTGCCGGGGGCGGCGGGGCTCGACGCCGAGCAGCAGGTCCGGGTGGTCGCCGTCGAGCAGGGTGACCGTGCCGTCGCCGCCGATGAGCACCGGCGGCGGGTGCCCGGCCGTCGACCAGCGCACCCGGGTGTCGGCGAGGGCGAGCTCCGGGTCGTCCTGCTCCAGCCGGGCGACCAGCGCGGTGGCCATGGTGTCCAGGTCGAGGCCGAAGCTCGCCCGGTCCAGGCCGGTGAGCACCTCGGCGGGGGTGCCACCGGTGTGGTGGCCGATGCCGCGCAGCAGCCCGCGCAGCTGGCCCATCGCCGCCGCCGCGCGGCTGTCGTGGCCCACCACGTCGCCGATCACGAGCATCGTCGCCCCGTCGGGCTGCACGAACGCGTCGTACCAGTCGCCGCCGACCTCCGCGCCCGCCGCCGCCGGCACGTACCGGACGGCGATCTCGCAGTGGTCCGGCGCCGGTGGGGCGGTGAGCATGCTGCGCTGCAGGGTCTCGGCGAGCTGGCGCTGCTGGCCGAACAGCTGCGCCTGCTGCAGCGCGACCCCGGCCCGGCGGCCCAGTTCCAGTGCCGTGCCGAGCTCGGCGTCGGTGTGCCGGCCGCGCTCGGCGCCGGCGTAGAGGCCCAGGGCCCCGAGCGTGACACCGCGGGCGACCAGCGGGACGACGATCCCCGACCCGGGGGCCAGCCGGGCGAGCAGCTCCTGGGCCCCGGCGTCGGGCAGCGCGCGTTGCACGTACCCGGCGTCCAGGTCGGTGACGACCATCGGCCGGCCGCTGCGGATCACCCCGCGGGCCGCCGCCTCGTCGGTCATCCCGGCGACCATGGCGCGCACGTACTCGGCCAGCTCGGCGGCGCGGGCGGGGTCCCGGTGGGCGGAGGCCACGTCCCGCATCCGGCCGTGCTCGTCGGCGACCACGACCCAGCACCAGTCGCCGAGCCCGGGCACCACCAGCTCGGCCAGCCGGCCCAGCTGCTCGGTGATGTCCAGCGTCCCGGACAGCACCCGGCCGGCCTCGGCGAGCAGCTCGAGCCGTGCGTTGGCCGCGGCCATCTGGGCCACGGCGGCGTCGCGCTGGGCGTCGGCCTGCAGGCGGGAGACGGTCAGCCCGATCTGGGCGGTCAGGGCCTCCAGCAGCGACGCGTCGTCCTCGTCCAGCGTGTGGTCCTCGGCCCAGACGACGACGAAGCTGCCGAGCACCCGGCCCTCCACCCGCAGCGGCAGCGCGGCCAGCGCGCGCACGCCCACCAGGTCGCCGACCTCGGCCATCCGGGGGAACCGGGCCACCGCCGCGTCCCGGTCGGCGAGCAGCACCGGGACGCCGTGCCGGGCCACGTACTGGGTGGGCAGCGCGTCGTCCAGGGGCAGCTCGACCCCGCTGCTGGGCAGGTCGACGTCGGCGCCGGACTCGACCGCGTCGACCAGCCGGCGGGTCATGTGCAGCCGCAACGGGCCACCGTCGGGGTCGAAGACGGCCAGCGCACCGGCGTCGACCCCCAGCACGGCCGAGCAGCCCCGCAGCGCCAGCTCGGCGAGCTCGGACGTCCGGGTCGCGTTGGCCAGCTCCGCGGCCACCCCGCTGATCGCCGCGGCCCGCTGCACGGCGGCCAGCCGCCGCTGCGCCTCCTCACGCGCACCGGTCACGTCCACCGTCGTCCCCAGGACGCGCACCGGCTCGCCCCGCTGGTCCCGGAGCACCCGGCCCCGGGAGACGGTCCAGCGCACCGCGCCGTCGGCCCGCAGCGCGCGCATCTCCACGACGAACTCACCGGCGTCCCCGCGCAGCGCGGCCTCCATCGCCGTCCTGGCGGGGAGACGGTCGTCGGGGTGGATGCGGGCCGCGAGCTCGTCGGCACCGTCGAGCACCTGCGGCCCGGGCAGCCCGAAGATCGCCGCGTTGCGCTCGTCCCAGTGCACCGAGCCGGTGCGCAGGTCGTGCTCCCAGATGCCCACCGCCCCGGCCTCCAGCGCAACCTCCAGCCGGGCGGTCGAGGCGCCGACGGCGGACTGCGCGGCGGCGAGCTCCAGCTCGGCGACGACCGAGGCCGCCAGCTGCGCGACCAGCTGGGCGTCGTCGTCGGACCAGCTGCGCGGCTGGTCGTCGTAGACCGCCAGCACGCCCACGACCTGCCCGGACGCCGCGGTCAGCGGGGCGCCCAGGTACGCCTGCACCTGCCCGGAGGTCACCGCCGGCAGGTGGGCCACCCGCTCGTCCGCGGCGGCGACCGGGACGTTGAGCGGCAGACCGAGGCGGACCGTGATCGCCGACAGCGAGCCGGTCAGCAGGGCCGGCCCACCGACCGTGCCCTCGGGCAGGCCGTGCCCGCCGATGACGACGTCCCGGTCGGTGAAGATCGTGACCTTCGCCTGGCCGGCGCCGACCAGCCGCGCGGCCAGACCGGAGAGCCGGTCGAACGGCGCGCCGGCGGAGGCCTCCTCCAGCAGCCGGCGCGCAGCGGCGACCCGCTGCGGGTCGGTCAGCGGGTCGGCACCGGTCGCCGCGCTCGCTGGAAGCACGCTGGTCGACCTCCCCCGTCCACCGCACCGACCGCCCCGGGCCGGCCGCCCACCACGCGGCGGGCGGCACCATGCTGGCACGCCGACGCCGCGTCCCGCGGGACCGCCGGACGAGCGGTGGCCACCCGACCGGGCGGCGGGCCCTCAAGGACCGGCCGCGGCCGACCGATCTGGAGGAGGTGACGTCGACCCTCTCGGACCGCTGGGACTGCCGGCCGCTGCTGTCCGGCGCCGATGACCTGACGATCGTCTTCCAGCCGATCGTCGACCTGGCCTCCGCCTCGGTGGCCGGCTACGAGGCCCTCGCCCGCTTCCCAGGGACGGCCACGCCGGACGTGTGGTTCGCCGCCGCCCACGAGGCCGGTCTGGGCGCCGAGCTGGAGGGCCTGGCCCTGCGCAAGGCCCTCGCCTCGTTGCCCGACCTCCCGCCGAACACCTTCCTCACCGTCAACGTCAGCCCGCACCTGCTGGGCTCGGCTCCGGTCGCCGCCGCCCTGGCCGAGCCGGCGACGTTGCGCCGGGTCGTGGTCGAGCTGACCGAGCACATGCCCACCCCCGACCTGACCCGGCTCCGCGCGCAGACCGCCGCGCTCCGCGGCCGCGGTGCGCTGATCGCCATCGACGACGCCGGCTCCGGCTACGCCGGGCTGCAGCAGCTGGCCGAGGTCCGCCCGCAGCTGGTCAAGCTCGACCGCGCGCTGGTCAGCGGCGCCGACACCGACCCGGTGAAGACGGCGCTGGCCGAGATGGTCGGCGCCTTCGCCAGCCGGATCGACGCCTGGTTGCTGGCCGAGGGCATCGAGACCCCCGGCGAGCTGGCGGCCTTCGCCCGGCTCGGCGTCCCGCTGGCCCAGGGCTGGCTGCTCGGCCGCCCCGCACCGCACTTCGCGCCGCTGTCGGCCGAGGCCGCCCAGCTGGTGCGCACCCAGGTCGCCCGCGCCCAGCTGTCGGAGTCGGTGGCCAGCCTGCTCAGGCCGCTCCGGCAGCACGGCGCCGGGGACGACGACGGCGCCCCGCCGCCCTACGTCGTGCTGGACGACGCCGAGGTGCCGGTCGAGCTGGTGCTCGCCGACCCGCGCACCGGCGCGGCCTACCGGGCGCCGGTGTCGCTGCGGGTCCCGCCGTCGGCCGGCGTGACCGAGACGCTGCAGCGCGCCCTCACCCGCCCGCCGGTGCACCGCTTCGACCCGGTGCTGTGCACCGACCGCACCGGGACCGTCGTCGGTCTGCTGCGGGTCGAGGACCTCGCCTCGGCCGCGGCCGCCGGCCGCTGACCACCGGGCCGCCCCGACCCGCGGCCCGGCCACCCCGACCACCGAGCACAGGAGCCGCCATGAAGACCTTCGCCTGCGGGGACGTCGTCCCCGGCTGCACCAGCACGTTCACCGGCCCCGACGAGGACGCCGTCCTGACCCAGGTCGCCGCCCACGCCGCCGCCGACCACGGGCTGGGCAGCGTGCCGCCCGAGCTCGTGGCCCAGGTGCGCGCGCACATCGTCACGGCCTGAGGGAGGGCCGCGCTGCCCCGGCGGCGGCGCGGAGCCGGGTGGGCCGCCTGCCGGCGGCCCGCCCGGCTCAGGCGCTGGCGTCGGTGAGGCGCCGGCGCTGCTCGTCGGTGAGCACCAGGTCGAGCATCGGCAGCAGGTCGGCCAGCTGCTCGACCGAGCGGCCACTGGCGATCGGCGCGGTGACCGCGGGCTGGTCGGCCAGCCAGCGCAGCGCCACGGCCGGCCCGGTCACGCCGTGCTCCTCGGCGACCTCGGCCAGCGCCGACAGCACCCGGTCACCCTTCTCCCCCACGTACTTCGCCGCGCCCTCGGCCCGCGGCGAGTCGATCGTCTCCCCGGCCCGGTACTTGCCGGTCAGGAAGCCGCGCGCCAGCCCGAAGTAGGGCATCGAGCCCAGCCCGCGCTCGGTCACCACCGCGGCCAGCTCGGCCTCGTAGACCTCGCGCTCCATCAGGTTGTAGTGCGGCTGCAGCGCCACGTACCCGGTGACCCCGAGCTGCTGGGCGGTGTCCAGCGCCTCGGTCAGCCGCTTCGCCGAGTAGTTCGACGCCGCGGCGTAGCGGACCTTGCCGGCCTGCACCAGCTCGTCGAAGGCGGTGAGCGTCTCCTCCAGCGGCGTCGTCTCGTCGTCGTAGTGCGCGTAGTAGAGGTCGATGGTGTCGACCTGGAGGTTGCGCAGCGACCGCTCCGCGGCCGCCCGGATCTCCGGGGCCGACAGCGGGTGCTCCTTCTCCCCGGGCGAGGCCTTGGTGGCCACGACCATCCGGTCGCGCACGCCGCGCTCGGCCATCCAGTTGCCGAGGATCGTCTCGGAGACGCCGTTGCCGTACATCTCGGCGGTGTCGACGAACGGCGACTGGGTGCTGGGGACGGCGTCGAGGAAGCGGTCGAGCAGGGCGAAGGACGTCGGCTCGTCGGCCGTCCACCCGAACACGTTGCCGCCCAGGCAGAGGTCGCTGACGGTCAGGTCGGTCCCGGGGAGCTGAGGCATGGGCTCCACGCTAGGCGGGCTCCCGGGACGTCGCGCGGCGGGCGCCGGGGTGCCGGCGGGGCCGGAATCCGTGACGCTTGTGACCAACGAGCAGGAAAACCCCGGAAATCCGGGGGTACGGCTCGCCAACACCCAGGTCGGCATGGCAACGTGCCCGCCGTTGCTGGTCGACGACGGGGTCGGCCAGATCCGCCCACCGGGCCCCCGCCGCGCTGTTCGTCCGCGGCGAGTCGGCACGGTGGAGGCCCCGGATGTCCGCCAGGTCGGCCGGGGGACGCGACCGGCCAGCCGGACGCGACACCAGACTGCGCCCGCCCCGCACCGGGGCAGGCTGCTGATCACACCGTGAGAGGAACACCATGAACAAGGCTGAACTCGTCTCCGCCATCGCCAAGCGCGCCGACGTCCCCTCGTCGACCGTCGACTCGGTGCTCAACGGCCTCCAGGAGGAGCTCGTCGAGGCCATCACCCGCGGCGAGAAGGTGGCCGTCCCCGGCCTGCTGACCGTCGAGCGCTCGCAGCGTTCCGCCCGCACCGGGCGCAACCCGCAGACCGGTGAGTCGATCGAGATCGCCGCTGCGCACACCGCCAAGGTGACCGCCGGCTCCAACCTGAAGAAGGCTGCTGCCGCCGTCCCCGTCGACTGACGCGGGGCCCCGTCCCGGGGCCGCACCCTCCGGCGCCCCCGTCGCGCTCCTGGCACCCCGTGCCAGGATGCGCGGCGGGGGCGTCGTTCATCGTCGAACGAGCCGGCGAGGAGGACCCGTGACCGCAGTGCAGACAGACCTGTCGATCACCACCGACCCGGCCGAGGTCGGGCTGGACGCCGGCCGCCTGCAGCGGTTGGACCGCCGCCTGGCCCGGTACGTCGACGAGGGCCAGCTGCCCGGCTTCCTGGTCACCGTCGCCCGGCACGGCCGGCTGGTGCACGTCGGCATGGGCGGGCAGCGCGACGTCGAGGCCGGCCGCCCGGTCACCGCCGACACCCGCTGGCGCATCTACTCGATGACCAAGCCGGTCACCTCCGTCGCGGCGATGTCGCTGTACGAGGAGGGCGCCTTCGAGCTCACCGACCCGATCAGCCGCTGGCTGCCGGAGTTCGCCGAGACCCGGGTCTGGGCCGCCGGCCCGGCGCAGAAGCCGGTCACCGTGCCGCTGATGGAGCCGATCCGGGTCTGGCACCTGCTCACCCACACCTCCGGGCTGACCTACGGCTTCCACCACGCCCACCCGGTCGACGGCGCCTACCGGCTGCGCGGCCACGAGTGGGGCACCCCGCCGGGCGCGGACTCCGCCGAGGTGGTGGGCCAGTTCGCCGAGCTGCCGTTGCTGTTCCAGCCCGGCACCGAGTGGAACTACGGGGTGTCCACCGACGTCCTGGGCCGGCTGGTCGAGGTGATCGCCGGCAAGCCGCTGGACGAGGTGTTCGCCGAGCGGGTGTTCGGGCCCCTGGGCATGACCGAGACGTCGTTCGGGCTGCGCCCCGAGGACGACGTCGACTCCCTCGCCCAGCTCTACGGCCCCGGCGTGACCCTGCTGCCGGCCCCGTTCGCGCAGGCCGCGCACCGCAAGCCCACCTTCCTCGCCGGCGGCGCCGGGCTGGTCTCCACCGCCGGTGACTACCTGCGGTTCGTCGAGATGCTGCGGGCCGGTGGGGTGGCGCCGTCCGGGGAGCGGGTGCTGGGCCCGCGGACGCTGGCGCACATGCTGCGCAACCACCTGCCCGGCGGCCTGGACCTGGAGACCGCCGGCCGGCCGCTGTACGCCGAGACCCCGCTGCGCGGCGTCGGGTTCGGGCTCGGCTTCTCGATGGTGCTCGACCCGGTGCGCTACGGCGGGGTGGCCAGTGTGGGCACCTACGGCTGGGGCGGGGCGGCGTCCACGGAGTTCTACGTCGACCCGGTCGAGGACCTGACGGTCACCTTCTACACCCAGCTGCTGCCCTCCAGCACCACGCCGGTGCGCAACCACCTCCGCCCCCTGGTCCAGCAGGCCCTGGTCTGACCATGGAGGGGCCGAAGTCGCGACTTCGGCCCCGCCAGCGAGGATGAGGACATGGAGCCCAGCCACGTCCTGCTGCCCGACGAGCGCACCCTGCACGGGCACTGGGACCGCTCGCTCCCGCCGGCGCTGACCGTCGAGCCGGGGACGACGGTGCGCATCGGCACCCTGGACTCCGGCTGGTGGACCGGCGCGCACACCGACGAGCACGGCCTGGACATGGTCGGCCGCCCGCGGCACCCGGTGCACGACCCCGCCTACGGGCACGCGCTCACCGGCCCGGTCGCGGTCGCCGGCGCGCAGCCCGGTCAGGTGCTCAGCGTGCGCATCGACGACGTCGTCCCGGCGGCGTTCGGGACGACGTACGTCGGCCTGCGCTCGACGCCGCTCAACGAGCGGCTGGGGGTGACCGCGGAGCCGGTGGTGCACAGCTGGCGCCTCGACCCGGTCGCGGGGATCGGCCGCAACCAGGCCGGGCAGTCGGTCGCGCTGCGGCCGTTCCTCGGGGTCATGGGGGTGCCGCCGGCCGAGCCGGGTGCGCACTCGACCATCCCGCCGTACTGGCACGGCGGGAACATCGACTGCCGCGAGCTGGTCGCCGGGTCGACGCTGTACCTGCCGGTGACGGTGCCCGGCGGGCTGCTGTCGGTGGGCGACGGGCACGCCGCGCAGGGCGACGGAGAGGTCGGCGGGACGGCGATCGAGTGCCCGATGGACGCCGTCGACCTGACCCTGGACGTGCTGCCCGACCTCTTCGGCGCCCCCGTCACCACACCGGTCGCCCGGACCCCCGCCGGCTGGGTCACGATGGGCGTCGCCGACGACCTGGACGAGGCGATGGCGATCGCGCTGGACGCGATGCTCGACGTGATGGCCGCGCTGCACGGCATCGGCCGCTCCGACGCCCTCGCCCTGGCCAGCGTGGTGGTCGACCTGCGGGTCACCCAGGTCGTCAACCAGGTGGTCGGCGTGCACGCCGTCCTCCCCTGGGGCGCGCTCCGCTGAGGCCCCTGGGCCTCAGCGGGTCGGCCCCGTCGCAGGGGCCCGCCGCGAGCCGGCGAGTGGTGGGGGGCGACGGGGTCCTTCCTCACTCGCCGGCGGTGCCGTCGATGCGCTCGCGGAGCAGGTCGGCGTGGCCGTTGTGCCGGGCGTACTCCTCGATCATGTGCAGGTACACCCAGCGCAGTGAGACCTGCTCGCGGCTGCGGCTGGTGCGGCCCCGGCTCAGGTCGTCCAGCGACCCGAACCCGTCGGCGATCGCCCGGCTGCGCTCGCACTCCTCGGCGAACCTGGCGAACTCCCCGGCCACGACCTCCGGCCCGCCCGCGTCCCGGCCCACCCCGTCGAAGTCGCCGTCCGGGTCGTCGGGCGAGCAGTACACGTCCGGGAGGTCCTCGCCGTCGAGCACGTGCCGGAACCAGCCCTGCTCCACCTCGGTCATGTGCCGCACCAGCCCGCGCAGGCTCATCGACGACGGCGGCACGGACCGCTCCCCCAGCTGGTCGGGTCCCAGCCCCGCGCACTTGGTCAGCAGCGTCGCCCGGTGGTACTCCAACCAGGCCTGGACGGCGGCCCGCTCACCGTCCAGGTACGGCGGGTCGATGCGCACCGGCGTGTCCACGAAGTCGTCCATGACCGCAGATCATGGCGGCTGACCGGCCCCCGGGGCGCGCGTCGGCGCCCGCCTCACAGCAGGGACAGCCCCAGCCGCTCGCTGAGCAGGTGCAGCGCGGCGCGGCCGGCCCGGGAGTTGCCGGCGCGGTCCAGCGGGGGCGACCAGGCACAGACCCCGAACCGGTTCGGCACGTCGCCCATCACCGCGCCGGCCACCCCGCTCTTGCACGGGAAGCCCACGTCGTAGGCGAACTGCCCGGCCGCGTCGTAGGTGCCGCAGGTGAGCATCACCGCGCTGACCCGCCGGGCCAGGGGCTCGGTGAGCACCCGCCGGCCGGTGCGTGGGTCCACCCCGTCGTGCGCCAGGAAGCGTGCGGCGCGGGCGAGCTGCCGGGTGGTCACGGTCAGCGCGCACAGCTGCGCGTAGGCGTCGACCACCTCGTCCACCGGGTGGGTGAAGTTGTCGAAGGAGCTCATCAGGTGGCCCATGGCCGTGTTCATGGCGGCGCTGGCGCGCTCCTCGGCGAGCACCTCGGCGTCGGGCTCGAGCCGCTCGCCGACCAGGTCGGACAGCAGGTCGGTGACCGCCTCGACCGCCGCACCGGGTGACCCCATGGCCTCCACCAGCACGTCGCACACGACGACCGCGCCGGCGTTGATGAAGGGGTTGCGGGGCACCCCGTGCTCGCGCTCGAGCTGGACCAGGGAGTCGAAGGGGTCGCCCGAGGGCTCCCGGCCGACCCGCTGGAAGAGGTCCTCGCCGACCAGGCGGAGCGCGGTGGTCAGCGTGAACACCTTGACCACGCTCTGCACGGGGAAGCCGACGTCGGCGTCCCCGGCGACGTGCTCGGTGCCGTCGAGCTCGCACAGCGCCAGGGCGAACCGCTCCGGCCCCTCCCCGGGCTGGGCGACCTCGTCGTCCTCGGCGAGCGGCCGCGCCTCGGCGGCCACCCGGTCGAGGACCTCGGTGAGGTCGTCGGGCAGGTCGGCGGGGGTGGTGGACACCTCCGCACGGTGTCACGGCGCGCCCGAGCGGGCTGGTTGAGTGGGCGCGTGCTGCGCATCGGTGCCCTGGACGTCCCGGACGGCGGGCTGGTCGTGATGGCGATCGTCAACCGCACCCCCGACTCGTTCTACGACCGCGGCTCCACCTACGAGCTGGACGCCGCGCTGGCCCGGGTGGACCGGGTGGTGGCCGAGGGCGCGGACATGGTGGACGTCGGCGGGGTGAAGGCCGCGCCGGGCGCGGAGGTCGACCCGGCCGAGGAGATCCGCCGCACCGTCGACCTGGTCGCGGCCATCCGGGCGGCGCACCCGAGCCTGCCGATCTCCATCGACACGTACCGCGCCGAGGTCGGCCGGGAGGCGCTGGCCGCCGGCGCCGACGTGGTCAACGACGCCTGGGGCGGGGTCGACCCGCAGCTGGCCCACGTGGCCGCCGAGGCCGGTGCGGGCATCGTCTGCACCCACGCCGGTGGGCTGCCGCCGCGGACCCGGCCGCACCGGGTCACCTACGACGACGTGGTCGCCGACGTCGTCCGGCGGACGACGTCGCTGGCCGACGCCGCGGTGGCCGCCGGGGTGGACCGCGAGCGGGTGCTGATCGACCCCGGGCACGACTTCGGCAAGAACACCCGGCACTCGCTGGAGGCGACCCGGCGGCTGGACGAGCTGGTCGCCACCGGCTGGCCGGTGCTGGTGGCGCTGTCGAACAAGGACTTCGTCGGGGAGACCCTCGACGTGCCGGTCGACGGCCGGCTGACCGGCACCCTGGCGGCCACCGCGGTGAGCGCCTGGCTGGGCGCCCGGGTGTTCCGCGCGCACGACGTCGCGGCGACCCGGCAGACGCTGGACATGGTGGCCTCGATCCGCGGCGACCGCCCACCGGCCCGCACCACCCGCGGCCTGGCCTGACCGACCGCGGCCGGGACCGCCGAGCCGGGGCCGGCTACGACCGACCGGCGAACGTGTCCGCGGCGGCCTGGACACGGGCACGGTGGGCGGCCCGCCCGCCGAGGTCGTCGGTCCGGAGGTTCGGGACCGTCGGCAGCAGCCCCACCGCGCCGTCGACCAGCTCGCGGACGACGTCGGCCTGCCCCGCGTGCCGCTGGGTCTCCGCCACCAGGTGCACGAGCACCCGGTGGAGCGTCGGGTGCCGCCGCTCCTCCGGCCACCAGGGCACCGTGCCGGTGGCGGTGAGGTCCAGCTCGGTGATCGTCGCGTCACCGTGGACCCACACCCGGCGGTAGAGCGCCAGCAGGTCCGCCCGGGACTCGTCGGCAGTGGCCCACATGTCCGCCTCCGGCTCGGCGTCCTCCGCGGCCCACGGCATCGGCTCGGGGAAGGGCCGGCCGAAGACCTCGCCCAGGTAGCCCGCGTCGACGGCCGCCAGGTGCTTCACCACGCCCAGGAGGTTGGTGCCGCTGGGCGTCAGCGGCCGCCGGACGTCGTGCTCCGACGCCCCGTCCAGCTTCCAGACCACTGCGTCCCTGGCGCGCTGCAGGTAGATGCGGAGGTCGTCCTTCAGCTCGTCCACACCGGCAGCATGCTCGTGACCTCCGACAGGAGCGAGCTACGTTCACCCGCATGGCCGCCACCGGGTTCCTCACCGCCGACGAGCTCAACGCGATCCTGCCGGGCACCCTCCCCGGGCTGCTCGGGATCGTCGTGGACACCCACGAGCCGGGCCGGCTCACCTCGCACCTGGACGTGCGCCCCGAGCTGCTGGCGCCCAACGGCTACCTGCACGCCGGCACCGTGGTCACCCTCGCCGACACCAGCTGCGGTCTGCCCACCCGGGCGCTGCTGCCCGAGGGCTCGACCGGCTTCACCACCATCGAGCTGAAGAGCAACCACCTGGGCACCGCCCGCGAGGGGCGCATCACCGCGGTCGCCACCAACGTGCACGCCGGCCGGACGACGCAGGTCTGGGACGCCGTGGTGACCGCCGAGGCCACCGGGAAGACGCTGGCGCTGTTCCGCTGCACCCAGTCCGTCCTCTGGCCGCGGTGACCCTCTCGCCTCCGGCGGTGACGACCTCTCGACTCCAGCGGTGGTGACCCTCCCGGGCTACCGACGGGTAGCCCGGCTGTGGCGCACGACACGCCGGGTGTGAGACTGGCGTCACCGCACCTGAGTCGAGGAGGACCCCGTGCCGCTGGCCAGCCGCTATCCCGATGTCGAGATCCCGGAGCTGTCCGTCCCGCAGTTCGTGCTGGCGGGCGCCGGCGAACGCGCCGACCGCCCTGCCCTGATCGACGGCCTCTCCGGCGAGACGATCACCCACGGTGAGCTCGCCTACTACGTCGAGCGCGTGGCCGCCGCGCTGCACGCCCGCGGCCTGCGCAAGGGCGACGTCGTCGCCGTCTTCAGCCCGAACACGATCTGGTACCCGGTGGTCTTCCACGGCACCGCCGCGGCCGGCTGCGTGATCAGCCCGGTCAACGCGCTGTACACGCCGGAGGAGATCGCCTTCCAGCTGAAGGACTCCGGCGCCAAGGTGCTGGTCACCGTCTCCCCGTTCCTGGACCGCGCGCTGGCCGCGGTGGAGAAGTCGCCGGTCGACGAGGTCATCGTGATGGACGGCGCCGAGGGCCACGCCTCGCTGCGCGACCTGATCACCGCCGACGCCCCCGCCGTGCAGGTCGACATCGACCCGGCCGACGACCTGATCACGCTCCCCTACTCCAGCGGCACCACCGGGCTGCCCAAGGGCGTCATGCTGACCCACCGCAACCTGGTGGCCAACGTGACCCAGTCGCGCCCGCTGGCCGGGGTCGACGAGGGCAACGAGCGGATCATCGCGGTGCTGCCGTTCTTCCACATCTACGGCCTGACCGTGCTGATGAACCAGGGCCTGCAGTGGGGCGGCGCCGTCGTCACCCTCCCCCGCTTCGACCTGGAGCAGTTCCTCCGGGTCATCCAGGACCAGAAGATCACCCGGGCGTTCGTCGCCCCGCCGATCGTGCTGGCGCTGGCCAAGCACCCGCTGGTCGACCAGTTCGACCTCTCCTCGCTGCGCAGCATCACCTCCGGCGCCGCGCCGCTGGACGAGTCGCTGGCCCAGGCCGCGCAGGACAGGCTGCGCAAGGGCGCGAGCGAGGGGGTCAGCGTCGGGCAGGGCTACGGCATGACCGAGCTCTCGCCGGTCTCGCACACCACCCCCGAGGTGGGCCTGGAGCCGGCCGGCGCCGGCCCCACCCCCAAGGGCACGGTCGGGTACGCGCTGCCCAACACCGAGTGCCGGCTCGTCGACCCGGCCACCGGGGAGGACGCCGCCCCCGGCGAGCGCGGCGAGCTGTGGGTGCGCGGGCCGCAGGTGATGAAGGGCTACCTGAACAACCCGCAGGCCACCGCCGAGACCCTGGACGCCGACGGCTGGCTGCACACCGGCGACGTGGCGATCGTCGACGACGAGGGCCGCTACACCGTGGTCGACCGGGTCAAGGAGCTGATCAAGTACAAGGGCTACCAGGTCGCCCCGGCCGAACTGGAGGCCGTGCTGCTGAACAACCCGCAGATCGCCGACGCCGCGGTGATCGGGGTGCTGGACAAGGAGAGCGGCGAGGAGCTGCCCAAGGCCTTCGTCGTCCGGGCGCCGGGATCGGAGATCACCGAGGACGAGATCAAGGCCTACATGGCCGAGCACGTCGCCCCGCACAAGAAGATCCGGCTGGTCGAGTTCATCGACCAGGTGCCCAAGTCGATGGCCGGCAAGATCCTGCGCAAGGACCTCAAGGCCCGCTGACTCGCGACCTCGGGACGACCAGGGGTGCCGCCACCGGCGCCCCTGGTCGTCCAGGGGCGGGTCGACCTGCGTCCTCCTAGGGTCGGGGCATGCGTGCGGTGACGATCTCCTCCCCCGGTGGCCCCGAGGTGCTCGGCTGGGGTGAGGTGTCCGACCCGGTCTGCGGGCCCGGCGAGGTGCTGGTCGACGTCGCCGCGGCTGCGGTGAACCGGGCCGACCTGCTGCAGCGGCAGGGGCACTACCCGCCCCCGCCCGGCGCCAGCGAGGTGCTCGGCCTGGAGTGCAGCGGCGTGATCAGCGAGGTCGGCGAGGGTGTCACCGGCTGGTCGGTGGGCGACGAGGTCTGCGCGCTGCTGTCCGGCGGCGGGTACGCCGAGCGGGTCGCCGTCCCTGCCGGTCAACTGCTCCCCCGCCCTGCCGGCGTCGAGCTGACCACCGCGGCGGCGCTGCCGGAGGTCGTCTGCACGGTGTGGTCGAACGTGTTCATGCTCGCCGGGCTGCGCACCGGCGAGGTGTTCCTGGTGCACGGCGGCGGCAGCGGCATCGGCACCATGGCCGTCCAGCTCGCCGTGCGGGCCGGGGCACGAGTGGCGGTCACCGCCGGCAGCCCGGAGAAGCTGGCGTTCTGCCGCGAGCTGGGCGCGGAGGTGCTGGTCGACTACCGGGAGCAGGACTTCGTCGAGGTGGTGCGCGAGGCCACCGGCGGGCACGGCGCGGACGTCGTCCTGGACATCATCGGGGCCAAGTACCTGGCCCGGAACGTCGACGTGCTGGCCACCGGCGGCCGGCTGGTCGGCATCGGCATGCAGGGCGGCACCAAGGCCGAGCTCGACCTCGGCAAGCTGATGCGCAAGCGGGCCTCGGTGGCCGCCACCACCCTGCGCTCCCGCCCGGCGACCGGCCCCGGCGGCAAGGCCGAGATCGTCACCGCCGTCCGGCACGACGTCTGGCCCGACGTCGAGCGCGGCGTCATCCGCCCGATCGTGGACCGTCGCCTGCCGATGTCCCGCGCCGCCGAGGCCCACGCCCTCCTGGAGTCCAGCGGCGCCATCGGCAAGGTCCTGCTCGTCCCCTGAGCACCCGGCCCCGGACGCCGACTCGAACCTCGGCCTGCTCGCAGGGCCCCGCGGCGAGTTCGCGAGTCCGGCCCCGGTCGGAGGCTCGTCACCAGCCTGCGAGTGATGAGGGGACCGGGGTCCTTCCTTCAGCGGAGGGCGGAGACGTGGTCGATCAGGTGACCGACCTCCTCCGGGGTGTTGTAGTGCATCAGCCCCAGCCGCACCGCCCCGCCGGTCTCGTTGACCCCGATCGCGTCGAACAGCTCCCGGGAGTAGAAGTCGCCGTCCCAGGCGCAGACGCCGCGCCGGGCCAGCTCGCTGACCACCTGCCGGGGGCGCATCCGGGAGACGGTGAACGACAGGGTCGGCGTGCGCTGCAGGGGTGAGCCGAGCACCTGCACGTGCGCCATCGACCGCAGCGCGTCGTCCAGCCAGCCGAACACCCCGGCCTCGTAGCGGTCCACGGCCGCCATCGAGGTGACCAGCCGCTGCCGCCGCGTGCCGCCGGCGTCCGGGCACAGCGCGGCCAGGTGGTCGACCGAGGCGGCCACCCCGGCGTACAGCTCGAAGGCCGGCGACCCCACCTCGAACCGGTCGGGCACCCGGTCGGGGGCCGGGGCGAGCTTGTCCGGGTGCAGCTCTCCCAGCAGGCCGGGGTGGGCGACGACCGCGCCGACGTGCGGGCCGCACCACTTGTAGGCCGACAGCGCCAGGAAGTCCGCGCCCAGCTCGTCGGCGTCCAGCAGCACGTGCGGCGCGGCGTGCGTGCCGTCGACGTACACCAGCGCCCCCACCCGGTGTGCCCGGACCGCGATCGCCGGGACGTCCGGGCGGGTGCCGATGGCGTTGCTGGCGGCGGTGACGGCGACCAGCCGGGTGCGGCTGGTGACCAGCTCGTCGTACTGCCAGTCGGGCAGCTCGCCGGTCTCGATGTCCACCTCCGCCCAGCGCACCACCATGCCCACCTCGGCGGCCACCTGCAGCCACGGGCGGATGTTCGCGTCGTGGTCGAGCCGGCTGAGCACGATCTCGTCGCCGGCCCGCCAGTGCTTGGCCAGCGCGCGGGCGAGCGTGTAGGTCAGCGTCGTCATGTTCGGCCCCAGGACGACGCCCGACGGCGTGCCCCCGACGAGGTCGGCCACCGCGGACCGGGCCCCGGACACCAGCGCCTCGGCCCGCGCGGAGGCGGCGAAGACCCCACCGCGGTCGGCGATCGGCACCCGCATGGCCTGGGAGACGGCCCTGATGACGCTCTCCGGGACCAGCGCACCGCTGGGGCCGTCGGCGTGCAGCAGCCCGTCGGACAACCCGGGGAAGAGCCCCCGGACCCGGGCCACGTCCAGCTGGCCCCCGCCCGACGACATGCCGGGAGCCTAGTTCGTCCGGCTGCGGCCCGGCCGGTCAGCGGGGTACCGGGCGCTCGGCGGCTCGTGCCCGGCGCGAGGCAGGATGGAGGGCATGACAGCACCAGGCACCGGTGAGCCGCGTCCGCAGCAGGTCCTCGTCGTCGGACCCGACGGTCAGCCGGTCGGGGCCGTGCCGATGCCGCAGGACGGGGTGGACGGCGACGACGGGGCGATGGCCGGGGTCGGCGACCTGGTCGAGCAGCCGGCCAAGGTCATGCGGATCGGCACGATGATCAAGCAGCTGCTCGAGGAGGTGCGGGCGGCGCCCCTGGACGACGCCAGCCGCAACCGGCTGCGCGACATCCACGCCTCCTCGATCCGCGAGCTCGAGCAGGGCCTCGCCCCCGAGCTGCGCGAGGAGCTGGCCCGGATCACCCTGCCGTTCACCGAGGGCGAGACGCCCTCCGACGCCGAGCTGCGGATCGCCCAGGCCCAGCTGGTGGGCTGGCTGGAGGGCGTCTTCCACGGCATCCAGACCGCGCTGTTCGCCCAGCAGATGGCCGCCCGGGCCCAGCTGGAGGAGATGCGCCGTAAGGCCCTGCCCGGCGGTGCCCCGGCTCCCGAGCAGCGCCACGGCGGCGGCCAGTACCTCTGAGCGCCGGCAGCAGTGATCAGGTCACCCGGTGTCAGGGGGTCGTCGCATCACCCCAGCTGAGGGGTGCTGTCGATGGTGGCGACGCGGGCGAACATGCGGGTGTTCTGGGCGGGAATTGCTGAGGGGCTGCCGACGGCGGCGGCTTCTGCG
>NZ_JBJJTJ010000029.1:0-45618 GCF_054177765.1 Modestobacter lacusdianchii | reverse complement strand
CTCCCAGCCCACCGCACCCCACAGGGCGCGGATGCTGCCGCGGGTGAAGTGGGCGCCGGTGGCGGCGGTCCAGTACAGGCTGCCACCGGCGAACTCCTGGAAACACCCACCACCCACCAGCCCACAGGCGGGTTCGCTCACCGGGTAGCCCAGTGCGCCGTTCTCGAGGCCGCGGACGCTCCAGGCCGCCTGCAGCTCGCCGGTCATGCTGTGCGCCCCGGTTGCCGGTGACCAGTAGATCGACCCGCGCTGGTAGGACTGCAGGCACCCGCCGTCCCGCAGACCGCAGATGTACCCCGACGTCACCGCGCCCAGCGAACCCGCCGCACCCCCCATCTCCGCGTACTTGAGGTAGATGGCGCCGGCGCCGGCGGACTGGGTCGAGCCGAACCAGTCGGTGAAGTAGTTCCAGAAGTTCCGGTTGCCGTACGAGGAGCAGCTGTCGCCGGTGCCGTAGCCGGCACCCAACGCCGCGGCGTTCGGCTGGTAGGGGGTGTAGCTGTACAGCCCAGCGGTCGCCTTGTTCTGGATGTAGACCTGCGAGGACCCGCACCGAGCCAGGTCGGGGTGGTAGTAGACCGTGTTGTTCTTGCCCGCCCGGTAGCTGCCGGCGACGCCGGCGGCGTAGCGCTGGAACTGGCGCGCGGCGTAGTAGACCTGGCTGACGAACCCGGAGAACGCCGGATTGCAGGCGGCGGTGTCCGGACACGCGAACCCGGTTGCCTTGGTGTACTTCGTCGTGGTCGGCTTCGTGCCGGTGATCAGCCCCTGCTCCTTCTGCAGGAGCACGAGCAGCACGCGGGGGTTGATGCCGCAGGCCTGGCCGATCTTGACCAGGATCGTCGCCGCGCTCTCGTTCGTACCGCCGGGGTAGGTCGCGCAGTAGGCGTCGCCGGCCTGCGTCGCGGTCGTCTGGGAGTAGTCCTTGAGGCAGGGCATCTCACCCGCCACACAGTTGGCACCCTTGGTGTTGAGGAACGTCTGGACCGTGCCCGGGTCCGTCGCCAACGCGTCGAAGAAGATCGCGTCGGAGATGATGTTGGCCGGGTCGAAGTAGCCGAGGTCCGCTGCCTGCGCGGGAGCGGTCGGCGTGCTGCCGGCCGTGGGCAGCAGCAGGACCGAGGCGATCAGCGCGACGACGGTGGCGAGTCGGACGATGGCGCGGGTCACGGCACGATCACCTCGACCGCGTTGGACTCGCCCGAGGTGCTCGGCGACGCGTAGCTGACGACCGCGGACCACGTGCCCGAGGACAGTTCGGAGCCGGCGATGGCCAGCATCGGGCAGGACGTCGAGGACGAGTCGGGCTCGCCCGGGACCGTGGTGGTCGCGGACCCCGCCCCGGACTCGGCGGTCAGTGTCAGGGTGCAGGTGCCGTCGGACTCGGCCACGCTCGGGACATAGGCGCCGAACTCCACCGCCTCGGTGGAGTCGGTCCACCCGGAGAACGTCACGACGACCGGCGTCGTGCCGCTGGGGGCAGAGGGCGCAGAGGGCGCGGGCGTGTCGGTGGCGACGCCTGTGGGATTGGGCAGGGAGGGGTCGACCGGCTGGCCGTAGGTGCCCGGCGCCGCCGTGGCCCCGGCGGAGGCAGCGGCGGCCTCGGACGCAGATGCGGCCGCGGCCACCTCGGCCTCGGTCGGCTCCGACTGACCGCATGCCGTCGTCAGCAGCACTGTCGCGCACGCGGCGCCCAGCCCGGCTACTCGCCATCCCTGTCGCATGTACGTCCCTTGTTCGCTCGATGCCCGACGACCGACGCCGGCTCCGTGGGTCTGTCGTCCCTGGGCCGACGCCTCGGCCGAGTCCGGTCACTGAACAGGCTGGCATGGTGACGCAGTGTCGCCGGGGACGGTGAGCCCGTGCGTGTGGCTGGTGCGACGGGAGCGGATTCTTGGTGCCGCTGGGTGAGCAGGACCACTGCCCGTGCCCGGTCGCCCTGCCGGGGGGTGACCCCGGAGCTGGGGCGGGGTGGTCGGGCGATCTAGCCTCCGTACCACCATGGCCTCTTCTCTGGACCCCCGTACGCAGCTGCCCGTGGTCGCGATGGTGGGCGGGGGGCAGCTGTCCCGGATGACGCACCAGGCCGCCATCGGACTGGGGCAGTCGCTGCGGGTCCTGGCGGCGGACGCGGCCGAGTCCGCCGCGCTCGTGGTCGCCGACGTCGTGCTCGGCGACCACCGTGAGCTGGCCGACCTGCGCCGTCTGGCCGAGGGGGCGACCGTGGTCACCTTCGACCACGAGCACGTGCCCATCGAGCACCTGCGCGCGTTGGAGGCCGAGGGCACGCGGGTGGCGCCCGGACCGGCGGCGCTCGTGCACGCCCAGGACAAGCTGGTGCTGCGGCGGGCGCTCGCCGACGCGGGCGAGCCCCAGCCCGCGTGGGCCGAGGTGCGCACGGTCCACGACGCCACCACGTTCGCCGACGAGGTCGGCTGGCCGGTGGTGCTGAAGACCCCGCGCGGTGGCTACGACGGCAAGGGCGTCTTCGTCGTCCACGGCCCGGACGAGGTGGCCGACCTGCTGGAGCGGCACGGCACCCTGCTGGCCGAGGAGCGGGTCGCCATGGTGCGTGAGCTCTCCGCCCAGGTCGCCCGCTCGCCCTTCGGGCAGGTCGCGGTCTGGCCGGTGGTGGAGACCGTGCAGCGCGATGGCGTCTGCAACGAGGTGCTGGCCCCCGCCCCGGGGCTGTCGGAGGAGCTGGCCGCCGCCGCCCAGGAGCTCGCCGTCCGGATCGCCGACCGGCTCGGCGTGGTGGGCATGCTCGCCGTCGAGCTGTTCCAGACCGCCGACGGGGTGCTGGTCAACGAGTTGGCGATGCGACCGCACAACTCCGGGCACTGGACCATCGAGGGCGCCCGCACCAGCCAGTTCGAGCAGCACCTGCGCGCCGTCCTGGACTACCCGCTGGGCTCGACGGCGATGACCGCGCCGGTCGTGGTGATGGCCAACGTGCTCGGCGGCGACACCGCCGACGACGGCTGGTCGGGCCCGCCGCTCGACGAGCGGGTGCACCACCTGATGGCGCACTGGCCCGACGTGAAACTGCACTGGTACGGCAAGGGCCAGCGGCGCGGCCGCAAGCTCGGTCACGTCACCGCCCTGGGCGAGGACGTCGCCGAGGTGCGCGCCCGCGCGGTCGCCGCCGCCCGCTACCTGGCCGACGGGGTCGTCGACCCCGCGTTCGCCTTCGAGACCGAGCACTGAGGAGCCCGCCGTGAGCGAGCGGAAGCCGATCGTCGGCATCGTCATGGGTAGCGACTCCGACTGGCCGATGATGGAACCCGCCGCCTCGGCACTGGGTGAGTTCGACGTCCCGTGGGAGGCGCACGTCGTCTCGGCGCACCGCACGCCGCGGCGGATGCTCGACTACGCCGAGGCCGCGGCCGGCCGCGGCCTGCGCGTGGTGATCGCCGGGGCCGGGGGAGCGGCGCACCTGCCGGGCATGGTCGCGGCCGCCACGCCGCTGCCGGTGATCGGCGTCCCGCGCCCCCTGGACCGGCTCGACGGGCTGGACAGCCTGCTCTCGATCGTGCAGATGCCGGCCGGCGTGCCGGTGGCGACGGTGTCCATCGGCGGGGGTCGCAACGCCGGCCTGCTGGCCGTGCGCATTCTGGCGGCCGGCGACGACGTGCTGCGGGCCGCCGTCGAGCGGTTCCAGGCCGACCTGGCGGCGTCCGTCGTCGCCCGGGACGACGCGCTGCAGCAGCAGATCGCGCGCTGACCCGACCTCCTGCCCGCGGGTGAGTCGCTTCCGGCCGGTGGGCTGCCGGACTTAACATCTACTCGTGGGTAACAACGCTGGGCTGTATGCGCTGACCGAGGAGCACCAGGCGATCCGGGAGGCGGTCCGCGAGATCGCCGAACGCGAGATCGCCCCCTTCGCCGGGGAGGTGGACGCCGACGCGCGCTTCCCCGCCGAGGCACGCAAGGCGCTCACCGCGGCGGGCTTCCACGCCACCCACGTGCCCGAGGCCTACGGCGGCGAGGGTGCCGACGCGGTGGCGACCTGCATCGTCATCGAAGAGGTCGCCCGCGTCGACGTGAGCGCCTCGCTGATCCCCGCGGTGAACAAGCTCGGCTCGATGCCGGTCATCCTGTCCGCCTCCGAGGAGCTCAAGCAGCAGGTGCTGCCCTCCCTCGCCACCGGCGAGGCGATGTTCAGCTACGGGCTGTCCGAGCGGGAGGCAGGCTCCGACGCCGCCGCGATGCGGACCCGCGCCCGGCGGGACGGCGACAGCTGGGTGCTCAACGGCACCAAGGCCTGGATCACCAACGCCGGGGTCTCCGAGTGGTACACGGTGATGGCAGTGACCGACCCGGAGAAGGGCTCGGGCGGCATCTCCGCCTTCGTCGTGCACCGTGACGACCCGGGCTTCGCCGTCGGGCCGAAGGAGAAGAAGATGGGGATCAAGGGCTCGCCGACCTGCGAGCTCTGGTTCACCGACTGCACCATCCCCGCCGACCGGATCGTCGGCGCACCGGGCACCGGCTTCAAGACCGCGCTGCGCACGCTGGACTTCACCCGGCCCACCATCGGCGCCCAGGCGGTCGGGGTGGCGCAGGGCGCGCTGGACGCGGCGATCGCCTACACCAAGGACCGCCGTCAGTTCGGCTCGGCGGTGTCGGACTTCCAGGGCGTGCAGTTCATGCTCGCCGACATGGCCATGAAGATCGAGGCCGCCCGGCACCTGGTCTATGTGGCGGCGGCCCGTGGGGAGCAGGGTGGCCCGGACCTGACCATGGTGTCGGCGTCGGCGAAGGCCTTCGCCTCCGACGTGGCGATGCAGGTGACCACGGACGCCGTCCAGCTGTTCGGTGGGGCCGGCTACACCCAGGACTTCCCGGTCGAGCGGATGATGCGCGACGCCAAGATCACCCAGATCTACGAGGGCACCAACCAGGTGCAGCGCATGGTCATCGCGCGCAACCTGCTCCGCTGAGCCGCCGGTCACCGGGCGGCGAGCGGCGCGCCGGGCGGGTGCCGGCGCGCGCTGCGGCGGCTCCTATCCTCGGCGCCGTGCGTCGTCCGGTCGTCCTCGTGCTGTCCTGCTTCGTGGCCGTGATCGGCTGCGCCGGCTGCAGCACCTCGGCGGCCGTCGTGGACGCGGGGTCCACCCCGTCGGTCACCGCCGCGGCAGAGCTCCCCGTCGTCGTCCTCGGCGACTCCTACACGGTGGACTCCGCCGAGGGCGCCGGGTACGTGCCACCGGTGGCCGAGGCGATGGGCTGGGCGCCGGTGCTGGAGGCGGGTGACGGGACCGGCTACCTCGCTCCCGGCCGGACCACCGACCCCTCGCCCTACGGCGAGCGGCTCGACGCCGTCGTCGCGGCCCAGCCGGACCTCGTGCTGGTGCAGGGCAGCACCAACGACGTGGGCTGGTCGTCGGCCGAGCTGGGGGAGGCCGCCACCCAGCTGTACGCCGCGCTCGCGGCCCGGTTGCCCGCGGCCCGGGTCGTCGTGCTGGGCCCACTGTCTCCCCCGGGGGTCGACCCGGGTGGCGTGGCCGCCGTCCGGGACGTCCTGGCGCAGGTCGTCGACGCCAGCGGCCTGACCTTCATCGACCCCGTGGCCGAGGGGTGGCTGGTGCCCTCCGACGGGCTGTTCGCCGATCCGGTGCACCCCAACGAGGAGGGATACCGGGTGATGGCCGCGCAGCTGGTGACGGCGCTTCGGGCCGAGGGTCTCTGACCGCTCAACCCAGCAGGCGGGACACCGCGGACAGCCGCGCGTCTCCGGCCATCGAGGCCAGCCAGGTCGACCAGCCGGGGCGGGTGCGCACCGCCTCCAGCGCGCTGCGCGCCGCCACCCGGTCACCGCGCCGCGAGGCGGCCAGCGCCGCGTACAGGTCGCGGGCGCCCTCGGGGGCGAACACCGCCAGCGTCTCGTAGTCGCGCTCGTCATAGGCGCGCTGCAGGTTGCGCAGCATCCGCAGCTGGGCGACGGGGTCGCCGGAGTCGTCGACCCGCAGGTCCACCCGGACGCCGTCGTCGTCCTCGCTGGCGGGGGTGCCGCTGACCACCTGCAGCGCCGCGGACTGCCGGCCGCGCAGGTCGCCCCCGGCGTCCTGCCCGGCGGTCAGCGCGGCGAGCAGGCGGTCGGCCAGTCCACCGCCGGTGGCCGCGTAGGCCTGTGACATGGCGGGCAGGACGTCGGGGGAGGCGAGCATGTTGCCCTGCACGCTGAAGCCCTCGCCCAGCAGGTGACCGCTGGCCGGCAGCGATCCGCGCCCGGTGTCGGCAGCGACCTGCCCGGCGGCGTCCAGCACGGCGATCTGCCGGTCGACGTCCTCCGCGGCGTGCGAGGCGCGCCGCACCAGGTCCTGCGGCGACGTGCCCTCGGCGAGCCCGGCCATCAGCGTGATGCCCAGCCCGCGCCGGCTGCGCGCCTGCACGACCACCACCCCGACGCCGGGGCGGACGGTCGGCACGGCACGGCCGACGGCGAGAATGCAGGACGAGACCGCGATGCCCAGGTCGCCGGTCGCCGGGTCGCGGGCGAGGACGGAGAACGTCACGGGTGTGCAGGTGCGGGCGGGCGGCCGGGCCTCACACGCCGGCCGGGAGCGGCATGGTGGGCACGTCGGCGCCGACCTGCAGCGGGGCGCCGGTCGCGGCCACGACCTCCTCGACGGTGACGCCGGGGGCGATCTCGCGGAGCACCAGGCCGGTGTCGGTGACGTCGATGACGGCGAGGTCGGTGATGATCCGGTCGACGCAGGCCTTGCCGGTGAGCGGCAGGGAGCACTCCTCGACGATCTTCGGCGAGCCGTCGCGGGCGACGTGCTCCATCATCACGATCACCTCGCGGGCGCCGTGCACGAGGTCCATCGCGCCACCCATGCCGTTGACCATCTTGCCGGGGATGAGCCAGTTGGCCAGGTCGCCGCGGACGTTGACCTGCATGGCCCCGAGGACGGCGACGTCGATGTGGTGGCCGCGGATCATGCCGAAGGACAGCGAGGAGTCGAAGAAGCTGGCGCCGGGCAGGATGGTGATCGTCTCCTTGCCGGCGTTGATCAGGTCGGCGTCCTCCTCGCCCTCGAAGGGGTAGGGGCCGACGCCGAGCACGCCGTTCTCGCTCTGCAGCACCACGTGCACCCCGTCGGGGATGTGGTTGGGCACCAGGGTGGGCATCCCGATGCCGAGGTTCACGTACTGCCCGTCGAGGAGGTCGAGGGCCACCCGGGCGGCGAGCTGGTCGCGGGACAGTGCCATCTCAGGCCTCCGTGGTCTCGGTGCCGGCGGCTGCGGGAGCGGCGGCTGCGGTGCGCGGCCGGGTGGTGCGCTTCTCGATTTTCTTGCCCTCGGTGCCGACGACGACCACCCGCTGGACGAACACCCCGGGCAGGTGCACCGCCTCGGGCAGGATCTCGCCGGGCTCGACGAGCTCCTCGACCTCAGCGATGGTGACCCGTGCGGCCATGCCGGCCAGCGGGTTGAAGTTCCGCGCCGATTCGTGGAAGACCAGGTTGCCGTGCCGGTCGCCGACCGCCGCACGGACCAGGCCGTAGTCGGCGGTCAGCGCCGTCTCCAGCACGAACTCCTGGTCGCCGAAGCGGCGGACCTCCTTCGGCCCGCTGGTGGCCACCACGGTGCCCTCGGCGTCGTAGCGCACCGGGATGCCGCCGTCGGCGACCAGCGTGCCCACCCCGGTGGGGGTGTAGAACGCCGGGATGCCGGTGCCGCCGGCGCGCAGCCGCTCGGCCAGCGACCCCTGCGGGGTCAGCTCGACCTCCAGCTCACCGGTGAGGTAGAGCCGGGCGAGCTCCTTGTTGCCGCCGACGAACGAGCTGATCGTCTTGGCGATCCGGCCGGCGTAGAGCAGCACGCCCAGCGCCTGGTCGTCGACCCCACAGTTGTTGGAGATCGTCGTGAGGCCCGTGGCCCCCTGCTCGAGCAGGGCATCGATCAGGGCCACCGGGACGCCGCAGAGGCCGAAGCCCCCGACGGCGAGCGTCGCGCCGTCGGGCACGTCGGCCACGGCTTCCCGGGTGCTGGAGACGACCTTGTCCATACAGCTGACCACCGTCCATCGAGGGCTGGGCGGGAGGTGCGTCAGGCGGGGCGGCCCAGCTCGCGGATCCCATCGAGCTTCAGTCCGAGCGTAGCGGTCACCCGTTCGGTGGCCGCGCGGTGCGCCAGGCCGGCGGGCGCCGCGGACCTGCACAGCACCAGCGAGGCGCCGGCCGACAGCAAGGCCAGCAGCCAGGCCACGGGCCCGGCCTCCACCGCCGTCCGCTCGTCGACCAGCACCCGGTCGCCGGCGGAGATGCCCAGCCGGGCGGCCAGCTCGGCGGCGGCGTCGACGAGGCCGCCGAGGGTCAGCTCCAGCGCACCGGCCCGCAGCCCCGGCGCTGCGGGGTCGACCGGCTGCCAGGGGGTGAAGACGTCACCGTGGGCGCGGACCTCCAGGGCGAAGTCGCGCGCCGGTCCGGTGTAGCCGGTCATGCCCATGCCGAGGGGGTGCAGCGACAACCCCAGCAGCTCCTCCAGACCGAGCTCTTCCAGCGGGGGGAGCCGGTCGGCGGCGGCCAGCACCAGATCGGCGTCGACCAGGCGGTCGTCGTCCTCGGCGGCGGTCTCCCACACTACGGCTCCGCAGCTCCACACGCCCAGGAGCACCGCGGCGGTCTGCCAGTGCACCGGGAGCGCCAGGCCGACCGTGCTGCCGGGGCCGACGTCGAACTCCTCCTGGAGCAGGTTGGCCGTCTTGGCCACCCAGTTCGCGAGAGTGGTGGCCGACAGCTCGGTCCGCTCGCCGGACACGTCGTCGTAGAAGGTGACCAGCGGCGCCGCGGGCTCGCGGCGGAGGGCAGCGGTGAGCAGGCCCGCGGGCGTGAGAGGTCCAGTGGGGGGCACGGGACCAGAGTGACAGGTCCGCGACGAACCTCTCCCTCACATCCAGGCCCCGTGGCGCTGCCGCAGTTAGAGTCGGTCCTCGATGAGCGCAACCCCCGGCACGGTGCTGACCCGGTTCGACCACACGCTGCTCCGTTCGACCCGGCGCGCGCTGGGTGACACCCCCGCCGTCCCCGTGGCCCAGGGGCTCTCCCACTTCGGTGAGCACGCGCTCGGCTGGATCGCCCTCGGCGCCGCCGGCTGGCTGCGCGGGCGCGATCGGGCGGACTGGGTCGCGGGTGTGACCGGTGTCGTCGCGGCGCACGCCGCCGGTGTCGTGGTGAAGCGGGTGGTACGCCGGGTGCGCCCCGCCCTGGAAGACGTGCCCCCACTGGTCGCCACCCCCAGCCGGCTCTCCTTCCCGAGTGCGCACAGCTGCTCCACCGCCGCTGCGGCGGTCGGCTTCGGCCCGATGGTGGGCCGGCCGGTGATGGCCACGGTGACCGGCGCGATGCTGGTCTCCCGGGTGCTCCTGGGCGTGCACTACCCCTCGGACGTCCTCTCCGGTGCGGCGCTGGGCGCCGGCGTGGCCACCGTCGTCCGACGTCGTATGACCCCGACCGCCGGCAGGAAGGCGTGAACGTGAGCGTGCAGCCCGAGCCGATCCCGGTGACCGACCCGGTGGCCGCGAGCCCGGCCCCGCTGACCGCGGTGGACACCGCTCCGCCCCGGGTGGCCCCGCCGCCCCGCACCCCCGGGTTCCGTGGGTCTCGCGGGTGGGGCGTCGTGCGCGCCCTGCGACCTCGGCAGTGGGTCAAGAACGTCCTCGTGCTCGCCGCCCCGCTGGCCGCCGGTGAGGTGTTCAACCCCGACGTCCTCGGTCCGACGGCGGTGGCATTCCTGCTCTTCTGCGTGTGCGCCTCGGGCGTCTACCTGGTCAACGACTCGATCGACGTCGAGGAGGACCGCCGCCACCCGAAGAAGCGCTATCGCCCGATCGCGGCCGGGCTGGTGCCCCGGCCGTTCGCGGTGGGCCTTGCGCTGGTGCTGTTCGCCGCCGCCCTGACCACCGCGGCGCTGGTGACCCGCCCGGCGCTGGCCGGGGTGCTGGGCGCCTACGTCGTCATCCAGCTGGCGTACTGCCTGATCCTGAAGAACCAGCCGGTCATCGACCTGGCCGTGGTGGCCTCAGGCTTCCTGCTGCGCGGCATCGCCGGCGGTGTCGCCGCCGGCCTGCTGCTGTCGCAGTGGTTCCTGCTGGTCGCGGCGTTCGGATCGCTGTTCATGGTGGCCGGCAAGCGGTACTCGGAGCTGATCCTGGTGGGCGACGAGGCAGCCACCCGCCGGACGCTGCGGGAGTACTCGGCCAGCTACCTGCGCTTCGTGTGGAGCCTGTCGGCCGGGGTGGCCTGCACCGCGTACAGCCTGTGGGCGTTCGAGATGGCCGAGACCCAGGACGGCGTGCCGTGGGCGACCATCTCGATCGCGCCGTTCGTCCTGGCGATCCTGCGTTACGCGCGGGACGTCGACAAGGGTGCCGCCGGCGCCCCGGAGGAGATCGTGATGCACGACCGTGTCCTGCTGGTCCTCGGTGCCCTGTGGATCCTGACCGTCGGCGTGGGGGTCTTCAGTGCCTGAGAGAACACTCCCTGCCCCCCACCACGCGCAGGCTAGCGGCGGGCCCCTGCAGGGAGCCGTGCCGCTGGTCGGCTGGGGGCGCACCGCCCCGACCCGGGCCCTGCTCACCCCGGTGCACGACGATGACGACGTCCGCGCCGCCGTGCTGGCCGCCTCCGGCCGCGGTGTCGTGGCCCGCGGCCTGGCCCGCAGCTACGGCGACGCCGCGCAGAACGCCGGCGGCACCGTGCTGGACATGACCACCGCGAACCGGGTGCTGCACGCCGACCTGGAGACCGGACTGGTCGACGTCGAGGCCGGCATCTCGCTCGACGAGCTGATGAACCAGTTCGTGCCGCAGGGCTTCTTCGTCCCGGTGACGCCGGGCACCCGGCTGGTGACCGTCGGCGGGGCCATCGCCGCCGACATCCACGGCAAGAACCACCACGTCGCCGGGAGCTTCGGCCAGCACGTCCGGTGGATCGACCTGCTCACCGCCGACGGGCAGGTCCGCCGGATCAGCCCTGAGTCCGACGCCGACCTGTTCTGGGCGACCGTCGGCGGCATGGGCCTGACCGGCGTCATCCTGCGGGCGCAGGTGCAGATGAAGGCGATCGAGTCCTCCCGCTGCCTGGTCGACACCGACCGCACCGAGGACCTCGACCAGCTGATGACGCTGCTGGCCGAGACCGACCACCTCTACGAGTACTCGGTCGCCTGGATCGACACCCTGGCCAAGGGCAAGCGGATGGGCCGCTCGGTGGTGACCCGCGGGCGCTTCGCGAAGCTGGACGAGCTGCCGGCCAAGCGCCGCACCGACCCGCTGAAGTACCACGGCTCGGTGAAGGCCTCCGTGCCCGACGTCTTCCCGCCCGGCCTGCTCAACCTGGCCACGGTCGCCGCCTTCAACGAGGTCTGGTACCGCAAGGCGCCCAAGGTCAAGCGCGACCAGCTGCAGAGCATCCCGACCTTCTTCCACCCGCTCGACGCGGTGGGCGGTTGGAACCGCATCTACGGCCCGCGCGGCTTCGTGCAGTACCAGGTCACCGTGCCCTTCGGGCAGGAGGAGGCCATGCGCGAGGTGCTCGACCGGCTCAGCTCCTTCGGGACGGCGTCCTTCCTCGCCGTGCTCAAGCGGTTCGGTCCGGGCAACCCGGGGATGCTGTCCTACCCCTCGCCCGGGTGGACGCTGGCGTTGGACATCCCGGTGATGAAGGGGCTGGCCGGCCTGCTGGACTCCCTCGACGAGGTGGTCGTCGCAGCAGCGGGGCGCACCTACCTGGCCAAGGACTCGCGGGTGCGCCCGGAGACCTTCGAGAAGATGTACGACCGCCTCGACGACTTCCGGGCCCTGCGCAAGCAGGTCGACCCGGACGGCGTCTTCATGTCAGACCTGGCCCGGAGGCTCGCACTGTGATCGACGCGCTCGGATCGCCCAGCTCGCTGCTGCTCGTCGGCGGCACCTCGGACATCGCGGTGGCCACGGCCCGGCGGTACCTGACCGAGCGGCCGTTGCGGGTCGTCCTCGCGGCGCGGGACACCCCGCGCCGGGCGATCGTGGCCGGTGAGCTCGAGGCCGCCGGCGCCCAGGTGCAGGTGGTCGACTTCGACGCCACCGACCCGGCCTCGCCCGCGGCGATGGTCGCCGCAGCGACGGCCGAGGGTGACATCGACGTGGCGGTGGTCGCCTTCGGCCTCCTCGGGGACGCCGACCAGCTGCGCAGTGACGGCACGGCGGTGGCCGAGCTGGCCCAGGTCAACTACGTCGCGCCGACCGTGGTCGGCACCGAGCTGGCCAACCAGATGCGCCGGCAGGGCCACGGGGTGATCGTCGCGCTGTCGTCGGTCGCCGGGGAGCGTCCGAGGGCGTCGAACTTCGTCTACGGCTCCACCAAGGCCGGCCTGGACGCCTTCTACTCCGGTCTGGCCGACTCGCTGGTGGGCACCGGGGTCTCCGTCCTCGTCGTCCGGCCCGGGTTCGTGCGTTCCAAGATGACCGAGGGCCTGGACGACGCCCCGCTGGCCACCACCCCCGAGGCGGTCGCCGAGGCGATCGTCACCGGCGTCCGCAAGGGCCGGCACACGGTCTGGGTGCCCGGCGCCATGCGCTGGGTGATGAGCGGCCTGCGGCACACGCCGCGCGCGGTGTTCCGCCGCCTGCCGATCTGATCGGTCCCGGTCGCACCGGCCGGGACGGTCCAGCTCAAGAACAGGCCTGCTCCTTCCGAAGTAGTGAAGCGGACCCCTCAGCCTCCGGTGCCGAGGGGCCACCGCTCATCGGAAGGACCTGCTCGTGCGCCGCATCCTCGTTGCACTCACCGCCTTCCTGGCGTTGACCGGGACGTTCCTCATCCTGCCCGTCTACGCGGCCCCAGGCCCCGCGGCCGAACCCGTCACCACCTCCACCGACGCGGTCGAGATGGGCTCGGTCGAGGCCCCGGCGCCCGCCGCGGAGGTCCAGGAGGGGACGACCGACCCGGTGAGCGGTGTCCCGGACTCGGCGCCGACGCTCACCGTGAGTCGGACCGACGTCGCGGAGTTCTCGTTGGTCGGCGTCACCTGGGCGTACGACGCCGAGGTGACCGACACCCTGGTGCAGGTGCGGGTCCAGGACGCCACCGGCGGGTGGGGTGCGTGGACCGAGGTCACGGCCGAGACCGCCGACCAGGGCGCGTCGGAGAGCCGGACCGGGGCCGAGCTCCGCGGGGGCACCAGCCCGCTGTGGACCGGGCCGAGCACCGGCGTCGAGGTGGAACTGGTGACCCGCGCGGGTGCGCAGCCCACCGACGTCCGGGTCGACCTGGTCGACCCGGGAGAGAGCGCGGCGGACACCGCGCTGACCTCGCCGGACATCACCGACACCGCGCACGCCGCGACGACGATGCCCCAGGTGTACTCCCGTGGTCAGTGGGGCGCGGACGAGTCGATCCGCACGTGGGACCCGCAGAACGCCGCTTCCCTGAAGGCCGCCACCCTGCACCACACCGCGGACACCAACAACTACAGCGCCGACCAGGTCCCGGCCATGATGCGGTCGATCTATCGCTACCACGCGGTCAGCCTGGGCTGGGGCGACATCGGCTACAACGTGATCGTCGACAAGTTCGGCCGGCTCTGGGAGGGCCGCTACGGCGGACTCGCCAGCACGGTGATCGGTGCGCACGCCGGTGGCTTCAACACCTCGACCTTCGGCGTCTCGATGCTGGGCAACTACGACGTCGTGCCCGTGCCCCAGGTGACCGTGGACGCGGTCGCGGCGATCATCGCCTGGAAGTTCTCGCTCTACGGCATCGACCCCCGCGGAACCACCCCGCTCACCTCGGGCGGAGGCGGGACGGCCCGGTACGCGGCCGGCACGAGGGTGACGCTGCCGACCATCTTCGGCCACCGGGACGTCGGGAGCACCGCGTGCCCGGGGCGGTACGGGTACGACCGGCTCGGCGAGATCCGGGACAAGGTCGCCGCCGCCATGGTCGGGGCCGCGACGGAAACGATCTCCTCCCGGTACGCCGCCGACGCCGGCCTCAGGGCTGCACTCGGTGCGCCCCTGGGCGGGCAGCAGTCCGCCGCGGGCGTCACCTGGCAGGCCTACGAGCGGGGGCGGCTGTACTCGTCGGCGAAGGGTGGCGTGCACGCGCTCAGCGGCAGCAACCTGGTCACCTACCTGGCCCTCGGCGGCCCGGACGTGTTCGGCGCGCCCTCGACCGACGAGCTGGCGACGCCGGACGGGGTCGGGCGGTACAACCACTTCACCGGCGGTCACTCCATCTACTGGTCGCCGACGACCGGCTCGCACGCGGTGATGAGCGCCATCCGGGACAGGTGGGCCGCCCTGGGCTGGGAGACCAGCGCGCTGGGCTACCCGGTCTCGGACGAGCGCGGCTCGGCCGACGGCGCGATGAGCTGGTCGACGTTCCAGAACGGGCTGATCACCTGGTCGCCGGCCGGTGGTGCGCACGCGGTGCAGGGCGCGATCGAGGACGCCTGGCAGCGGCTGGGTGGGCTGAGCGGGGTGGGCTGGACCTACGGCCTGCCGACGACGGACGAGCTGGCCACGCCGGATGGTCTGGGCCGGTACAACCACTTCGCCGGCGGTGGGTCGATCTACTGGTCGCCGGCCACCGGCGCGCATGCGGTGGTGGGGTCGATCCGGGAGCTGTGGGGCGCGCTGGGCTGGGAGTCCAGTGCGCTGGGCTACCCGACCTCGGACGAGCAGGTCTCCGCCGACGGCGCGATGCGCTGGACGACGTTCCAGAACGGGCTGATCACCTGGTCGCCGGCCGGTGGTGCGCACGCGGTGCAGGGCGCGATCGAGGACGCCTGGCAGCGGCTGGGTGGGCTGAGCGGGGTGGGCTGGACCTACGGCCTGCCGACGACGGACGAGCTGGCCACGCCGGACGGGGTCGGCCGGTACAACCACTTCGCCGGCGGGGCGTCGATCTACTGGTCGCCGGCCACCGGCGCGCATGCGGTGGTGGGCTCGATCCAGGAGAAGTGGGCCGCACTGGGCTGGGAGTCCAGTGCGCTGGGCTACCCGACCTCGGACGAGCAGGTCTCCGCCGACGGCGCGATGCGCTGGACGACGTTCCAGAACGGGCTGATCACCTGGTCGCCGGCCGGTGGTGCGCACGCGGTGCAGGGCGCGATCGAGGACGCCTGGCAGCGGCTGGGTGGGCTGAGCGGGGTGGGCTGGACCTACGGCCTGCCGACGACGGACGAGCTGGCCACGCCGGATGGTCTGGGCCGGTACAACCACTTCGCCGGCGGGGCGTCGATCTACTGGTCGCCGGCCACCGGCGCGCATGCCGTGGTGGGCTCGAGCCGGGAGCTGTGGGCCTCGCTCGGGTGGGAGCAGGGGCCGTTGGGCTACCCGACCACCGACGAGGTCCTGCTGGCCGACGGCCGAACCAGGGCGACGCTCTTCACGGGCGGCGCCGTCTACCGCAGCTCCACGCTGGGGACGCGCTCGGTGTACGGCTCGATCGCGCAGGCCTATCTCGGCCTCGGCGGGCCGCAGTCAGCCCTGGGGCTCCCCGTCCGGGACGAGCGTGCGGTGTCCGGTGGCCGGCGGACGGACTTCGAGCACGGGTCGATCACCTGGACCGCCGCCACCGGCGCGATCACGGTCCGGGCCGACTGAGCCCGGTGCCCGGCAGCCTGCGCACCCGGCTGCCGGGCACCGTCTCGGGGGTGCGGAGAACCGTGCACCGGCCAGAGTCGGTGTCGGAGAAGCGCCCACCGGCCGGCTGCCGCCAGGCGGTCTGTCGCCGTCGGCCTGGGGCAGTGAGGACGCGGGGAACGAGCTGAGCAGGGCGACCGCCCGGTCGGTGCAGCCCGGTGCGCAGCAGCCGCAGGACCGCACCCGGACGGCGACGCACGCCGCCGGGGTACGGAGGCTGTCGAGCCACGTGACGACGAGGGGTGCGCGCCCACGAGGGCCGGCGGACGGACTCGACGAGGGTGCGGGCCCACGAGGTCCGGCGGACGGACTCGGGGCGGGAGAACCGTGAGCTGCGCCGGGCGACCGCGATCCTGACCGGTGCGGCGGCCCTGGTCGCGGCGCCTCGACCGACCGCATCGGCCCGGGCTGCGTCCGTTCCCGCCGGGCGGTCGGCTGGCAGCAGCAGCCGGGTGTCCGTCCGCGGGGGCTGACGATCGAGGTCCCCGCCGGTCGGCGACGACGCGGTGGGGGGGGCCTCGTGCCCCCGGGACCCCGCAGCTGCCCGGTCACGGCTCTCGATGGGCGGAGCTCGTGAGGCGGGCCGTGGACGGGACCGGGCTCCGGCGGCTGCACGGTCTCACCCCACACGCGTGCGCCCCCGCGACCTGGGTGGTCGCGGGGGCGCACGGGCGGCTCAGCTCAGTTGATGCAGTCGGTGTTCGCGGCGGTGAACTGGTCCTCGCCGGCGGTCGTCGGCGCGGCCACGGGCGCGGTCACCGCCTGGCCGATCCCGTTGAAGTCCGAGCCGAGCACCAGCTGCACCGTGCCGCTGGTGGCGTCGTCGACGGCCTTCAGCGTGGCGCCCGGCACCTGGGCGAGCAGGACGTTGGCCAGCGCCTCGTCGCCGGCGGCGTAGCGGATCTCGGTGACCGTGTACTCCTGCGAGTCGGCGTTGCCGGTGCCGGCGACCACGAACCCGGCACCCTCCAGCGCGGTGGCCGCGCTGCCGGCGAGCCCGGAGGTGCCCGAGCCGTTGTAGACCTGCACGGTCACGTCGGACGGTGCGACGGTCGCCGCGGCCGACGCCGGCGCCTCGGTGCTGGCCTCCGCCTCCGCCTCCGCCTCCGCGGCCGCCGGCTCAGCGGACAGCTGCGCGAAGAAGCTGTGCAGCGTGTCCTCGTCCTCCAGCGTGATGATGGAGCGGCCCTGGTCATCGGTGTCGGTGCCGATGTAGGGCACGGTCTGGAACTCGATGCTCCCCGGCGTCACCGTCTGCATCTGCGAGGCCAGGCTGAACAGGTCCAGCGACTGGTCGACGGTCAGTGCCTCGGACGCGGCCTGCACCAGCTCCCGCTGCTTGCCCAGGTCGAGCAGGACGTTGTCCGACAGTATCTTGCGAATCATCCCGGCGATGAAGGTCTGCTGGCGGATGATCCGGTCGAAGTCGCCGCGCAGCAGGCCGTGCCGCTGGCGGACGAAGGCCAGCGCCTGCTCGCCGCTGATCGTCTGCACGCCGGCCGGCAGGTCGACGCCGGAGTAGTCGTCCTGCACCGCCGCGCAGAGGTTGACCTCGACACCGCCGACCACCTCGGACAACTTGAAGAAGCCCAGGAGGTCCACCTCGGCGTAGTGGTCGATGCGCAGCCCGGTCAGCGAGCTGAGGGTCTGGATCAGCAGCTGTGCGCCGGCGGCCTGGACGGCGTCGTCGGAGGCGCCGTCCGGTGCCTCCTGGCTGCCGTAGGCGTAGGCGGCGTTCAGCTTGTCCATGCCGTAGCCCGGGATCTCCACGTAGGAGTCGCGGGGGAAGGAGACGAACGAGGCCGCGGACCCGTCGGCGGGCACGTGCACCAGGATCATCGTATCGGTGTTCGTGCCGGCGTTGGCCTCGGTGTTGAGCTGCGCCAGCTCTTCCTCCGAGGCGCTGGCCCGGCTGTCGTTGCCGACCAGCAGCAGGTTCATCGCCTCGCCGGTGTCCACCGTCTCCTCGTTGCCCGAGGTCGGGATGGCGTCGGT
Organism: Modestobacter lacusdianchii; assembly: GCF_054177765.1. NCBI lineage: Bacteria > Bacillati > Actinomycetota > Actinomycetes > Geodermatophilales > Geodermatophilaceae > Modestobacter > Modestobacter lacusdianchii. The sequence goes on along the minus strand of NZ_JBJJTJ010000029.1, from coordinate 27,986 downwards.
GCGGTTGACGCTCGCGTCGGCGACCTGGCCCAGGTACCACCCCCAGCCCGAGCCGGTCAGCACCACCACGGACAGCAGGCCGGCGACGGTACGGGTCACGCCGGCCAGCCGGCGGGTGCCGCTACCTCCGGTTGCCCGGGGTGCCCGGCCGGCGCGCGGGTCGAGGCGGGGCGGGAGGGGACGGGAGTCCCCGTGTGGGTCGGCGCTGTCGCTCACGGTCGTTCCTCACGTTGGACGGGGCCGGATCGGCGGAGTGCTCGGGAGCGTCGGCCCCGCGGCGAAGTGCCCCGACGATACGTCGGCGACCTGTCCATGACCGGCCACGACCAGCCGGTACGCCGACGTGGTCGGCACCATCCGCCCATCCCGTCACATGGCCCGCAGGCTGCCCCAGCGACCTGTCCCTCACCATCGGCACCACGTTCCTCGCGGCGCGCGGACCGGGCAGGAGCCCGTGGCAGACTCGTCCGCGCCGTCGCCGGGGGGAAGTCACCGATGTCCACTGTTGTCGAGGTCCAGTCGCAGGAGAGTCGACCGCAGGGTCGCTCGTCCGCTCGGCTGGGAGTCCTCTCCGGGATCGCTGTCGCCGTTCCCGTCGTCGTCGTCGCCGTCGTCCAGCTCGCCTCCGGCACGCTCGTGCTGGGTGGCGACCAGGCACTCATCGGACTCGACGCGCTGGACGCGCGGCACCTCGACCAGGGAGTGGGCTCCTACTCCCGGATGGGCTGGGCGCACCCCGGGCCGGCGTGGACCTACCTCCTCGCCCCGCTGTGGTGGGTCCTCGGTTCCACCGGCCAGGCGCTCGTCGCGGCGTCGTTGGCGGTGCACGCGCTCTTCGCGGTCCTGGTCGTGGTGGCCGCAGGAGGCGAGCGCCCGTGGCAGCGACCGCTGGTGGCTGCGGTGGTGCTCCTGTACGTCCTCCGGATGCCGGCCATCGTCTTCGTCAACGTCTGGAACCCCTTCGCCCTGCTGCTGCCCACGTTCCTGCTGTGCCTGGTGGCAGCCCGTGCCTGTGCCGGCAGCCTCGCCTCCTTCGCGACGGTCGTGCTGGTCGCCTCCTTCCTGCTGCAGACCCACGTCGGGACGGTGCCGCTGGTCGGCCTGGTCGGTCTGGTCGTGGTCGTCGCGACCGGGCTCCGGCTGGTCCGCGGCCAGGTCGACCGGCCCGACCGGGCCGGCTGGACCCGGGTGGGCCTCGCGGTGGGCGGCGTGGTGCTGATCTGGGTGCCGCCGCTGTGGCAGCAGCTCAGCACCGCGTCGTCGGGGCAGGGCAACCTCGGCATGCTCGCCGACTACTTCACCTCGGGAGGGGATCCCGCCGCGCAGACCCACACCTGGGCCGAGGCGTTCTCGAGCGTCGGTCAGCTGCTCGGTGCGTCGGTGTTCGGCTGGCCGGCCACCCCCGGCCCCGTCGACACCACGATCCTCACCGCAGCGGTGGTCTGCGCCGTCCTCGTCCAGCTCGGTGGTGGCGTGGCCGTCGCGGTGCTGGCCTTCCGGGCGGGCGCGACCCGCACCGGCTGGCTGGCTGTGCTGACCGCCGTCGCCGTCGTCGCCGGGCTGGTCGCCGGGCGCACGGTCACCGGTGAGCTGCAGAACTACCTGCTGCTCTGGGTCACCGTCCTCCCGCCGGCGCTCCTCGTCGCCGGGGCATCCCTCGTGCTGCACCGCTGGCCCGCGGGGGCGGGGACGTCCGTCCTGCGGGTGGCTGCGATCGGGACGGTGGCGGCCGTGGTCCTGGCCGTCGGCGTCGGCCTCTCCCTGGAGCGCAGCGCCGACACCCAGCTGGGCAGTCAGCCCGCTGCCGAGGAAGCCGGCCACCTGCTGCTGGACGCGCTGCCGGACGAGGACAGCACGGTCTTGCTGGACATCGCCGACGTGGGCGCGTGGACGACCGCCACCTCGGTCGCCCTCGACCTCGAGCTGGCGGGTCACCGGGTGTCGGTGGAGGAGACCTGGGTGTACTCGTTCGGTCAGGACCGCCGGTCCGACGGCGACGAGGAGTGGATCGCGACGCTGGTGCCGATCACCGAGGGGCAGCCTGCGCTCCCCGGGCAGCTGGGCGTCGTCGCCGCCATCAACGGGCCGACCGCCGTCCTGCTCGAGCGTGCGCCGGCCGGCTGAGCGGGCACACGCCGCTCGCGCCCGGGTCGGGGAACCGGGGTCAGCTGGCCTCGGTGGCCAGCGCCTCACGGACCGTGGCGTCGATGCCGATCACGCCCACCGGGCCGATGCTGCGGCCCGCACCCTCCACCGAGAGGCTGGCCGCCTCGGAGAGCCGCTGGAACGTGGCGCCGTTCCACAGCGCCAACGCCCCGTGCAGGTGGTAGTCGCCCTCGCCGAGCGACAGGCCGGACAGCCGGATATCGTACGTGCCCCGCCCCACGAGCGGGGCGAGCGGGGTGTCCAGCAACTGGGTGTTGGTGCCGAAGACGCCCTGGCCGGTGTGGCTGTCGATGCCGATGCCGAGGACCCAGTCCGTCAGGGGCTCGTCGGCCTCGACGGTCACCCGGATGAGGAGGTCCTGCCCGGGGGCGTGCACGCGGGTCGGGCGCCCGGCGGGGTCGAGCGCCTGGACCGCGACGACCCGGGCGCGCTCGACGGTCTGGTGCGACTCCCGCTCGGTGCTGGTCTGCTCGTCGAAGTCCGCGCGCAGGGTCCGGATGGCCTCACGTGCATCGCCGTCGACGGCCACCCGCCCGTTCTCGAGCACGACGGCGCGGTCGCAGATCTCCGCGACCTGGTCGAGGGCGTGGGTGACCAGCACGATGGTGCGGCCCTCCCGCTGGAAACTCTTGATCCGGTCCATGCACTTGCGCTGGAACGGCTCGTCGCCGACCGCCAGCACCTCGTCGACCAGCAGCAGGTCGGGGTCGACGTGCACCGCGACGGCGAAGGCGAGACGGACGTACATCCCGGAGCTGTAGAACTTCACCTGGGTGTCGATGAACCGCTCGATGCCGGAGAAGTCGACGATGGCGTCGAAGTACTGGTCGGTCTGCCGACGGCTGAGACCGAGGATGGCGGCGTTGAGGTAGACGTTGTCCCGTCCGGTCAGGTCGGGGTGGAAGCCCGCACCGAGTTCCAGCAGGGCGGCGAGGCGACCGCGTCGGCGCACGCTGCCGGAGGTCGGCTGGATGATCCCGCCGATGGCCTTGAGCAGGGTGCTCTTCCCCGACCCGTTGGGCCCGATCAGCCCAACCGTCGTCCCGGAGTTGACCGTGAGGTCGACGTCCCGCAACGCCCAGAACTCCTCCCGGTGCTGCCGGGAGACCGTCGCGTTGACCAGTCGCTCCTTGATCGACTTGTCCTTGCGGATGACGAAGCGCTTGGAAAGGTTCTCCACCTGGATGACGGCAGGGGTGTCGCTCATGCTCACAGCTCCTGTGCGAAGTTCCCCTCGAGGCGGGCGAAGAGCCGCTGGCTGAGCCAGAGCAGCACGAGGCCGACGCCGAGGGCGATGACCAGGCGGGTGCCCAGCGCATCGGGGACGGGTTCGCCACTGCCGGCGACCCAGATGGCCCGTTGCATGCCCAGGACCGCCAGGGTCACCGGGTTGCACAGGTAGACGGTCTCCATCCAGGACCCGTTCATGGCGTCGGAGACCAGCCGCCACGAGTACACGATGGGGGAGGCCCAAAAGAAGATCGTCGCGGAGATCTCCACGAGGTACTGCACGTCTCGCAGGTAGACGTTGACCGCGGCCAGGGTGAGACCGATCGCGGTGGCGAACACCAGGAGGACGGCCAGCGAGAGGGGGATGTAGAGCAGCCGGCTGCCGGTGGGCACCTGGCCGGTGACGAGCACCGCGGCAGTGAGGATCAACGCCTGGGTCAGGTAGGTGAAGATGGCGCCGCCCACGGCGCTCAGCGGGAAGACCTCGCGCGGGAGGTACACCTTCTTGACCAGTCCGGCGTTCGCCACGATCGAGGCCGTGCTCGTGGTCACGATCTCCAGGAACAGCTGCCAGGCGATCAGGCCGGTGAAGATGTACACCGCGAACTCCGGGATCGCCCGGGCGGCGCCGAGGAACTTCCCGATGGCGATGTAGTACACCAGCAGCACGGTCAGCGGCCGGAGCAGGCTCCAGAGGAAGCCGAGGGTGCTGTCCTTGTACCGGGCCTTGAGCTCACGGCGGACGAGCAGACCGAGCAGTTCGCGCTGGCCGAGGATGTCCCGCAGGGACTGGCGGCTGCCGCGGAAGAGGCTCCCGGTCGGTGCGCTCGACTGCCAGGGCTCGGTGGCGAGGCGCGCGCTGCGCGCCTCGGACTCGAGTGTGCTCATGGGTCTCCATCGTGTCAGCCGGTGGCCTGGGATCGACCCCGGCTCGACCAGGGTAGGCGCGGCCGGGGGGGATCTGCGGCAACGGGTCCAGTCAGTCGACCAGGCTGTCCCACACGTCCCTTGCGTACTCGTCCCACGTGCGGCGCGGGCGGGCGGCCGCGGCCGCGGCCAGCCGGGCGTGCTTGTCGTCGTCGGTCAGCACCGTCCGCAGGGCGGCTGCGAGGTCGTGGTCGTCCCGCGGGTCGACCAGCAGGGCGCCACCGTCCGCGGCGATCTCCGCCATGGAGCCGTACCCCGAGGTGATGACGGGGGCGCCGCAGGCCAGCGCCTCGGCGACGGGGAGCCCGTAGCCCTCGTTCAGCGAGGGGAAGACCATCACCCGGGCCAGGCGGTAGGCAGCCCACAGCATGTCGTCGGACATGGCGCGGGGCGTGTCGACGGGGCGGTTGCGGGACCTGGCATCCTCCAGCGCCTGCCGGAACCGCGTGTCGTTCCAGGAGCGTCCGCCCAGCAGCACCAGGTTGAACCGGATTCCCTCCCGCCACAGCAGTTCGGCAGCGTGCAGCAGCGCGAGGTGGTTCTTGCGCGGCTCGTGGGTGCCGACGCACAGCACCATCGGCACACCGGGGAGAGTGAGCTCCGCCCGGGCGGCCGCGAGACCCGCGGGTGTGGTCTCGGCGGCCTCGGTGGGCAGCAGGTCGGCCGAGATCGCCGGGCCGGTCGACCCGACCGAGCCCAGCATGGTCCGCCACCCGCCGTACTCGTTGGCCGAGGCCTGGGAGATCGCGGACACCCGGTCCATGTGCCGGACGGCGGCGAGGTTGTTGGCGAAGGCCTCGCTGACCCCCAGTGCGGTCGTCTCCGCGGTGCTGATCGGCACGCAGTCGAAGCCGATCACCCCGGTGCGGCTGCGGGAGAACTGGGCCAGTGCGCTGATCCGGCTGTTCCGGGCGTCCTCCAGCGACAGCTCCGGGAGGAGGTAGGTGGCCTCCCAGGGGATGACCACGTCACCGGTGTCCGCGGGGTCGGGCTCGCCCTCACCGGTCAGGGCCATCGTGCACTCGTCCGGGGTGAGCAGCCGCAGCTGCCGGTACTCCGCGCCCCAGCCCACCAGGACCACCTCGTGGTCGCGGGACCAGCGGCGGACCGTCTCGCGGGCCACCCGCTGGATCCCGGTGGCCAGGCCGGTGCGGGCGGTGTGGTCGAGGTCGACCAGCACCGTGCCGGTGACCACTCGGACCTCGGGCTGGTCGCGGCGGGCCGGCACCCAGGTCTGCGCGGTGCGCGTGAAGCTGGCGCCGAGCGCGGCGCCCACGCCGTCCAGCCGGATGGAGCGCACGGCGCGGCGCACCTCGGGGGTGGTGGCGAGCTCACCCTCCAGCACGGAGAGCGCGAGCCAGACGGCGGAGGGGTCCGCCGGGGCCAGCAGGGCGTCGAACCGCGCGAGCAGCTCGTCCCGGCGCCGGGGCGCCGGTGCACCGGAGAGCGTGGAGACGACCAGCTCCACCCGGGACAGCAGCCGCCGGCGCTCGGCCGGTGCTGCGGCCGCGAGCCGGCTGCCCCAGCTCAGCGGCTGGGTCATGCGTGCGGTCAGCTGACGGGTCATGCCTGGACCTCCGCGGTCGTCTGCGGCGAGGGCACCAGGGCGTCCCAGGACTGCCGGGCGTAGTCGTCCCAGGTTCGGGGCGGCCTGGCCGCGGCGGCGCGGCGCAGCTCGTCGATCAGGGCGTCGTCGGTGAGCAGCCGGCGCATCTCCGCGGCGATGGCCAGGTCGTCGGTGGGGTCGACCGTCACGGCCCCGCCCGCTGCGGCGGTCTCGGCCATCGAGCCGTAGGCAGAGGTCAGCACCGGGGTGCCGCAGGCGAGGGACTCCGCGACCGGGAGCCCGAAGCCCTCGTGCAGGGAGGTGAACATCGAGAAGCGTGCCGAGCGCAGTGCGCGCCAGAGCTCGCTGTCGCTGATCGCGGTGGCCCGCTCGACCCGGCGGCCGGCGTTCTTCAGCCGGCTGAAGAACGAGTCGGCCTCGGTCACCCAGCCGCCGCCGCCGATGAACATGAGCGAGAACTCGAGCCCCTCGCGCCACAGGTGCTCTGCGGCGTGCAGGACCGCCAGCTGGTTCTTCCGGGGCTCGAAGCTCCCGATGCTGACGACCAGTGGGGGGCTCTGCCGGGGAACCGCCTGGCCGGGCGGCGTCTCGACCGGGAGCGGGCACACCGCGATCTCGGGCCCGGTGAGGCCCTGTGCGCCGAGCATCTGCGTGAAGCCACGGAACTCCCGCGCCGCCGAGGCGCTCACGCCGACGACCCGGTGTGCGTGCTTCACGGTCTCCAGGTAGCGGGTGAAGCGGTCGGGGAGCCCGGCGTGGATCAGCTCGGGGCTGATCACGGGGATGCAGTCGTGGCCGATCAGACCGACCTCGTTGCCGGAGTACACGGCCATCGCCGCGAGGACGGCGCAGTGCTCCGGCGGGGGGTTCTCCGGGAGCAGCACGTTGCTCCGCCACGGCACGACGAGGCGGTGCTGCCGCTCCTGCAGCCCGTCGTCCTCGCCCGGGTCCTCCAGGTCGTGCCAGCGGAGCACCCGGTCGGCCTCGTCGTCGAGCAGGTGCCGGGTCGCGCCGCTCTGGTCGGTCCACGCCACCAGCGTCAGCTCGTGCTCCGCGGCCCACCGCGGCACGGTCTCCCGCACCACCCGCTGGATGCCGGTGTGCAGCCGGTGGCGCGCGCTGAAGTCGACGTCGACCACGACCGCGTCGCTGACCACGTCCATCTCCGCGTCGAGCGCTCCCCGGCTGACCGCGGCCGCGGCGGTGGCCTCGAGCAGCCAGATGCCGAAGTCCCCACTGCGGTGCAGGTCGCGGGCGCGCCGGGCGGCCACCAGCTCGTCGCCGTCGGGCATCGCCGCGGACAGGGCGGTGAGCAGCAGCCACAGCCCGTCGGTGCCCTCGTCGGCGTGCACGTGCTCCACGAGCCGGCCGTACAGCAGGGACGCGCCGGTGGTCGGGTCGTCCGCCTCCACGGTGATGCCCAGGACCTGTCCGGCGGCGGCGAGCCGCTGGTGCAGGGCCGTGATCCGGACGGGCTCGGGCACGACGTCGGTGGCGGCCTGGCTCACCGCCATCCCCGCAGACGACGCGACTGGACGGCGCGCAGCGGGGCGGTGACCCTCCAGGAGACGGTCGCCTGGGTGGCGGCGAGCTCGCGGCGCAGTCGGACCACCTCGTGGCCGGGCTTTCCCTCGACGGCGGCGCTCCCCCCGCCGGCGGCCTGGGTCCAGCGGTCGAGCACCGACCCGCGCCAGCGGATCAGCTCGTCGAGCAGCTCGTCGTGCGCCCGGCGGGTCAGGGAGGCCTCGTCCCGCGCGGCGGAGGCCTCCTGCTGGGCGGCGTCCAGCAGCGCGCGCGTGCTGGCCAGCTCCTCCTGGAGCCGGTACTCGGCGTGCGGCGTGTACTCGTCGAGGGGGCTGCTGGGCGCGCTGAGCGCTGCCTGCAGCTCCGCGGCGTGCTCCTGCGCGACGTAGAAGCGGGAGAGCCCGTCGAAGAGGCAGAAGACGTAGCCCGCGTCGAGCAGCCGCCCCTCCCACTCCTCGTGGGTGGGCCGGCTGGTGTTCGGGGCGGTGGCCTCGACGACCAGCACCCAGGGGCGCCAGCGGGTGAGGTCGACGCTGGCGAGGACGGAGGCCTCAGCGCCCTCGACGTCCACCACCATGAAGTGGACGTCGTCCTCCGGCGTGAGGTGCTCGGCCAGGACGTCGTCCAGCCGGCGGGCCGGCACCTGCTCCTCGCGCGTCGTCCAGCCGGTGCGGCGGTGTCGGTCGGCGATGTCCGGGTCCAGCGTCGACAGGCCGGTGCCGTCGACGACGTGCAGTGTCACCGACTCCTCGTCGGTGTCCGCCACGGCGGCCTGGACCACGATGTCGTTCGGGCGCTCCCGCCGGTAGGCGTCAGCGAACTCGGTGACCGGCTCGATCTCGACACCGGTCCACCCGCGGGCGTAGAAGGCCCGGGTGATGGAGGACTCCACGGGGTCGTTGGCCCCCACCTCGACGTAGCGCCCCTTGTGGACGTGACCGAGAGCCCGCCACAACACGACGTCCTCGGCGTTCTGGGCGAAGGAGATGAATTGGCGGTCCAGAGGCACTCGGACATCCTACGGGGAGCGACGGGCTGCTCTCGCGGCGTGGGCCGCCCGTTCGTACACCCTCACGTGCGCCCGAGCGCTCTTCTCCCAGGTGAAGGCGGCAGCGTGGGCTCGTCGCGCCCGTGCCGCGGCCGTGTCGTCATCGAGGGCCGAGAACGCGGCCGACCAGGCGTCGGCGTCGTCGGTGGGCAGGAAGGTCGCCTGCCCCGCGGCCACCTCCCGGTGGGCCGGGATGTCGCTGGCGAGCACGGGCCGGCCGGCGGCCAGCGCCTCCAGCACCGGGAGGCCGAACCCCTCGTAGTGCGAGGGCATGCAGACGGCCGCCGCGCCGGCGACCACCGCGTGGAGGTCGGTGTCGGACAGGTAGCCGGCGGTGACCACGTCGCGCGGGTCCGGCGGCGACCCCTGCCACCGGTCGCCCCAGCCGGCGGGCCCCACCAGGACCAACGGGGGCACGTCCGGGTCGGCGCGCCGGGCGGCGCCGTGCGCCCGGACCAGCATCCCGAGGTTCTTCCGCGGTTCGAGGTTGCCCAGGAACACCAGGTAGCGGTCGGGGAGCCCGAGGCGCCGGAGGTCCGCCGGCGACGCCGGGCGCGCCTGCGCCCACTCCGGGTCCACGCCGTGGTGGGCCGCGCCGACCCGGTCGGCAGCCAGGCCGTACTCGGCAGCGACCTCCTCGGCGACGGCCTCGCTCGGAGTCACCACGTACGCCCCCCGCGCCAGTGCCCGGGGAACGAGGTCGGCGTACTCGGCGGCGTCGCCGGTGACGGTCTCCCGGTACCGGAGGTAGGCGAGGTCGTGCACGGTGACCACGCCCCCGGCCCGGGCCAACGGGGGGACGACGAAGTTCGTGCCGTGGAACAGGTCCACCCGTCCGGTCAGCAGCTCGGCGGGCGGCCAGTCGGTCCGTCGCCACGCCCGACGCAGCAGCCGGGCCGGCGCCCGGCGCGGCGCCGGGCGGGTGCGGGCGGGCAGCGGGCCCGGGACGGCGCCCCGGATGCTGAAGAGGGTGAGCAGCACGTCCGGGCCGTCCGGCAGGGCAGCGAGGCCGTCGACCAGGCCCCGCACGTAGCGCCCGACGCCGCTGCGCTGCCCCAGCAGGGGGGTGGCGTCCAGGGCTGCTCGCAAGGGGACCTCCCCGTCGTCGCCGGCCGGCAGGTGCCCGTCTCGGGCCTCCGGCCGCCGGGCGCGGTCGCCCGGATGCGCCCGGTCCACGTTAGCCACGGTGCCGGCGGCGGGCACGCACCGGTGCCGCCGGTCCGCCCCGGGGCGGCGGTCCGGACCCGAGGACGGGAGAGCTCGTCGCACCCGGCACACCCGTCCCGTGGCCCCCGTGGGGCACCGCTGCGGTCGAGCCGGCCCCGGGTGCCCCGTTAGGCTGGGCGCGATCTGGCCACCCGAGGGACGAAGGACACATGACGCGCGCGTTGATCACCGGGATCACCGGTCAGGACGGCCTCTATCTCGCGGAGCTCCTGCTCTCCAAGGGCTACGACGTCTACGGCCTCATTCGTGGGCAGAACAACCCCAAGGCCGACCTGGTCCGTCGCACGGTTCCAGGGGTCACGCTCCTCACCGGTGACATCACCGACCTCTCCAGCCTGATCCGGGCCTTCGGCGAGGCTCAGCCCGACGAGGTCTACAACCTCGGGGCGATCTCCTTCGTCGCGTACTCGTGGGAGAACGCGAAGCTGACCTCCGACGTCACCGGCCTCGGGGTGCTCAACGTCCTGGAGGCGACCCGCCTGTACTCGGGCAAGGACATGTCGAAGGTCCGCTTCTACCAGGCGTCCAGCTCGGAGATGTTCGGCAAGGTGCAGGACGTCCCCCAGCGGGAGACGACGCTGCTGTGGCCGCGGTCCCCGTACGGCGTGGCCAAGGTGTACGGCCACTACATGACCATCAACTACCGCGAGTCCTACGGCATGCACGCGTCCTCGGGCATCCTGTTCAACCACGAGTCGCCGCGTCGCGGGCCGGAGTTCGTCACCCGCAAGGTCACCCAGGCGGTGGCCCGGATCTCGCTCGGCCTGCAGGAGTCGATCTCGCTGGGCAACCTGGACGCGCAGCGGGACTGGGGGTTCGCCGGCGACTACGTCGAGGCGATGTGGCTGATGCTGCAGCAGGACCAGGCCGACGACTACGTCGTGGCCACCGGGGAGACGCACTCGATCCGCGAGCTGCTGGACGTCGCGTTCACCCATGTCGGGATCGACGACTGGGCGGGGAAGGTCCACCAGGACCCGCGCTTCTTCCGCCCGGCAGAGGTCGACCTGCTCATCGGTGACCCGACCAAGGCGCGCGAGCAGCTGGGCTGGCAGCCCAAGGTGGGCTTCGACGAGCTCGTCCGCATGATGGTCGACTCGGACGTCGCGGAGCAGAAGGAGCTCGCGCGCCGGTGACGGCGGTCCGTGTCCTCGTGACGGGTGCCACCGGGCAGGACGGCAGCTACCTCGTCGAGCGGCTCCTCGAGGAGGGGTCCGAGGTGCACGCGCTCGTCAGGGCAGGGGAGCCCGAGGCGTCCCCTGCCCTGCCGCCGCAGGTCCAGCGGCACGTCGGCGACCTGACCGTCGGCGAGGGGCTGGAGCGCCTGGTGGCGGAGGTGGAGCCGGCTGAGGTCTACAACCTGGGCGGGCTCAGCTCGGTCGCCCGCTCGTGGGAGGAACCCGGGCTCACCGCCCAGGTCAGCGGGGTGGCCGTCGGGCATCTGCTGAAGGCCTCGCACGAGCTGCAGGAGCGCGCCGGGCGACCGGTGCGCTTCGTGCAGGCCTCCAGTGCGGAGATCTTCGGCCGGACCGCGCAGGTGCCGCAGGACGAGACGACGCCGGTACGGCCGCTCACCCCCTACGGCGCGGCGAAGGCCTACGCCCACCACCTGGTTGGGGTCTACCGTGCGCGGGGGCTGCACGCCAGCAGCTGCATCCTGTACAACCACGAGTCCCCCCGGCGCCCCGAGGCCTTCGTCACCCGGAAGATCACGGCTGGGGTGGCCCGGATCGCCCGCGGCCTCCAGCAGGAGCTGGCGATGGGCAACCTCGACGCTCGCCGCGACTGGGGATGGGCGCCGGACTACGTCGCCGCGATGGTCCTGGCGGCGCGAGCCGAGCTGGCGCGCGACTACGTCATCGCCACCGGCGAGTCGCACAGCGTGCGCGACTTCGTGGCGGCCGCCTTCGCCGGGGCCGGCATCACCGAGTGGGAGCACCTGGTGACGCTGGACCCGCGGTTCGCCCGCCCCTCGGACGCGCCTGAGCTGGTCGGCGACCCCAGCCGGGCGCGGGATCTGCTGGGGTGGGTCCCCACGGTGCGGTTCGAGGAGGTCGTCGGCCGCATGGTCGCCCACGACCTGGCGCTGCTGGACCCGCAGGCGTAGTCCGCCCCCGGCCGGTCGGCCGCCGGTCAGCCGGTGCCGGCCGCCCGGACCAGCACCGCCGCCGTCTGCTCCGCAGCCCGCGACCAGCTGAGCTCGGCGGCACGCCGCGACGAGGCGGCGCGGAGCTCCGCCCGTCGTGCCGGGTCCAGGGCGGCGGCGAGGCCGGCGGCGACGTCCTGCTCGTCACGTGGGTCGACCAGGACGGCTGCGCCGCCGGCGGCCTCCTCCGTGGCGGTCCCCCGGGAGGTGACCACGGGAACGCCGTGGGCCATCGCCTCGGTCACCGGCATGCCGTAGCCCTCGCGGAGGGACGGGAAGCAGAACACGTCCGCCCCGGCGTAGGCGGCCTGCAGCTCGGCGCGCGGGAGCCGCCCCAGTACACGGACGTGGTCGCTGACCGGACCGGTCAGCCGGGCGTCGGCCGACCCCCAGCCCTCGGGACCCACCAGGACCAGCTCCAGGTCTGCGCCGGCGCGCTGCAGCCGGTCGAACGCCCGGAGCAGCACCGGCAGGTTCTTGCGTGGCTCCCGGGTGCCGGTCCACAGCACATAGGGCCGCTCGAGCCGGTGTGCCGCCCGGAACGCGCGGACCTCGTCGGCGGTCGTCACGGCCGGGCGCACCCCGTGCGGGACGACGGTCAGCCGGTCGGGGGAGAGGCCGGCGGCCACGCACTCCGCGAAGGTCACCTGGGAGGGGACGATCACCTCGGCGGCCTCACGACGGACCAGGTCCAGCCCGCGCTCGAAGAAGGCGGCGCCGTGCCGCGTGAAGTGCGTCGGATCGGCGCGGAAGGCCAGGTCGTGCACGGTCACGACCAGCGGGCAGCGACGACCGGGGATCGCCCATGTCGTCGCGTGCACCACGTCCGTCCCGCGGCCGACGCGCGGGCGCCGCCACTGCTGCCACGCCCGGTATAGGACCGGCCGTGGGAGCCGGGAGTGGTGGACCGGGAAGGGGAGTGTGCCGTCGGCCGGGCTGCTGGCGGCCGGGTGCCGGGCGGCCAGTCCGGTCACCGCCAGCCCGGGGTGGCGGACCAGCTCGGCCGCCAGCTCCTGGACGTACCTGCCCGACCCGCCCGGTTGCGGCTGCCAGCACTGCTCCACGGTCATCGCGACGTCGAGCATGCTGGTGCTCCTCAGGTGTGGGTCGGGGCGGGGAGCGCCGCGGGCACGCGGGTGCCCCGGCGGCGACCGGGACGGTGATGCCGCTCCCCGGCGACGCTATCGCGGCAGGGGCGGACGTCCGGCGGCAGCTCCCGTGGGGCAGCCACTGGTGCCGGTGTGACGGATGGGTCCCGTAACTGGATCCGAGTCGCCGGGAACGGCTCCTGGCGGCCCGTGGTCGGTTAGCCTCATCCTGTGAACGGGGAGCCGGTGGAAGAGCTGCGCCCCGGCGCCAGCATCGTGATCGTCGGGTGGCGGGACGCTCCGTACCTGACGGCTTGTGTGGAGTCGGTCCTGTCGTCCGTGCCCGCCGAGAACGCAGACGTGCTGGTCGTCCTCAACGAGCCCGCGCCGGGCCTGGCGCCCGAGATCCGCTCGCGTTTCCCCGACATCCGGGTGTGGACCTTCCGGTTCAACCTCGGTTTCGGTGGTGCGGTGAACTTCGCGGCCTCCCGTGCCGAACGGGAGTTCCTCGTCCTGCTGAACGACGACAGCCTGGTCGAGCCCGGCTGGCTGGAAGCGTTGATGGACACTGCTCGCCGTCGCCCGGACGTGGGCGCGGTCGGGAGCACGTTCCTCAACGTGGACGGCAGCCTCCAGGAGGCCGGGTCCGTGCTGTGGTCCACCGCCCGGACCTGGGCCGTGGGGACCGGCGGCAACGTCGCGCAGTGGGACTTCGAGCGCCGCGTCGACTACTGCTCCGGTGGGTCCCTGCTGGTCCGGCTGGCCGCCTGGCGCGCCCTGGGTGGCGTGGACGACCGGTACTACCCGGCCTACTACGAGGACGTCGACCTCTGTCTCCGTCTGGACGAGGCCGGCTGGCAGACCTGGTACCAGCCCGCATCGCGGGTCCGGCACGTGCGCGGCGGCAGCACCTCCAACTGGTTCCGCGCCTTCCTCGACGAGGTCAACCACGCGCGCTTCACCGAACGCTGGGCGCACGTCCTCGCCGAGCGGGAGGAGCCCGGCAACGTCGAGGCCGCGGCCTGGAAGGCGATGCGCCGGGACCGGCGCGTCCTGGTGATCGACGACCTGGTCCCAACGGAGTCGATGGGTTCCGGCTTTGGCCGGGCCCGCGACATGCTGATCGAACTGTCCGCCGCCCCGGACCTGCACGTGGCCTTCCACCCGCGCAACGGGGTCGGCCGGGGCACGTCCGCGCTCACCAGCCACGGCGTCCGGATCGTCCAGGACCTCGCCAGTCACCTGGACACCCCCGGCGTGGACTACGACGTCGTGGTGGTGTCCCGGCCGCACAACGGCGAGATCTTCCGCGATCTGCTCAACGAGAAGCTGCCGCACGCCAAGCGGATCTACGATGCCGAGGCGCTCTACCACCGGCGGGTCGAGCAGGAGGTCCTGCGGGCGCCCGAGGGGCCGCAGCGGGACGCGCTGCAGGCGCAGGCCGACGCCATGCGGACCCTCGAGGAGTCGCTGGCCGCGGAGGCGGATCTCGTGGTGTGCATCTCCGAGCAGGAGGCCGCCCACGTCCGGCCGCACACCCAGGCCCCCGTGGTGGTGATCGAGGCGCTGCTCAGCGCGCCGGAGGTGACCACGGCACCGTTCATCGACCGGCACGACATCGGGTTCATCGCCGGCTGGCTGGCAGGCCCGGGAGCCCCCAACAGCGGAGCCCTCCTCTGGTTCGCCCGTGAGGTCCTGCCCCTGGTGCAGTCGGAGCTGCCGTCGTGTCGCCTGCTGGTCACCGGCGCCTCCCCGCCGGACGACGTGCGGTGGATGGACGGACCGGACGTCCGCTTCATCGGGATGCTCCCGGAGCTGCGGTCCTTCTACGACCACATCCGGGTCGCGATCTCCCCGACGCTGGTCGGGGCGGGTGTCAAGCTCAAGACCGTCGAGGCGGTCCAGTACGGCGTCCCGGTGGTCGCCACCAGCGAAGGCGCTGCCGGGCTGTCGGACGAGTGGCACGAAGCCGTCTCCGTGGCCGACGACCCCCGGGCGTTCGCCGATGCGGTCATCGCCCTGGTCCGCGACCGGCGGACCTGGGAGCGGCGCCGCAACCGTGGGTTGGAGCTGGTCTCCGCGGGCCGGCAGGGCAACTCCGACATCCGGATGTGGCCCAAGGTCGTCCGGCAGGTCGATCCTCGACACAAGGGAAGTTGAAGTGACGATGACCAGTGATCAGCGCGCCGTCGTCAACGGGGCTGCGGCTCCGCGAACAGCCGACGAGAAGCACGAGGCCCGGATCGCCTTCGAGGTCCGGGAGGAACTCGAGATGGTGCGGTCGGAGCTGCGCGCCCGGATCGAGGCAGACCGCCTGCGGGAGCTCGAGCTGGTGGCTGCACGTCGTGACATGGAGGTCAAGTCGGCCTACAACGTCATGCTCGAGCGCTCCCTGACCGAGCGGCAGGAGCACCTCGACTGGGCCCGCAACCACATCGACCACCTCGACCGGATCGCCCAGGTCGACCTGCCGGCGGCGATCGCCCGCGCCGAGCACGCCGAGAGCCAGGTCGCCGGCCTGGTCGCGGAGCTGGCCGCGGAACGCGGCCGGGCCTCGAGCCGTGCGGTCCAGTACTGGGTGGACCGGCTGAACCGTCGACGGATCCTCTTCCGGATCGCGCGGCGCGTGGCCAAGCGGTTGCACCCCAGTCCGCGGGCATGATCTCGCACGCCCAGAACGCCGAGGACGTCGTGCTCGCACGGCTCCTCACGTCGAGCACCGGCTTCTACGTGGACGTCGGGGCGGCCGATCCCGACGTCGCCTCGGTCACGCGTCACTTCTACGACCGTGGTTGGAGCGGGGTCAACATCGATCCGCGCGAGGACGCGGTCGGCCGGCTGCGGGAGCGGCGTCCCCGGGACGTCAACCTCGCCCTCGCGGCCGGGGCGCGGGCCGGGAGCCAGACCCTGTTCCTCGTCGAGGACGACCGGGACCTCTCGACCACCTCCGACGACAACGTCCAGAGCCTCCGGGCCGAGGGACGCCGGCTGGCCCCGACGAGCGTGGAGGTCCGCACGCTGGACTCCGTCCTCGAGGAGCTGGCCCCCTCCTCCGTCGACTTCGTCAAGATCGACGTCGAGGGCGCCGAGGGGGACGTGCTCGCCGGGTTCGACCTGAGCCGGTGGCGTCCGACCGTGCTCGTGGTCGAAGCCGTGCGTCCGTGGTCGTCCGAGCGCGTGGACGACGACTGGTACTCGGCCGTGGAGGCCCAGGGGTACTCGGAGGTGCTCTTCGACGGGCTCAACCTCTTCTTCGTGACCGAGCAGCTCAAGGCCGAGATCGGCAGCGTGCCCCCCGCGTCGGTGCTGGACGACTACCTGCCGGCGTCCGTGGCACTGCTGGAGGAAGAGCTGACCAGGCTGCGGTCCTACATCCGCTCGCTGGAGGAGGACCTGGGACGGCACGGCACCTACCTGGCCACCGTCGAGGACGAGCTCCAGCGGCACGAGGTGGCGGCCGTGGAACTGACCGAGTACGCCCGGCACCTGGAGGGGCAGCTGAAGCAGCCGGACGGCGAGGACGGGGAGGTCGTCGAGCAGTCCGAGCCCCCGCGGCCGGTCCGGGTCGTCGTGGTCTCGGCCTCGGCCGCGGCACGGCAGTCGCTCGTCACGGGCATGGCCGAGCGGACGGGTGTCCCCGCCATGGCCGCCGACCACCCCGGCAACGTGGACTTCGACGAGCTCCCCGGTGAGTTCGTCCTCCACCTGGACTGGCCGCCCAGCCAGCTGCTGACCCGCCTCCTGGTCGAGCACCGCATCGACGTGGTGGCCGTGATCGAGTCCGCGGTGCAGGACGCAGCCAGCGGGGTCGGGCGTCGCGGTGCCGAGTGGGCGACCCGACCGGGCACGCTCACCGTGCCCGAGGACCAGCTCGCGTCGGACCTGTCCGGGAGCGTCGACCGGCTGCTCGAGCAGCTCGGGGTCGACGAGGCAGTCGCCGCCCCTCCGGTCCGCGACGAGCCGGATCGGCTCCGTGGATCGCAGCGCGGAACGAAGCGGCGAGCACCGGCCGACCCCGAGGCATCGGGGACGAGCTCCGCCGCGGAGGCGACCCTGCGCATCGCCGTCGTGGGCACGCCCCGGGTGGGCAACACCTGGATCCGCCGGGTGCTCGCGGACGCCCTGGGCCTGGCAGAGATGCCCGTGCACAGTCCGCAGGACGTCGACTGGTCTGGGCTGCCGCACCGCGTGGCGCTGCAGCTGCACTGGTCGCGCACCCCAGAGCTCTGCGAGCTGCTCGACCAGCACGGCGTCACCGTCATCAGCCCGGCCCGCCACCCCCTGGACGTGCTGCTGTCCGTCCTCGTCTTCGCGAACAAGGAGTCGGGGACGCGCAACTGGCTCGACGGGCAGGGGGGCGACGAGAGCTCACTCGTGGGCCGGAGCGCCACCGACCAGGCCTTCCTCGACTACGCCACGAGCCCGCGGGCCAAGGCGCTGCTCGCGGTGACGCCGGAGTGGTGGCGCGCTCCCGAGACCGTGCGAGCGCGGTACGAGGACCTGACGGCGGGGGACCCGCTGGCCGCCTACACCGATCTCATCGCCCGGGCGGGCCTGCCGGTCACCGACGCCCTGGAGGCCAGCGTGCGCGCCAACACGCCTGCGCGGCTGAGCGAGCTGTCCGGTGGCGTCCACGTGTGGCGTGCGTCCGCCGGTGCGCACCAGGAGCTGCTGGCCCCGGCTGTCGCCCACCGGCTGGCCGTCGTGCACCGCGACGTCTTCGAGGAGCTCGGCTATGCGCTGCCACCGGGCGATGGCGAGTAGTCCCGGGCGCAGGCCGGGGTGGACGGGGCGTCGGGTCGGCGCCGGTGGCACGCGAGGCGCCCGGGGGCGCGCCGCCGGGAGCCGGGCATGAGCGTGCGCGTCCTGGTCGACGTCACCGCGATCCCGCAGGACCGCGGTGGTGTCGGTCGCTACCTGGACGGGGTGCTCCCCGAGCTGGGTCAGCGTGACCTGCGGCTGGGCATCGTGGCCCAGCCCCACGACGTCGCCTCCTTCGCCGCGAGCGTCCCCTCGGCCGACGTCCTCGCCGCCCCGGACGCGGCGGGGCGCCGGCCGGTCCGGTTGGCCTGGGAGCAGAGCGGTCTGGCGCTGCTGGCCCGTCGCTGGGGTGCCGACGTCCTGCACAGCCCGCACTACACGATGCCGGTCGCAGCGCCGTGCCCTGTCGTCGTCACCGTCCATGACGCCACGTTCTTCACCGACCCGGGCGTCCACTCGCCGGTGAAGAGCCGCTTCTTCCGGGCTGCCACGCGGCTGGCCGGCCGGTGTGCGGCCCGGTTGATCGCCCCGTCGGAGGCCACCCGGGCAGAGGTCGCCCGTGAGGCGCACGTCGACCCGGCCAAGGTGCACGTGGCCTGGCACGGCGTCGACGACCAGGTCTTCCGGCCGCCCGCGGCCGAGGACCGGGAGCGGGTCGCGGCGACGCTCGGGCTGGGCGGGCGCAGGTACATCGCCTTCCTGGGCACCATCGAGCCGCGCAAGAACGTGCCGGCGCTCATCGAGGGCTGGGTGCAGGCGGTACGGGACACCGACGACCCGCCCGTGCTGGTGCTCGCCGGCGGCAAGGGCTGGGACGACCGGATCGATGCCGCGGTCGCCGCGGTGCCACCGCACCTGACCGTGCTGCGCCCGGGCTACCTGCCGCTGCCGGACCTGCCGAGCCTCCTCGGCGACGCGGAGGTGGTCGCCTACCCCAGCCTCGGTGAGGGCTTCGGTCTGCCGGTCCTGGAGGCGATGGCCTGTGGTGCCACGGTGCTCACCACCGACCGGCTGGCCCTGCCGGAGGTGGGTGGTGCGGCGGTCGCCTACTGCGAGGTCGACCCGGCGTCGATCGCCGCGGCGCTGCGCCGCCTGCTGGGGAACCCTGCCGAACGGGCCCGGCTGGCCGTCCTGGCTCGGGAGCGTGCCGCGACGTTCACCTGGGGCCGGGCTGCCGACGTCCACGTGCAGGCCTACGAGGCCGCTGCCGGGGCCGGGCCCTGGTGGCGGTCGTGAGGTCGGCCCACCGTCGGCCGTCGTGGCGCCCGGTGCCGGTGCTCGTCGGTCCGCCGGGCCGTCTAGGCTCGCTCCGTGGGTGATCCTTCGGCGACTCTGCGTGTCGTCGCGGTGACCTACTCCCCGGGGGAGTCGCTCACCGAGTTCCTGGACTCGCTGGCCACGGCGACCGGTCGCCCGCTGGACGTCGTGCTCGCCGACAACGGGTCGACCGACGGGACGCCCGAGCGTGCGGCCCAGGAGCGGCCCACGGTCCGGCTGCTGCGGACCGGTGGCAACGTCGGGTACGGCGCCGCGGCCAACGCCGGCCTCGCCGACCTGACCGCGGGGTACGCCCTGGTCGCGAACCCCGACGTCCGCTTCGAACCCGGGTCGGTCGACGAGCTCCTCGTCGCCGCCGCCCGGTGGCCGCGCGCGGCGACCCTCGGCCCGGCGATCCGGACGCCGGAGGGGACGGTCTACCCCTCCGCCCGCGAGCTCCCCTCGCTGTCGACCGGCGTGGGGCACGCACTGCTCGGCTGGGCCTGGCCGGCCAATCCGTGGACGGCCCGGTACCGCCGGGAGCGGGAGGAGATCACCGAGCGTCCGGCGGGCTGGCTCTCCGGCAGCTGCTTCCTGGTGGACCTCGCGGCCTTCGCGTCCGTCGGCGGCTTCGATCCCGGCTACTTCATGTACTTCGAGGACGTCGATCTGGCCCGCCGACTCGGGCAGCGCGGGTACCTGCACGTCTACGTTCCCTCCGCGGTGGTCACCCACGAGGGCGGGCACGCCACCAAGCGCTCGAAGCACCGGATGCAACGGGTGCACCACAGCAGCGCGCTGCGGTACCTGTCGGCCGACTACCCACGGCGCCGGTACGCCCCACTGCGCGGCGTGCTCCGGGCCGGACTGGGCGCCCGGATGCTGGTCTCCTACGTCAGCAGCCGGGTGGACGCCGGTGCTCAGCCGCAGCAGACGGTCGACGAACTGCCGGCCCAGCGCGGCCGTCGCCGCCGTCGCGCCCGCTGACCCAGCCCATCCCCCTCACGACCGAAGGACGGACGACCATGCGACACGCGGTGATCATGGCGGGCGGATCGGGCACCCGGCTCTGGCCGCTGTCCCGGGTCGAGCGCCCGAAGCAGCTGCTCGACGTGGTGGCCGCCGAGGACGGCTCCACCCACAGCCTGCTGGCAGAGGCGTTCACCCGGCTGCAGGCGGTGCTGCCCACGGAGCAGATCTGGGTGTGCACCGCGGCCCGGTACGGCGACCAGGTGCGGGCTGCCCTGCCCGAGCTGCGGGCCGACCGGCTGGTGCTCGAGCCGATCGCCCGGGACACCGCGAACGCGGTCGGGCTGGCCGCCGCACTGGTCGCCGATGTCGACCCCGACGCCGAGCTGGCCGTGGTCAGCGCCGACCACGTGATCCGACCGGTCGAGCGGTTCGCCGACGCGCTGCGAACCGCCTACGACCTGCTCGCCGTCCGGCCGCGGGCGCTCGTGACGCTGGGCGTCACCCCGACGTCGCCGGCCACCGGCTTCGGCTACGTCCAGAAGGGGGCGCCGACCGAGGTGCCAGGTGCGAGCGAGGCGGCGTCGTTCCGGGAGAAGCCGGACCTGGTCACCGCCGAGCAGTACCTGGCCAGTGGTGAGTACGTCTGGAACTCGGGGATGTTCGTCTGGCGGGCGCAGACCGTCCTGGACGCGCTCGCCGACCACCTGCCGGAGTCGGCCGCCGGCCTGGAGCGCATCGTCGCTGCGCCGGCCGGCCCGGAGCGGGACGCGGTGCTCGCCGAGGTCTTCCCGACCCTTCCCAAGATCAGCGTGGACTACGCCGTGCTGGAGCCGGCGGCCGCGGAGCCGGGCCGGGTGGCCGTGGTCGACCTGGACGTCGACTGGCTGGACGTCGGCTCGTGGCCGGCGCTGGCCAACACGCTCGCCGTCGACGACGCGGACAACGCGACCCGCGGTCTGACCCTGCTGCTGGACAGCTCGGGCAACGTCGTGCTGAGCGACGACCCCGAGCACCTCGTCGCCCTGGTCGGGGTGCGCGACAGCGTCGTGGTGCACACCGCGGACGTCACCATGGTCTGCCCCGTCTCCGACGCCGAACGCGTCAAGGCGCTGCTCGGTGCTGCCCAGGAGCGGTTCGGTCCCCGGTTCGGCTGAGGAGTGGACCGCCCCCGGGGGCGTGGCCGGGGTCCTGCAGGGGGCCCGTCGCGCCGGATACGTTGGCGGGCATGAAGAACCTCGACGTCGCCGCTGTCGTTACCGGAGGGGCCTCCGGCCTCGGTGAGGCCACCACCCGGGCGCTGACCGCCGCGGGCGTGGCGGTCACCGTCCTGGACCTGCAGGAGGACCGGGGTCGGGAGCTGGCCGCCGAGCTGGGGGGCTCGACGACCTTCGTGCGCACTGACGTCACCGACGAGGCGTCGGTGCAGGCGGCGATCGAGGACGCGACCGGGAAGGACCGGCCGCTGCGGATCGCGGTCAACTGTGCCGGAATCGGCTGGGCCCAGCGGGTGCTCGGCCGCGACGGCGCCCCGCACGACCTGGCACCGTTCACCCGCACCGTGACGGTCAACCTGATCGGCACCTTCAACGTGTTGCGGCTGGCCGCCGCCGCGATGGCCCGCACCGAGCCCGACGTGGACGGCGAGCGGGGGGTGGTCGTCAATACCGCCTCGATCGCCGCGTACGACGGCCAGATCGGGCAGACCGCCTACGCCGCCTCCAAGGGGGGCATCGTCGGGCTGACCCTGCCGGCGGCGCGCGACCTCTCCTCGGTGGGGGTGCGGGTGTGCACCATCGCCCCCGGGCTGGTCGACACCCCGCTGCTCGCCTCGCTGCCCGCCGACGCCCGCACGGCGCTGGCCGCCGGCATTCCGTTCCCCAAGCGGCTGGGCCGCCCGGAGGACTTCGCCGAGCTGGCGCTGGACATCGTCCGGCACGGCTACCTGAACGGTGAGGTGGTCCGGATGGACGGCGCGCTGCGGATGGCACCGCGCTGACGGCAGCGCAGGCCGGGGACGCGCACACCGGGGGAGGCATCGTGGGGGAACAGCTGCTGGCGGTCCAGGCGCCGGCGTACGAGCAGGTCTGGACGCCGGACTGGCCGGTGGACGTGCGCCGGACGCTGTCCCGGGACCGCCGGGGCACCGGTGACCCGACGCTGCGCTATGCCGAGGACGGCGTCTGGCGGACGACGACCACCCCCGACGGCCCGGCCACCGTGCGGCTGTCCGGCGGGGCTGCCGCGATCCGGGTGCAGGCCTGGGGCCCGGGAGCCGGCTGGGCCGGGCCGGCCGCGCCCCGCTGGCTCGGCGCCGAGGACCGGCCGGACGACTTCGACCCGGCCCCGCACCCGCTCGTCGCCCGGCTGCACCGCGGGGCACCGTGGCTCCGCCTGGGCTGCACCGGCCGGGTGTGGGACGCGCTGGTGCCCGCCGTCCTGGAGCAGAAGGTGACCGGCATCGAGGCGCACCGCACCTTCCGTGAGCTGCTGCGGCTGGCGGGCGACCCCGCCCCCGGTCCGGCGCCGGCGGGGATGCGGGTGGTGCCCTCGGCCGATCGCGTGCTCGCGGTCACCGACTGGCAGTGGCACGGCTGTGGGCTGGACGGCGCCCGGCGTCGGGCGCTGCGGGCGGTGGCCTCGGTCGCCTCCCGACTGGAGGCGAGCGTCCACGACGACTGTGCGGACCTGCGTCGCCGACTGCAGTCGGTGCCAGGCATCGGCGTGTGGACGGCGGCGGAGGTGACCCAGCGGGCCGTCGGCTGCCCGGACTCGGTCAGTGTGGGCGACTACCACCTGAAGAACCTGGTGGGCTGGTCGTTGGCCGGCCGGAAGACCGACGACGCCGGGATGCTCGAGCTGCTGGAGCCCTGGCGTGGCCACCGCCAGCGCGTCGTCCGGCTGCTGGAGGTCGGCGGGTCCATGCCGCCCAAGCGGGGCCCACGGATGGCTCCCACCGAGTACCGAGGGATCTAGCGCCCGTCGGCGAGCAGCCCGAGCAGGTAGCCGCCGTAGCCGCTCTTGGCCAGTGTCGAGGCCGCCTGGGCGAGGCCGTCATCGTCCAGCCAGCCGTTGCGCCAGGCGACCTCCTCGATACAGCCGATCTTCAGCCCCTGTCGCTCCTCGACCACGGAGACGAACTCGGTGGCCTGTCGCAGCGACGCGAAGGTGCCGGTGTCCAGCCAGGCGGTGCCGCGGTCCAGCACGGTGACGGTCAACCGGCCTCGGCGCAGGTAGTGGTCGTTGACCGCGGTGATCTCCAACTCGCCCCGGGCGCTCGGCGTGATCCCGGCCGCGACGTCCACGATGTCCGGCCCGTAGAAGTACAACCCCGGGACGGCGTAGCTGCTCCGGGCCACCAGGGGCTTCTCCTCGATGGAGAGCACCCGGCCGGTGCCGTCGAACTCGACGACGCCGTAGGCCTCGGGCTGTGCCACGTGATGGGCGAAGACGTGCCCGCCGTCGGGCTCGGGCAGTCGGGACAGCGCCGTACCCAGCCCGGCGCCGTAGAAGATGTTGTCGCCCAGGACCAGCGCGGCGGCCTGTCCGTCGAGGAAGTCGGCGCCGATGAGGAACGCCTGGGCCAGGCCTTCCGGCCGCGGCTGCACCGCGTACTCGATCCGCATGCCCAGCTGGCTGCCGTCGCCGAGCAGGCGGGCGAAGGCGTCCCGGTCGTCCGGGGTGGTGATGACGAGCACCTCGCGGATGCCGGCCATCATCAGCGTCGACAGCGGGTAGTAGATCATCGGCTTGTCGTAGACCGGCATGAGCTGTTTGCTGACGCCCAGGGTGATGGGCCACAGTCGGCTGCCGGTTCCCCCGGCGAGGATGATCCCGCGCACCCGGCGACCTTAGGCGGTCGGCGTCCGGGAGTGTGAGCGGGACTCCTCCCGGTGGGAGCTCCGACGTGGCACTCGCCACCGTGCGCCGACGTCGCCTAGCGTCTAAGGCATGCGTGTCCTGGTCACCGGCGGTGCGGGTTTCATCGGCTCCCACTACGTACGGACGATGCTCACCGGTGGTTATCCCGGGTTCGAGGACGCCGAGGTGACCGTCTTCGACAAGCTGACCTATGCCGGCAACCTGGCCAACCTCGCCCCGGTCGCCGACGACCCGCGCTACCGCTTCGTGCGGGGCGACATCTGCTCGGCCGAGGACCTCGACGCCGTGCTCCCCGGGCACGATGCGGTGGTCCACTTCGCCGCCGAGTCGCACGTCGACCGTTCGATCACCGGGGCTGCCGGGTTCGTGCTGACCAACGTGCTGGGCTCCCAGCAGGTGTTCGAGTCCGCGCTGCGCGCCGGGGTCGGCCGGGTCGTGCACGTCTCCACCGACGAGGTCTACGGCTCGATCGACGAGGGGTCCTGGACCGAGGACCACCTGCTGGAGCCGAACTCCCCGTACTCGGCGTCCAAGGCCGGGAGCGACCTGATCGCCCGGGCCTACGCGAAGACGTACGGGATGGACATCTCGATCACCCGGTGCAGCAACAACTACGGGCCTTACCACTTCCCGGAGAAGGTCATCCCGCTGTTCGTCACCAACCTGCTCGACGGGCAGAAGGTGCCGCTGTACGGCGAGGGCGCGAACGTGCGCGACTGGCTGTTCGTCGACGACCACTGCCGCGGCATCCAGCTGGTGCTGGAGAAGGGCCGCCCAGGCGAGTTCTACAACATCGGTGGCGGCCGCGAGCTGTCGAACAAGGAGCTCACCGAGAAGCTGCTGGAGGCCACCGGCCGTGACTGGAGCTACGTCGACCACATCGTCGACCCGCGCGGCGGGGGACACGACCTGCGCTACTCGGTCGACCACTCGAAGACGGCCGCGCTCGGTTACCGGCCGCGGATGTCCTTCGAGGACGGGCTCGCGCTGACGGTCCAGTGGTACCGGGACAACCGCGCGTGGTGGGAGCCGCTCAAGGCCGCGGCGGCCACGGCCCGCTCGTGACCGCGCCCGGGGGAACGGCCTGGCTGGTCACGGGCGCACGCGGGCAACTGGGCACCGACCTCCAGGCGGTGCTCGCCCACCGAGCCGGTGACACCGTGACCGCGTGGAGCCGCGACCAGGTGGACCTGACCGACGAGCCGGGGGTCCGCGCGGCGGTGCGGTCGTGGCTGGACGGCTCGGCCGGACACCGAGCTGTGGTGGTCAACGCGGCCGCCTACACTGCCGTGGACGCCGCCGAGACCGACGAGGCGACCGCCCTGCGCGTGAACGGGCAGGCGCCGGGCTGGCTGGCCGAGGAGCTGGCCGGTCGCGGGCGCCTGGTGCACGTCTCCACCGACTACGTGTTCGACGGGGCTGGCACCGAGCCGTACCGGGTCGACGACGAGCCCGCTCCGCGCAGCGTCTACGGGCGGACCAAGCTGGCCGGTGAGCGGGCGGTCCAGGCAGCGGGCGGCGACGGCGTCGTCGTGCGCACGGCCTGGGTGTACGCCGCGCACGGGACGAACTTCGTGCGCACGATGCTGCGTCTGGAGGGGGAGCGGCCGACCGTCTCCGTCGTCGACGACCAGCTGGGCAGCCCCACCTGGTCCGCCGACCTCGCCCGTGGCCTGGTCGAGGTGGCCTGCTCGCCCGTTGGTGGCGTCCTGCACGCCACCAACGGCGGCACGACGACCTGGTTCGGCCTGGCCCGTGCAGTCTTCGAGTTGGCCGGCGCCGACCCGGACCGGGTGCTCCCCACCACCACCGAGGCGTTCCCCCGCCCGGCGCCGCGGCCGGCGTTCGGCGTGCTGGACCCGACCCGCTGGCGCACCGCCGGCTTGACGCCGCTCCCGGCCTGGCCTACCGCACTCCGGAACTGCTTGCGTGAGCTCGGCGCCCTGCGCGCCTGACCCATCCTCGGCCGTGTCGGCCGCGATGAGGTCAGGCGCCGCGGAGCTCCGCGTAGCGAGCGGCGCACTCTGCCATGGTGGGCAGCTGCCCCCGGTCGCGGGCTTCGGCCAGGGTGGGTGCTGCGGTGTCCTTGGCGGACAGCTCGAACTCCACGTCGGCCGGCCATGGCAGGTCCAGGTCCGGGTCCATGGGATGGACGCCGAACTCGCGGCCCGGGGAGTAGCCCGTGGACACCAGGTACGTCACCGAACTCCGGTCGGCCAGCGACACGAAGGCGTGGCCCAGGCCCTCGGCGAGGTAGACGGCGCGGGGCTGCTCGCTGTCCAGCAGGACGGTGTCGTGCACACCGAAGGTGGGTGAGCCGACCCGGACGTCGACGATGACGTCGAGCACCCGTCCTGCCGGGCAGTAGACGTACTTGGCCTGGCCGGGCGGCACGAGGGCGAAGTGCACGCCGCGCAGCGCGCCGCGGGCCGAGACGCTGTGGTTGGCCTGGGCGAGCGTGAGCCCGAACCCGGTGGCCTCGGCGAGCACGTCGGCGCGGTACCACTCGGTGAACCGGCCCCGGCTGTCCCCGTGCGGGACGAGGTCCAGCACGTAGCTGTCGGGGACGGCGAGCTCACGGATCTGCACCCCTCGACGCTAACGACCCGGAGGGGCGCCGCCACCCGGGATCCCCCTCAGGTGGGGGTGTCGCCCAGGTGCAGCCGGCCGGCCAGCGAGGCGCCGCCGAAGGTCGTCGCGGGCTCCCACCGGGTGGCCCAGCCCTCGGCCTGCAGCTGGACCAGCGCCGCGCCCACGACGGCGCCGAGGGCCAGGGAGGTGACCGGCGTGATCGGGTCGGCCAGGTGGACGTCGACGACGTCGCCGCCGTCGGAGTCGCTGCCGTAGCGGAAGACGACCGGGAACTCGGGCAGGGCGGCCACGGCGGTGCGGAACGCCTCGGTGACCGCGGCCAGGGCGCCGTCCCGGTGGGTGAGCGCGGCCGCGGGGTTCCGGCTGGCGACCAGGTCGCGGGTGCCGGTGGCGAACAGGTCGCCGGCGCCGAGGCGCACCAGCGGGCGGGTGCCGACATCGGGGTCGGTTGCAGCGAACCGCAGCCCGCGGACGACGGCCACCGGGACGCCGGTCAGCTTGCCCTTCACCAGGTCGCCGGCGGCGGCGAGCTCGTCGACCACCGCCACCTGGGTCGTCTCCAGCCGGTTGCCGTGCGGGTCGACCGCGCCGCGGTGGTCGACCAGGGCCGGCAGCCCCGCCGACCCGATGGCCACGTCGGTGACGCCGTCCCGCCAGGGGCGCCCGAACGTGTCGCTCACCACGACGGCGACGTCCACGCCGAGCAGCTCCCGCAGCCGGCCGCGGAGCCGTCGCGCTGACTCGTCGGCGTCGGCCGGCAGCAGCACGAGGGCATCGGCCGCGACGTTCGAGGCGTCGATGCCGGCGGCGGCGACCACCCAGCCGTGCCGGGTCTCGACGATCCTGAGCGGACCGCGGCGGGCGACCACCCGGACCGTCTCGGCGTCGATGGCCCGCTGGCGCGCCGCCTCCCGGTCGGTGCCGGGCTCGACCCGGACCAGGTTGCCCTCCACCTTGGAGACGGCCTTGGAGGTGACGACCACGACGTCCCCGTCGGCCAGCCACGGTGCTCCGCCGGCGATCGCGGCGGCCAGGTCGTCGCCCGGTGCGAACTCCGGCAGCCCGGGCACCGGGTGCACCGAGATGCCCGGCGGGGGCCCGGCGTCGGTCACGGAGCGGTGCCGGCGGCGTCCAGCGCCGCTCGGGCCAGGTCCCGGGTCGCCGCGGGCGAGCTCATCAGCAGCGGGACGGCCCGGACGTCGACGCCGGGCACGGTGGCCTCGTCGCCGGTGTGCACCAGCCAGGCGTCCAGCAGGCCGCCGTCGGCGCGGGCGCCGTAGTGCCGGCCGACGCCCTGCGCGCTCACCTCGACCCCGACGACCGGGAGGCAGCGGTCGGCCATGCCGCGCAGCGCGGCACCGTCGACGATGGGGGAGACCCCGACCACCCGCCCGGCGGCCGCCCGCACGGCCTCGCGGATCCCCGGCACCCCGAGCACGGTGCCGATCGACACCACCGGGTTGGAGGGGGCGAACAGCACGGCGTCGGGGGGGGGGGGGGGGGGGGGGGGGGGGGGGGGGGGGGGGGGGGGGGGGGGGGGGGGCGGGCGGCAGCCCCCGGCCGCTGGAGCGGGGCGGCTCGTCGCGCCCGCCCCCACCCAAA
>NZ_JBJJTJ010000028.1:0-51538 GCF_054177765.1 Modestobacter lacusdianchii | reverse complement strand
CGTCACGGAGCACCGGGGGGTCGGTTTAGTTGGTGGCGGGGGCGGGTTCGCCCGCCGCCGGCTGGCTCTACACCCAGGGGTGGTGGGCGCCGGGGCGCCCCGGCGCCAGGTCGACCAGCACCTCGACCTCGGCCACCTCCGGCTGCGCCCGCCACCAGTCCAGCAGCGCGGTGCCCTCGCCCACCGTGCGCTGGTCGATCACCGCCTCGGCCCGGTCCGGGACGACGTTGGGCACGGTGCCGCTGCGCAGCACGCCGGGGTTCCAGGTCTCGGTGCCCAGGAACGGCTCGCTGGCCAGCGGCAGCTGCGAGCCGGCCCGGCCGAGCACGGCGACCAGGTCGAGCAGCGCGTTGTGCCCACGCTCAGGGGTGCTGCCGTGGGCGGCGACGCCGCGGGCCCGCACGGTCAGCCACAGCGCGCCGCGGTGGCCCAGCACCACCCGGTTGCCGGTCGCCTCCGGGACGACGACGGCGCCGACGCTCAGGTCGGCCACCGCGGCGGCCGCGGCGGCGGCGCCCCGGGAGCCGATCTCCTCGTCGCTGGTGAGCAGCAGCGCGACCGGCGTCCCCGGGTCGGCGCCGGCGAGCGCGGCGACGGCGGCCACCACACCGGCCTTCATGTCCGAGCCGCCCCGGCCCCAGACCCTGCCGTCGTCCAGGTCGGCGCCGAACGGGTCGCGCTGCCAGCTGCCCGGCTCGGCGGCCGGCACGGTGTCGACGTGGCAGGCGACCAGCAGCCGGGGCCGCGCCGGGTCGGTGGGGGAGCTGAGCAGCGTCCAGGGCTGGTCGGGGTCCGTGCCGGTCTGCACCCGCAGGTGCGGGGCGGCGGCGGTCAGCACGTCGGTGACCGTGCCGAGCACGCCGCGCTGGGCAGCGGCGTCGCCGGAGACCGTGGGGGTGGCGACCAGCTCGCGCAGCAGGCCGACGACGTCCGGGGCAGGGGCGCTCATGTGCCGATCATGGCCCCTTCTCCGCGCCCCCGCCCCCGCCCCGCGCTCAGCCGGCGACCGGCTCCGGGGTGCGCTCGGCCTCGACCGTGCGGCTCAGCTTCGCGCCCTCGACGTCCAGGTCGGGCAGCGCGCGGTCCAGCCAGCGCGGCAGCCACCAGGCCGAGCGGCCCAGCAGCGCGAGCACCGCTGGCACCAGCGTCATCCGGACGACGAAGGCGTCGACCAGCACGCCGACGGCCAGCCCGAACGCGATCGCCTTGATCGTCACGTCCTCGATGGTCACGAAGCTGCCGAACACCGAGAACATGATCAGCGCAGCGGCCACGACCACCCGGGACGCGTGCCGCATGCCGGCGACGACCGCCTCGACCGGCGCGGCCCCGTGCACGTACTCCTCGCGCATCCGGGAGACGAGGAAGACCTCGTAGTCCATCGCCAGGCCGAACAGCACCGAGATGAGCATGATCGGCATGAAGCTGATCACCGGGCCGGTGGCCGGGACGCCGAAGACGTCCATCAGCCAGCCCCACTGGAACACCGCGACGACGGCGCCGAAGGAGACACCCACCGAGAGCAGGAAGCCCAGCGCCGCCTTGACCGGCACCAGGACCGACCGGAAGACCAGCAGCAGCAGCACCAGCGCCAGGCCGAGGACGACGACGGTGAACGGCAGCAACGCGTCGGACAGCCGGTCGGAGACGTCGATGGCGACCGCGGTCTGCCCGGTGACGGCGACGTCGGCACCGGTCTGGGCCGCCAGGTCGGTGCCCAGGTCGCGCAGCGCACCGACCAGGTCGCTGGTCTCCTGGCTCTGCGGGCCGCTCTCCGGCACCACGGAGACGAGCGCGGCGGTGCCGTCGGCGACCACCTGGGGGGCGGCGTAGGCCACGTCGTCCAGACCGCCGGTGAACTCACCCGGGGTCCCGGTCGGGGTGCCGCCGATGGCCGCCGCCGCCTGGCCGGCGGCCTGCTCGGCGGTGGCCGGCTCCAGGCCGTCGAGGAAGACCAGCAGCGGGCCGTTCACCCCGGGCCCGAAGTACTCGCCGATCGCGTCGTAGGCCTGCCGCTGCGGGGTCTCCTCGCCGGCGGTGCTGGCGTCGGGCAGGGCCAGCTCCAGCTGGGCGGCGGGGATGGCGCAGACCAGCAGCGCGGCGAGCACGCCGAGCACGGTCAGCGCCGGGCGGCGGGTGACCAGCCGTGCCCACCGGGCACCACCGGTGCGGGCCGGGGTGTCGGCGTGCGCGGCCAGCGCCAGCTCGCGGCGGTGCGCCCGGGAGCCGGGCTTGGGCACCAGCCGCTCCCCGGCGAAGCCGAGCAGCGCCGGCACGAGGGTCAGCGCGACCAGCACGGCGACCAGCACGGTGCCGGCTGCGCCCAGGCCCATCACGGTGAGGAAGGGGATGTTGACGACGGCCAGCCCGGAGAGCGCGATGACCACGGTCAGGCCGGCGAAGACGACGGCCGAGCCCGCGGTGCCGGTGGCCCGGCCGGCCGACTCCTCGGGTGCCATGCCCTGCGCCAACTGGGACCGGTGCCGGCTGAGGATGAACAGCGTGTAGTCGATGCCGACCGCCAGGCCGATCATCAGCGCCAGGGTGGGCGCGGTGGAGGAGAGGGTGATGACGCCGGTGAGCGCCAGCAGGCCGGTGAGCCCGATCCCCACCCCGACCAGCGCGATGAGCAGGTTCATCCCGGCCGCGAGCAGCGACCCGAAGGTGATCACCAGCACGGCGACGGCGACGACGACGCCGATCAGCTCCAGCGGACCGACGGTGACCGCGGTGGTGGCGAAGGCCCCGCCGCCGACCTCGACCTGCAGGCCGGCCTCCTCGGCCGCGGCCGTGGCCTGCTGCAGCTGCTCCAGCGCGTCCCCGTCGAGCTCGGTCGCCTCCACCGAGTACTGCACCGAGGCCAGCGCGGCCTGCCCGTCGGGGCTGATCTGCTGGGTGGTGAAGGGGTCCTGCACCGCGGCGACGTCGGCGACCTGACCGGCCGCGGCGACGGCCGCACCGATGGCCTGCGCGTACTGCGGATCGGCGACGGTGCTGCCGTCGGGGGCGATGAAGACCAGGTCGGCACCGGCCCCGGCCGCGGCGGGGGAGACCTCGCGCAGCCGGTCCAGCGCGGTCTGCGACTCCGAGCCGGGGATGGTGAACTCGTCGTCGAACTCGCCCCCCGCGGTGAGGAAGAGGGTGACGACCAGTCCCAGCAGGGCTGCCCAGGCCGCGGTGAACAGCACGCGACGGCGGTAGGCCGCGCGGCCCAGCCGGTACAGCAGGGTGGACATCGGTACTCCTGGGGGATCAGCCGGGTCAGGGGGTGGTCGGAGCGGTCGACACCGCACCACGGACGAGGGAGAGCAGGGCGGTGCGGCGCAGGGGCTCGAGGTCGTCCCGTGCCGTCAGCGACATGGCGTTGAGCCCGGTCAACAGGGCGGTGGCCGCGCCGATGAGGTCGGCGGCCGGCAGGGAGAAGGTCAGGCCCGCCTCGGCGGCCATCCGGTCGACCAGCTCGGCCAGCCGGCTGCCGACCTGGTCGTCGTGCCGGCGCAGCACCTCGGCGGCCTCGGGGTTCCGGGCGGCGTGCAGCGTGTACTCGGTGACCACCAGCGACCAGGTGCGGTCGCACCGGAAGGCGCCCAGCACCCGGTCGACGGCGGCGGCGAGCGGGTCCGGCTCGTCGCCCAGGCCGGTGATGAGCTCGGCGACCCGGGTGAGGTCCCGGTCGACCTCGCGGGTCATCAGCGCCTCGAACAGCTCGTCCTTGCTCCGGAAGCTGGAGTAGAAGGCGCCGCGGCTGAACCCGCCGCGGCGGCAGACGTCCTCCACGCTCGCGGCGGCGAAGCCCTGCTCGGCGAAGGTCTCCAGCGCGGCGTCCAGCAGGAGCTCCACGGTGACCTCACGGCGCCGCTTGGGCCGGTCGAGGTCGGTCGAGGTCACGATGCAGGACTGTATTGGATACAACGGTGCATCGAGAAGCCGCGGCGGTGTGACGTCCGTCGTCCCCGGGCCGGGCGTTCCCGCCGGGGCTCCCCGCCGGTTGTCCTCCCGCACCAACAACTGTCCCCCCGCACCAGCGTTGGTGCGGGGGGACGGTCGTCGATCAGGTCACCTGATCACTGCGGCGACCACGGTCAGCCCAGCGCGCGGCCCACGGCGACGGCGCGGGTGTCCGGCGCGGCGACCCGGGCGGCGTCGGCCTCCTGGTCGTCGGCCGCCTCCTGCGAGCGGCGCTCGGCCTCCACCCGGGCGGTGTAGCTCTGCACCTCGCTGGCGATCCGGGCCTCGTCCCAGCCGAGCACGGGGGCCACCGCGCGGGCCACCGCCTCGGCGGAGTCGACACCGCGGTGCGGGGTCTCGATGGAGATCCGGGTGCGCCGGGCCAGCAGGTCGTCCAGGTGCAGGGCGGCCTCGCGCGCGCACCCCCACACCATCTCGACCATCAGGTACTCCTCGGCGCCGGGCACCGGCTCGAGCAGCTCGGGGGCGTCGGCGGCCATCGCCAGCACCTCCGGGGTGAGCGAGCCGAACCGGTTGATCAGGTGCTCGGCCCGGAACCGCGGGATGCCCCACCGCTCGGACAGCCCGTCCAGGGAGTTGACCATCGCCGCGTAGCCCTCGGCGCCGACCAGCGGGATGTTCTCCGTGACGCTGGGCGGCACCTGGCGGGTGACGTCCTCGGCGACGGCGTCCACCGCGTCGGCGGCCATCGGCCGGTAGGTCGTGTACTTGCCGCCGGCCACCGCGATGACGCCCGGCGTCGGCCGCGCGACCGCGTGCTCCCGCGACAGCTGGCTGGTCATCTCGCTGTCGCCGGACAGCAGCGGGCGCAGCCCGGCGTAGACGCCGGTGATGTCGTCGTGGGTCAGCGGCACGGCCAGCACCCGGTTGACGTGCTCGAGGATGTAGTCGATGTCGGCCTTGGACGCCGCCGGGTGCGCCTTGTCCAGCTCCCAGTCGGTGTCGGTGGTGCCGACGATCCAGTGGCTGCCCCACGGGATCACGAACAGCACCGACTTCTCCGTGCGCAATATCAGCCCGGCCTCGCCGTTGATCCGGTCGCGCGGGACGACGATGTGCACGCCCTTGCTGGCCCGCACGTGGAACCGGCCCCGGCCGCCGACCAGGGTCTGGATGTCGTCGGTCCACACCCCGGTGGCGTTGACCACCACCTCGCTGCGGACGTCGACCTCCTCACCGGTCTCCACGTCGCGGACCCGGACGCCGACGACCCGGCCACCGGCGTGCAGGAAGGAGACGACCTCGGCGGAGTTCAGCACCGTCGCGCCGTAGGCGGCGGCGGTGAGCGCCACGGTCAGGGTGTGCCGGGCGTCGTCGGCCTGCGCGTCGTAGTACCGGACGGCGCCGACCAGCGCGTCGGGCTTGAGCGCGGGGAACATCCGCCGGGCCCCGGTGCGGGTGAGGTGCTTCTGCCCCGGCATGGGCTCGGACAGCGCGCCGAAGCGGGCCAGGCCGTCGTAGAGGGCCAGCCCGGCGGTGACGTAGGGCCGCTCCCAGCCGCGGTGGGTCAGCGGGTACAGGAAGGGCACCGGCTTGACCAGGTGCGGGGCGATCCGGTTGACCGACAGGTCGCGCTCGTGCAGCGCCTCCCGGACCAGCCCGAAGTCGAACTGCTCCAGGTAGCGCAGCCCGCCGTGGAAGAGCTTGGAGGAGCGGGAGGAGGTGCCGCTGGCGAAGTCGCGGGCCTCGACCAGCGCCGTCCGCAGGCCGCGGGTGGCGGCGTCCAGCGCGACGCCCGCGCCGGTCACCCCGCCGCCGATGACCAGGACCTCGAACTCGCCCTTGACCAGCTCGGCCCAGGACTGGGCGCGCTGCTCGGGCCCGAGCGGGCGTACTGCCGTCATGCGAACTCCTCGGTACGTCCCGCCGCGGAGGACGGGCACGTGCTGACGAGGTGGCGCCGGCCGGCGCACCTCGGTGTGGCTGCCGCTGTGACGAGCGGGACGACGATGTGCCGTCGCCCACACGTCCTGCGACCACGGTAGGTCGGTCGCGGGCGGCCCGTCGACGCGAGCTGTCTGACATGGTCGTACGCGGCGTCTCACCCGGTACGACGAGGTCGTACGGCGCAGTGCTCTCCACGGCCGGTCGCGATGCCCTAGCGTCGGGCGTCGTGCCGGGCACCGTGCAGTCGATCGAGCGGGCAGCCGCGATCCTGCAGGTCGTCGCTGCCTCCGGCGGCACGCTCGGGGTCACCGACATCGCCGAGGCGGTCGGGCTGGCCAAGACCACCGCGCACAGCCTGCTGCGCACCCTGCTGCACGTCGGCTTCGTCGAGCAGGACCGGGCGACCGGCCACTACGCCGTGGGCGCCGGGCTGCTGCGGCTGGGCAGCCACCTGGACGTCAACGAGCTCCGGGCCCGCTCGTCCAACTGGGCCGACGCGCTGGCCGCGCGCAGCGGGCAGGCGGTCCGGCTGGTCACCCTCGCCGGCGACGACGAGGTCGTCGTCGTCCACCACGTCTTCCGGCCCGACGACTCGGCGCAGGTGCTGGACGTCGGCAGCACGCTGCCGGCCCGCAGCACCGCGCTGGGCCGGGTGCTGCTCGCCCACTCCCTCGGCCGCCGGGCACCGCGCACCGCGGCCGGCGTGGCAGCAGCCGACCTGGCCGAGGTCCGCGCCCGGGGGTGGGCCGTCGAGCGGGGGGAGCACCAGCCGGGGCGGGGCTGCATCGCCGCGCCGGTGCGTGCCCACGGCGGCCTGGTCGTCGCGGCGCTGGGCATCAACGGGCCGGTGAGCTCGCTGTTCGACGGGCGGGGCGCCCCGCGGGGCCTGCTGGTCGGCATGGTCACCGACGCCGCCGCCGGCGTCTCCCGCGAGCTGGGGGCCGGCGGTGGCTGACCGGTACGTGCTCGCCGTGGACCAGGGGACGACGTCCACCCGGTCGCTGGTGTTCGACCGGGGCGGCCGGATGGTCGCCGTCCGGCAGCGGGAGCACCGGCAGTACTTCCCCAAGCCGGGCTGGGTCGAGCACGACCCGATGGAGATCTGGGCGAACACCCAGCGCACCGCCGCCCAGGTGCTCGCCGACCTGCCCGCGGCCGGGGAGGTGGTCGCGCTGGGCATCGCCAACCAGCGGGAGACGACCGTCGTCTGGGACCGCACCACCGGTCGCCCGGTCACCCGCGCGCTGGTCTGGCAGGACACCCGCACCGCCGACCTGGTCGCCGAGCTGGCCGCCCGCCCGGACGCGGAGCTGGTCGCCGAGCGCAGCGGGATGGCGATCGCCGGCTACTTCTCCGGCCCGCGGCTGCGCTGGATCCTCGACCACGTGCCCCGCGCCCGGGAGCGCGCCGAACGGGGTGAGCTGCTCTTCGGCACGATGGAGACCTGGCTGATCTGGAACCTCACCGGCGGCCCGGACGGCGGGGTGCACGTCACCGACGTGACCAACGCCAGCCGCACGCTGCTGATGGACGTGCGCAGCTGCCGCTGGGACCCCGACCTGCTGGCCTTCTTCGGCATCCCGGCGGCGATGCTGCCGGAGATCCGCCCGTCGGTCGGCGTCCTGGGGCTGGCCACCGCGCTGTCGCCGGCGCTGCCGATCGCCGGCGCGCTGGGCGACCAGCAGGCGGCGCTGTTCGGGCAGGCCTGCTTCGCCCCCGGCGAGGCCAAGTGCACCTACGGCACCGGCAGCTTCCTGCTGCAGAACACCGGCACCGAGCTGGTGCGCACCCGGTCGGGGTCGATCAGCACGGTCGCCTACCAGCTGGCCGGCGAGCCGGTGCACTACGCGCTGGAGGGCTCGGTCGCCGTGGCCGGCGCGCTGGTGCAGTGGCTGCGCGACGGCCTGGGGATGATCAGCTCGGCGGCCGAGGTGGAGACGCTGGCCCGCACGGTCGCCGACAACGGCGGCTGTTACGTCGTCCCGGCGTTCTCCGGCCTGCTCGCCCCGCACTGGCGGGGCGAGGCACGCGGCCTGGTCGCCGGGCTCACCTCCTACGTGACCAAGGGCCACCTGGCCCGGGCGGTGCTGGAGGCCACCGGCTGGCAGACCCGGGACGTCGTCCAGGCGATGGCCGCGGACTCCGGGCTGAGCCTGCCGGCGCTGAGGGTGGACGGCGGGATGACCACCAACAACCTGCTGATGCAGTTCGTCGCCGACGCCCTCGACACCCCGGTGGTGCGCCCGATGGTGGGGGAGACCGTGTCGCTGGGGGCCGCCTACGCCGCCGGGCTGGCGGTGGGCGTGTGGTCCGACGTGGCGGCACTGCGCCGCAACTGGCACCGGGCGGCGCAGTGGACGCCGTCCCCAGTGCGGTCGCTGGCGCTCACCGCGGAGTACCCGCGGTGGGAGCGCGCGGTGGAGCTGAGCATCGCGTGGGGCGCCCCCTGACCGGTGGCGACCCACCGTCACCGCAAGCTGTCCGACGATGTCGGACCCGGCGTGTTGTCCGGCTCACACCCGGCTCCTACGGTCCTCGCACGGGACGGCCCGAGGTGATCATCACCACAGGCCGGTCCGGACCCACCCACGGTCCGCAGAGCTGCGGACCCGTTGCGAGGAGCGCCTACACGTGGACACCGTCGGTCTCTGGACCGTCTTCGGGAGTGAAGTACTCGGTACCGGGATCCTGATCCTGCTGGGCGTGGGCGTCGTCGCCAACGTCGTGCTGCCCAAGACCAACGGCAACAACAGCGGCTGGATCGTCATCATCTTCGGCTGGGGGCTGGCGGTCTTCGCCGGCGTCTTCGCCGCCGCCTCGTCCGGGGCCCACATCAACCCGGCGGTCACCGTCGGGCTGCTGGTGAGCGGCGCCGACGAGTACGCCCCCGGCGTGCCCGTCACCCTCACCAGCACGCTGGTGTACTTCGCCGCCCAGCTCATCGGCGCCTTCCTCGGCGCGGTCGTGGCCTACCTGGCCTACTACGGGCACTACAACGACCCCGACGCCGCCGGCACCCAGCTGGGCACCTTCGCCACCGGGCCGGCGATGGGCACCATCAAGGACAACGTGGTCACCGAGGTCGTCGGCACCTTCGTGCTGGTCTACATCGTGCTCCGGTTCGGCGACACCCCGACCGAGATCGGCCCGCTGGCCGTCGCTCTGCTCGTCGTCGGCATCGGCGCCTCGCTCGGTGGCCCCACCGGCTACGCCATCAACCCCGCCCGTGACCTCGGGCCGCGGCTGGCCCACGCCGTCCTGCCCATCAAGGGCAAGGGCGACAGCAACTGGGGCTACGCCTGGGTGCCGATCGTCGGCCCGCTCATCGGCGCCGTGATCGCCGGCGGCCTCGCCCACGTCAACCTCTGACCCGACCCCTCTCGGGGCCAAAGTCGCGATTTTGGCCCCTCCGTCTCCAGGAGGAACCCCCATGGCCCAGTACGTAGCCGCCATCGACCAGGGCACCACCAGCACCCGCTGCATGCTGTTCGACCACGACGGCAAGGTCGTCTCCGTCGGCCAGAAGGAGCACCAGCAGATCTTCCCGCGCGCCGGGTGGGTCGAGCACGACGCCAACGAGATCTGGACCAACACCCGCGAGGTCGTCGGCCAGGCCCTCGCCCGCGGCAACGCGAGCAACTCCGACATCGTCGCCGTCGGCATCACCAACCAGCGGGAGACCGCGGTGGTGTGGGACAAGAACACCGGCCAGCCGGTCTACAACGCCATCGTCTGGCAGGACACCCGGACGACGAAGATCATCGAGGAGCTCGGTGCCCTCGGTGGCGGCGCCGACCGGTACAAGGACAAGGTCGGCCTCCCGCTGGCCACCTACTTCGCCGGCCCCAAGGTCCGCTGGATCCTGGACAACGTCGACGGCGCCCGGGAGAAGGCCGAGCGCGGCGACCTGCTCATGGGCACCATCGACTCCTGGCTGATCTGGAACATGACCGGCGGCGCCGACGGCGGGCTGCACCTCACCGACGTCTCCAACGCCTCCCGCACCATGCTGATGGACTACCGCAAGCTGGCCTGGGACGCCGACATCGCCGAGGAGATGGGCATCCCGATGTCGATGCTCCCGGAGATCCGGTCGAACTCCGAGGAGTACGGCAAGGGCCGCAAGGCCGGCTTCCTGGCCGGGGTGCCGATCGCCGGCTCGCTCGGTGACCAGCAGGCGGCCACGTTCGGCCAGGTCTGCTTCACCAAGGGCATGGCCAAGAACACGTACGGCACCGGCAACTTCATGCTGCTCAACACCGGCGAGGAGGCCGTCCCGTCGCAGAACGGCCTGCTCACCACGCTGTGCTACCAGCTGGGTGACGCCAAGCCGGTCTACGCGCTGGAGGGGTCGATCGCGGTCACCGGCTCGCTGGTGCAGTGGGTCCGCGACAACCTGGGCATGATCAAGAACGCCCCGGAGATCGAGGACCTCGCCCGCTCGGTCGACGACAACGGCGGCGCCTACTTCGTCCCGGCGTTCTCCGGGCTGTTCGCCCCGCACTGGCGCTCCGACGCCCGCGGCGCCGTCGTCGGGCTCACCCGGTTCGTCAACAAGGGCCACCTCGCGCGCGCCGTCCTGGAGGCCACCGCCTACCAGACCCGCGAGGTGCTGGACGCGATGAACGCCGACTCCGGCGTCGACCTCACCGAGCTGCGGGTGGACGGCGGCATGGTCGGCAACGAGCTGCTCATGCAGTTCCAGGCCGACCTGCTCGGCGTCCCGGTGATCCGGCCGCAGATCGCCGAGACGACGGCACTGGGCGCGGCCTACGCGGCCGGGCTCGCCGTCGGCTTCTGGTCCGACCTCGACGAGCTCACCGCCAAGTGGGCCGAGGACAAGCGCTGGGAGCCGCAGATGGCCGACGACGAGCGGGAGCGCAACTACCGCAACTGGCAGAAGGCCGTCACCAAGTCCCTGGACTGGGTCGACGACGACGTCAGCTGAGCCGGCCGGTGCCCCGCGGCTCGCGAGAGCTGACCGCGGGGCCCAGCACGGTGCCAGGGTGCAGGCCGGTCGGAGCAGTCTCCGGCGGGCCTGCACCCCGCCACCGGTCGATGACGGGGTGCACCCGGGGGAGGAGTTCGTCGCAGGGCCCGCACCGCGGGCATCGAAACGCACATGCACGAGACTCAAGGAAGAGCATCGATCATGAAGGCTGCACTACCGAAGTCGCTGTTCACGATGGCCGTGGCCGCAGGCCTCACCGGCGCGGTCGCACCGGCCGCCTCGGCCACCCCCCAGGAGGACCCGCCGACGGTGTTCGGCACGGCCGCCGACGTCACCGGTCCCCTGCCGGTCACGGACGAGTCCTACCCCTTCGGGGCCGCGGACCGGACAGAGGTCCCCGAGGACCTGGCAGCGTCCGGCTACGTCGAGGAGGAGTTCCTGGCCAGCGGCACGTCCAACGTGTACAGCTGGCCGGAGGACGCGCCGGCGGTCGTGCGCACCGCCGACGCTCCCTACACCACCCGGGTCCTGGTGCGGCGCCCCGCGGAGGGCGCGCACTTCAGCGGCAACGTCGTCGTGGAGATGCTCAACCCGTCCAACCTCTTCGACCTGAACATCGGCTGGGCTGTGGCCAACCGGCAGCTGGTCGAGAACGGGGACGCGTGGGTGGGGATCACCGCGAAGCCCGTCGCGGTCGAGGCGCTGAAGAACTTCGATCCCGAGCGCTATGGGCCGCTCTCCTTCGCCAACCCGCTCCCTGTCAGCGACCCGGCCAACTGCTCGACGGTGGACGCCGACGCGGATCCCGCCACGCCGGAGACACCGCTGCCGGCGGACACCACGCAGGCCACCGAGAACGGCCTGGTCTGGGACATCTTCACCCAGGTGGGCAACTGGCTCCGGGAGGACGACACCTCCAACCCGCTCACCTACGGTGGGTCCGAGACGCAGGTGCAGCACGCCTACGGCTTCGGCTACTCGCAGACCGGCGGCTACCTGATCAACTACATGAAGGCGGTTCACCCGCTCGTCGTGGCGGCCCAGGGCGGCCCCACCTACGACGGCTACCTCCTCGGGGTGGCCGGCGGTGCCTTCGCCGGCGCCTACCCGATGAACCAGTGCGAGGCCGCGCCGCCGGTCGACGACCCCCGCCGGGACCTGTACGGGATCGGTGTCCCGGTGATCCAGTTGATGTCGCAGTCGGACTACCTCCGCGGCATCGGCTCACGCCGTCCGGACAGCGACGTCGCGCCGGACCAGTTCCGGCACTACGAGATGGCCGGCGCCGGTCACGCGACCCCGGACGAGCTGTACTACTCCGCGTCCTCGGCGGACATCGTCGCGGCCGGCCGGACCGTACCGCCGGTGGCCTGCGACCAGGGCCCGCGGAGCCGGTTCCCCAGCGCGATCTTCTTCGACGCCGCGCTGCGGAACCTCGACCTCTGGGTGCGGGACGGCGTCGCCCCGCCCAGGTCCAACCCGATCGTCGTGCGCTACGGCGAGCCGGTCCTCGACGAGTTCGGCAACGTGCAGGGCGGCCTGCGCTCGCCCTACCTCGACGTCCCGCGGAGCACCTGGTACGGCACGGCCACCGGAGCGTCGTTCTGCTACATCGCCGGTTACGAGGTGCCCTTCGACGAGGCCACCATCGACGCGCTCTACCCCAAGCCGCGGGACTACGTGCGGCAGGTCAGGCAGAACGTCCGCGACCTGGAGGACGCCGGGTACCTCACCCCGGCAGACGCCGACTGGCTGATCGAGGAGGCGCGGGAGGTGGCCCGGCAGCGGTGACAGCCTGCCGGTCACGCACCAGCAGCTGACCAGCACGGGCCCGCGGGAGTCCACCCGCGGGCCCGTGCTGCGTGCAGGGGCCGCCCCTCGGGTGTCAGGGGCCAAAGGGCGACGGGGACGACGGCCTTGGCCTCCTCCTGCACCCGAGCCAGGTGGTCGGCCTCGGGTAGGACATCGCTGTGGACCTCGTAGAACGGTGGGCCCGTCAGCCGGCGAGGGCCGCGGATACGACGGCCTTGGCCTCCTCCTGCACCTGGGCGAGGTGGTCGGGGCCCTGGAAGGACTCGGCGTAGACCTTGTAGACGTCCTCGGTGCCGGACGGGCGGGCGGCGAACCAGGCGTTCTCGGTGGTGACCTTCAGCCCGCCGATCGCCGCACCGTTGCCGGGGGCCGTCGTGAGCTTGGCGGTGATCGGCTCGCCGGCCAGCTCGGTGGCGGTGACCGCCTCGGGGGAGAGCTTGCCGAGCGCCGCCTTCTCCTCCCGGGTGGCCGCGGCGTCGACCCGGGCGTAGGCCGAGGCGCCGAACCGTTCCGTCAGTGACGCGTGCAGCTGCGAGGGCGAGCTGCCGGTGACCGCCTGGATCTCCGAGGCCAGCAGGGCGAGCAGGATGCCGTCCTTGTCCGTCGTCCAGACCCCGCCGTCGCGGCGGAGGAACGAGGCGCCCGCCGACTCCTCGCCGCCGAAGCCGACCGACCCGTCGAGCAGCCCAGGCACGAACCACTTGAACCCGACCGGCACCTCGACCAGCTGCCGCCCGAGGTCGGCGACCACCCGGTCGATGAGGGACGACGACACCAGCGTCTTGCCGACCGCCGTGCCGGCGCCCCACTCCGGCCGGTGGCTGAACAGGTAGGAGATCGCCACGGCGAGGAAGTGGTTGGGGTTCATCAGTCCGCCGTCGGGGGTGACGATGCCGTGCCGGTCGGCGTCCGCGTCGTTGCCCGTCGCGATCGAGAACTGGTCCTTCTGCCCGATCAGCGAGGCCATCGCCGAGGGGGAGGAGCAGTCCATCCGGATCTTGCCGTCCCAGTCCAGCGTCATGAACCGCCAGGTGGCGTCCACCAGCGGGTTGACCACGGTCAGGTCGAGGCCGTGCCGCTCGGCGATCTCCCCCCAGTAGGCGACGCTCGCCCCGCCCAGCGGGTCGGCGCCGATGCGAACGCCGGCGTGCCTCACAGCGGCCAGGTCCAGCACGTTCGGCAGGTCGTCGACGTAGCTGCCCAGGAAGTCGTAGGACTGCGCGGCGGCGCGGGCCCGGGCGAACGGGATCCGCCGCACGCCGTCCAGGCCGGTGATCAGCAGTTCGTTGGCCCGCTTCGCGATCCAGCCGGTCGCATCGGTGTCGGCCGGGCCGCCCGAGGGCGGGTTGTACTTGAACCCCCCGTCGCGCGGCGGGTTGTGCGACGGGGTGACGACGATGCCGTCGGCCAGCCCGCTGGTCCTCCCCCGGTTGGCGGTGAGGATCGCGTGGCTCACCGCGGGGGTCGGGGTGTAGCCGTCGCGGGAGTCGACGAGCACGGTGACGTCGTTGGCGGCGAGCACCTCCAGGGCGCTGACCCAGGCCGGCTCGGAGAGCCCGTGGGTGTCCCGGCCGACGAACAGCGGGCCGTCGAAGCCCTGCTGCGCCCGGTACTCGCAGATCGCCTGCGTGGTGGCCAGGATGTGCGCCTCGTTGAACGCGCCGTCCAGCGAGGACCCGCGGTGCCCCGACGTGCCGAACGTGACCTGCTGGTCGGGGTCCTCCGCGTCGGGCTGCACCGAGTAGTAGGCGGTGACCAGGTGTGGGACGTCGACCAGGTCGGAGGGCTGGGCCGGCTGGCCGGCGCGGTCGGAGCTCATGGGCTGATCTTCGCGCCGACAGCCCGGTCGCCGCGACCTGGGTCGCTCTGTCGGTGGGCGGTCGTAGCCTGGTCGGGTGCTCGGGGACTGGCGGGAGATGGTCACCGACGCGGCGTTGACCGAGGCGGTCGGCAAGCACGTGCTCGACCGGGCGCGGCCCTACGCGAGCCGCAGCGTGCTCGACGTCCGGGTGGGCGACGATGCCCGCCGACTGACCGGTCTGGTCCAGGGCGGCGAGCCCGAGCCCTACCGGACGACGGTGGTGCGCACCGAGGGCGGCCGGGTGGGCTGGGCGGCGGCCTGCACCTGCCCGGTGGGCGACGACTGCAAGCACGCCGTGGCGGTGCTGCTGCACCTGCGCCCGGACATCCAGCGTGCCGCCGGCGGGCCGCGTCCGGGGCAGTCCGCCCCGCGCAGCTGGGAGGAGGAGCTCGCCGAGCTGGTCACCTCCGCCGGCCGGCCGGCGCTGGCGTCCGTGCCGATCGGCCTGCAGTTCGAGCTGGTCGAGCCTGAGCCCGGCCGGGGGCGCGCGTCGGTCGCCGCACCGGGCACCCGGCAGCGGCTGATCCGGCTGCGGCCCGTGGTGCCCGGGAAACGCGAGCAGTGGGTGCGCAGCGGCGTCTCCTGGCGGCAGCTGCAGTACGACAGCACCCAGGCCGGCTGGGACGCAGGCCACCTCGCCGCGATGCGCGCGCTGCACGCCACCCACCAGGCGGCCCGCAACCAGTACTGGTCCTACGCGCCGGCCGACGTGTACCTGCACGAGTTCGGCCCCGGGCTGTGGCGGCTGCTCGCCGAGGCGGTGGCCGACGGCGTCCCGCTGGTCACCGCCGACCGGGTGGCCCGGCCGGTGCTGCTCGCGCAGCAGCCGGCGGACGTCGCCGTCGACCTGCGCAGCGGCGGCGGGCCCGCCGAGCTGTCCGCGGTGCTGCAGCTCGACGGCCGCAGCGTCGACCCCGCCCGGCTCTCCTTCCTCGGGATGCCCCCGCACGGGGTGTCCGTGGAGGGCCCCGTCGGCGCGGACGGCGACATCCCCGGGCTGGTGCTGGCCCGGCTGGACCGGGCGGTGCCGCCGGTGCTGGCAGGGCTGGTGGCCCGCGGTGGGCGGATCGACATCCCGCCCGGCGACGTCGACCGGTTCCTGCGCGACTGGTACCCGGGGCTGCGGCAGGCGGTCCCGGTGATCTCCGGCGACGGCTCGGTGCCGCTGCCCGAGGTGCCTCGGCCGCGGCTGGCCGTCGAGGTCCACTACCCCGGCGACGACACGGTCTGCCTGGCCTGGACGGTCCGCTACGGCGAACGGGCGTTCACCCCGGGCGCCCCGTCCGCGCCGGGCGACGGCCGCGACCCCGCCGCTGAGCAGCAACTGGTCGACGCGCTGCCCGGCCCGGTCGCCGCGCTCCCCGAGCTCTGGACGCCGGACGGCCCGCTCGCGGTGAGCACCGAGCTGGCCCGGGTGGAGGCACTGGAGTTCACCACCGAGGTGCTGCCCGAGCTGCACGCCGCACCCGACGTCGACGTGACGCTGGTGGGCACCCCACCGGACTATCGGCCGAACACCGCGGCGCCGCAGATCAGCTTCACCACCCGCGACAGCCGGGAGTCCGATTGGTTCGACCTGGGCGTCTCGGTGAGCGTGGACGGCCAGAGCGTGCCCTTCGAGACCCTCTACAAGGCACTCGCCGCAGGGCGCACCCGGCTGGTGCTGCTGTCCGGCACGTACTTCTCCCTGCAGCGGCCGGA
This sequence comes from Modestobacter lacusdianchii, assembly GCF_054177765.1. Classification (NCBI taxonomy): domain Bacteria; kingdom Bacillati; phylum Actinomycetota; class Actinomycetes; order Geodermatophilales; family Geodermatophilaceae; genus Modestobacter; species Modestobacter lacusdianchii. The sequence goes on along the minus strand of NZ_JBJJTJ010000028.1, from coordinate 35,357 downwards.
GTTCGAGCAGCTGCGGCTGCTGATCGAGGAGGCCCGGGCGCTGCAGGACGTGCCCGGCGACGGGGTGAAGGTGAGCCGTTTCCAGGCCGGGTTGTGGGAGCAGCTGCTCGGGCTGGGCGTGGTCGAGGAGCAGAGCGAGCGCTGGACCCGCGAGGTGCGCGGGCTGATCGACGCCGAGCACGCCGAGCCGCCGCCGGTGCCGGCCGGGCTGGCCGCCGAGCTGCGGCCGTACCAGCACGAGGGCTACGGCTGGCTGGCCTTCCTCTGGGACCACCGCCTCGGCGGGGTGCTCGCCGACGACATGGGGCTGGGCAAGACCCTGCAGACCCTCGCGCTGCTGGTGCGGGCGCACGAGGCCGGCGACCTGGACGACGCCCCGGCCCTGGTCGTGGCGCCGACCAGCGTGGTCTCCACCTGGGCGCGGGAGGCGGCCCGGTTCGCCCCCGGCCTGCGGGTGGTCACCGTCGAGGAGACCGAGCGCAAGCGCGGCCGGGCCCTGGAGGAGCAGGTGGCCGCGGCGCACGTCGTCGTCACCTCCTACGCCCTCTTCCGGATCGACGAGGACGCGTGGACGGCGATGCCGTGGCGCGCGCTGGTGCTCGACGAGGCCCAGTTCGTGAAGAACCACCAGGCCCGCACCTACCAGTGCGCCCGCCGGCTGCCGGCGCCGGTGAAGCTGGCGCTGACCGGCACCCCGCTGGAGAACAGCGTCATGGACGTCTGGTCGCTGATGTCGATCGTCGCGCCCGGGCTGTTCCCCGACCCGGAGCGGTTCACCGAGCAGTACCGCATCCCGATCGAGCGGGACCGCGACGCGGAGAAGCTGGCCGTGCTGCGCCGCCGGATCCGCCCGCTGATGCGCCGGCGCACCAAGGAGATGGTCGCCGCCGAGCTGCCGCCCAAGCAGGAGCAGGTGCTGGAGGTGGTGCTCAACCCACGCCACGAGAAGCTGTACCAGACCCACCTGCAGCGGGAGCGCAGCAAGGTGCTCGGCCTGGTCGACGACATGCAGAAGAACCGGATGACGATCTTCCGGTCGCTGACCCTGCTCCGGCAGCTGAGCCTCGACCCGGTGCTGGTCGACCCGGGCTACGCCGACGTCCGCTCCAGCAAGGCCGACGCCTTCCTCGAGCACCTGCGCGAGGTGGTCGCCGAGGGCCACCGGGTGCTGGTGTTCAGCCAGTTCACCCGCTTCCTGCGCGGCATCCGCGACCGGCTCACCGCCGAGGGCATCGACTGGGTGTACCTGGACGGCCGCACCCGCGACCGCGACGCCGCGATCGGGCAGTTCCGCACCGGAACGGCGCCGGTGTTCCTGATCAGCCTCAAGGCCGGCGGCTTCGGGCTGACCCTCACCGAGGCCGACTACGTCTTCGTGCTCGACCCGTGGTGGAACCCGGCGAGCGAGGCGCAGGCCGTCGACCGGGCGCACCGGATCGGCCAGGACAAGACGGTGATCGTCTACCGCCTGGTGGCCGTCGGCACCATCGAGGAGAAGGTGATGGAGCTCAAGGCCCGCAAGCAGGCGCTGTTCGAGCAGGTCGTCGACGACGGCGCACTCGCCTCAGGCGCACTCACCGCCGACGACGTCCGGGGCCTGTTCGGCTGATCAGCGGCCGGCCGTCAGCCCACCCGGGCGGCGATGGCGAACACCAGGGGGATGCACAAGACCCCCACGCCGACCCAGCCGAGCACGATCCCCGCGGTCGCCATGCCACCACCGCCCTCGCCGCGCTCCCGGATCTGCTTCTTCGCCACGTAGCCGAAGACCAGCGCGAGGATGCTGCCAATCCAGTAGATCCACACGATACCGAGCACCATGGAGGCGATGGCCAGCCCGTTGGTGCGCTGCGGCGGCGGGTAGCCGTACCCGTACGGCGGCGGACCGTAGGGCTGCGGACCGTACGGCTGCGTGACCTGGCCGTGGGGCTGCTGGCCATGGGGAACTTCGGCCTGCCGCCGATGGGCCTCGTGGTCGTGGCCGTCGTCCTGGCTCATCTGCTCGTCCCCCGTGGTCGCGGCACCTGCGTGCACCGCCCCGGTGGACGGCCCCTCGACCACAAGTCCGTTCGGAGCCCCCGGCACCGACCTCCGGCCGGCCGGCGGGCCGGCCACAGGGGCGTGGACCCGCTCGAGCCGGCTCACCCCCGGCGCGGCTCGCCGCGGTAGTCGCCAACGCTCCACAGATTGCCCTCGGGGTCACGGACGGCGAACTCGCGACTGCCGTAGTCGGTGTCGTGCGGCTCCTGCACCACCTGAGCGCCGACGGCGAGCGCCCGGGCGTGCACCGCGTCCACGTCGTCGCTGACCAGGTAGGCGGCGGCCGTGCCGGGCTGTGCCGGCCATGGGTCGCCGGGCACGTCGCGCACGGAGCCGAGCATCACCCCGCCGCCGGGCGGCCAGTCCAGCTGCGCGTGGGCGACCGTGTCGCCTTCGCCGTGGACAGCGGTCTCCTCGAAGCCGAGGGCGTCGACCAGGAAGCGGATGAGCGCACGGGCGTCGCGGGCGCGGAAGGCGGGCCAGACGGTGGGTGCGGGAGTCGGATCGGTCATGCGCTCAGGTTGACGGCATGGCGGGCCGGCCGTCTTGGACGAATCGGAGCAGGTCGTCGGCGTCGGCGCGGAGCTGCTGGTGCTCAGCGGCCAGCCACCGGCGGGGCGGGAGCCCGGTGTGCTCCCGCCACTCCCGGGTCAGGTGCGCCTGGTCGGCGTACCCGGCGACGGCGGCGAGTCCGGCCAGGTCGGTCTCCTCGCCGCGGGCGACCGCCGATCCGAGCAGACGACGGGCCGCGTCGAAGCGCACCACCCGGGCAGCCTCCTTGGGGCCCAGCCCGAACTCGGCGGTGAACCGCTGGCGGAGGTGACGCTCGGACCACCCGACGGTCCGGGCGACGGTCGCCACCGGCAGCCGGCCGCCCGATCCCGTCGTCAGCCGCCAGGCGTGGGCCAGCTCGGGGCAGGCTCCCGGTGCCGCACGGACAGCCAACCGGCGCAGGACGTCGTCCACCGCGGCGAACCGGTCCGGCCAGGTCCGGGCCATGCGGAGCCGATCGACCAGCTCGGCGGCCGGCTCGCCGAGCACGTCCCCGAGGTGTTCGTCCCGCGACCCGAGCGCACCCGCGGGAACACCGAGCAGCGCACGGGCGCCCGCCGGCGTCAGCGACAGCTGGATGCCGGCCTGCCGGGTACCGGTGGCGATCAGGGCCGGTCCGGTGTGCAGCCCGCCGACGAGCGCGGCGTACCGGCCCGGGGACTGCCGGGGATCCGAGTGGGCGGCCATCTCCAGCGGGTCGTCGAGGGTGACGATCAGGGTCAGCGCGGGGGAGGGGAGCCCCCGGTGCACACCGGGCGTGAGCCCGTCCTGCCGGTACCCGGTGGCCTCGGCGACCAGCCCGCGCAGGGCCGGGTGTGGCCGGTGCCGCACCCATTCCTGGCCCACCACGTCAGCGTGGACCGACCAGCGACCGGCGTCCAGCGCAACCGCATCGGGTCGGCGTCAGTCCCACCAGAAGTGCCACGTCGTCGCCCTCCGCAACCGGGCGGCGTGGTCGCCGTGGCTGATCGGCTGGTCGTCGAACCCGGTCTGCGGGACGTGGTTGTCTGGGCAGAATGCGTGGTGCTCGGCCGCCATCAGCTCGCACTGGCGAGCAGTCACCGGCGGCCGCAGGACGACCAGGTCCAGCGTCGCAGCGCCGATGCCCACCAGGTAGGCACCGAAGCGGTCCTCCCAGGACCGGAGCACCGCAGAGATCGACGCACTGGTCAGCGACCAGTTGGCTGCCCCCGACCAGCCCAGCTGGGCCACCGCGTCCGCGGGGCGGGTGGCTGGTACCAGCAGCAGGCCGCCGAGCCGCGGGAATTCGTGCTCGGAGGTGAAGAGCACGCCGCGCTCGCCCGTGGCTCCGCGCCCCGGAGCCAGGCCCGGCCACGGGGGGTGGGGCAGTCGGGCGCCGTCGGCACCAACGGGCGTGCAGCCCTGCCAGCACTGCTCGAGCACGGCGGCGGCCTCCGCCGGGCCGCTCGGGGACGCCGGATCATCGTCGACGTACGGGTGCTCGTCGACCCGGCCGGCCAGCAGCGGCCACAGCCCGCTGCGGTCGAACACTCGCGCGCACCGCCGCCAGGAGACCTCCGGGTCGCGGACCGGGCGCGTGCTCAGCCAGCCGCGAACCCGTTCCTCCAGCTGGTCCGGGCTCCGGCGGCCGCGCACCGGGGACATCGGAGGCAGGTCGAGCAGCGTCCCGACCTCGGGCATGCTGCCGGGACGCTCGGCCCGGACCGGGGTCCGGAACGGGTGTGGGTCGATCGACCAGGTCATCACTGCTCCTCTCAGGAGCAGCGATCGGAGCACGACCCGGAGCGGTCGACGCGGCCACTCTCCACAGCCGGAGCCACGGTCCACAGCTCCCGGTCAGCGGTCGACGCGGGCGGTCTTCTGGCGCAGCAGGAAGCCCTGGCGCAGCAGGCCGGCCGCGAGCACCGCGCCCACCCCCTCGCCGGCGCGCAGCCGCAGGTCCAGCAGCGGCTCGCAGCCCAGCGCGTGCAGCACCGCCTCGTGGCCCCGCTCCCGGCTGCGCTGCCCGGCGACCAGCGACGCCTGCGCGGCCGGCTCCAGCAGGACGCCGACCAGCGCGGCCACCGAGGTGGCGAACCCGTCGAGGACCACGACCGCCCCGGCCTCGGCCGCGCCCAGCACCACCCCGGCGAGCACCGCGAACTCCGGGCCGCCCAGCTCGCCGAGCGCGCGCATCGGCTCCAGGTCGCTGCCGGCCCGCCCGAGCGCCGCGGCCACCACCGCCCGCTTGCGCTCGAGCATCGCCGCGTCCACCCCGGCGCCGAGGCCGGTGACGGCGTCCGGTTCCACGTGCAACAACGCAGCGGCCAGCGTGGCGGCGACGGTGGTGTTCCCGACGCCGACCTCCCCGAGCGCCACCAGCCCGGTCGCGGCACCGTGCTCGGCGCCCAGCCGGCGACCGGCGGCGACGAGCCGATCGGTGTCGGCGAGGGTGAGCGCGGCCGCGTCCACCAGGTCACCGCGTGCACCCGTCGCCCGTGCCGGCACCGCGCCGGGCACCGGTGGCCCGGCGACGCCGGCGTCCACCACGACGACGCCCAGACCGGCCGAGCGGGCGGCCGTCACGCCCAGCGCCTCCCCGGCGACCGCCGCCGTCACGACGTCCCGGGTGGTCGACGCGGGGTACGCCGAGACGCCGCGGGCGGCGACCGGGTGGTCGGCGGCGGCGAGCACCAGCACGCCGCCGGGCAGCGCCGGGCGCCCCAGTGCCACCGCACGGTCGACGGCGCGGTCGAGCACGCCGAGCGACCCGGGCGGGGTGAGCAGCCGGTCGGCGGCGTCCCGGGCAGCGACCACGGCCTCGGGCTCGGGTGCCCGCAGCCGGGACGGGGGAGCGGCGACGTCCCCGGTCGGCCACCGGTCGGTGAGGACGACGTCGGCCAGCGGCTGCCGGCGCGACCAGGCGGCCCGCTCCAGGCCGGGTGCGGGCGGCCGCTCGTCCGGCCAGCCCAGGCACAGCCAGCCCAGGGTGACCACGCCCTCGGGCAGCCCCAGCAGCGCGGCGAGCTCGTCGGGGCGGAACAGGGTCACCCAGCCCAGGCCCAGCCCCTCCGCGCGGGCAGCCAGCCACAGGTTCTGGATCGCCGCGGCGCAGCTCCACAGGTCGGCGTCGGGGAAGGTGGCCCGACCCAGCACCCCGGCCGCCGGCGCGCGCCGGTCGCAGCAGACGACGACGCCCAGCGGTGCCTCCCGGACGCCGGCCAGCTGCAGGTCCAGCAGCCGGGCCGCGGCGTCCGGCTCGAGCTGGGCGGCCTGGCGCAGCCGCTCGCGGTCGGTGAGCACGGCGGCGGTGTCGCGCACCGCGGCGTCCCGGACGACGACGAACCGCCACGGCTGGCTGTGCCCGACCGAGGGCGCCTGGTGGGCGGCGGTGAGCACCCGGGTGAGCACCTCGTCGGGCACCGGGTCGGGGCGGTAGCGGCGGATGTCGCGGCGGGCCTCGATCGCCCGGTAGAGCCCGGCCCGGTCGTCGGCCGGCAGCGCCCAGCCGGTGGGGTCGGCGGCCCGCTCGGAGGCCGCGGTGCCGTCACCGATCAGCGGCACCGGCCGGGGCCAGGTCATCCCTCCACCTGCGCCAGGAACCGGCGCACGGTCTCCAGGAAGACCTCGGGCTGCTCGGAGTGCACCCAGTGCCCGGCGTTCTTCACCCGCACCAGCCGGGTGGTGGGGAACAGCTCGTCCATCCGCGGCCGGTCGTCGTCCAGCACGTAGGTCGAGTTGGCGCCGGCGATCCACAGCACCGGGCCGTCGAAGGTGGCCCCGGGCGGCGGGTCGGGGAAGCGGCGCAGCTCGCCCAGGTCGCGGGCCAGCGTCTCCAGGTTCAGCCGCCACCGCCAGCCCTGGCCGGCCCCGACACCGTCCCGCACCAGGCTCTGCAGCAGGAACGACCGCACCATCGTGCTCGGCACGGCCGCCCGCAGGGCCTGGTCGGCGTCCTCGCGGGTCTCCAGCGCGTCGAGGTCCATCGCCTGCATGGCGGCGATGAACGCCGCGAAGGGGGAGGCCTCCTCGTCGGGGTCGTCGGTGCGGCCGCCGGTCTCCGGGTAGTCGGTCGGGGCGATGTCGACGACGACCAGCGCCCGCAGCAGCTCCGGCCACCGCAGCGCCAGCTGCATCGCCACCTTGCCACCCATCGAGTGCCCGACCAGCGTCACCGGCTCGCCCAGCAGCGTCAGCTCCGCGGCGACGAACTCGGCCATGTCGCCGTAGTCGACCCGGTCGGTCCACGGCGAGTGCCCGTGGTTCGGCAGGTCGAGCAGGGTGACCCGGTGGCCGTCCTCGGCCAGGGCCTTGGCGATCGTCGTCCAGTTCCGGCCCTGGCCGAACAGGCCGTGCACGAACACCACCCGGGGGCCGGTGGTGCCGAGCGTGCGGGCGGCCAGCCGGATCGCGTCGGTCATGCCCTCATCCCACCAGACCCGATGTCGCTGCCCGCGACCGTCGGTGCCCGCGGTTAGCGTCGGGGCACCCCGACGGCCGCCCCAGGAGGACCCCGTGCCCGGACGCCGCCGGCGCTCCACCAGCTCGACCCGCAGCACCACCCGGACGACGACCACCCGGAAGCCGACCGCCCGGAAGGCCGCGCCACGGAAGGCCGCCCCGGCGGCCACCGCCGAGCTGCCCCAGGCCGGGCCGGGGGAGCGGGTGTGGGTGCTCGCCGTGCCGTTCCGCGCGCCGGCGCCGGGGGCCAGCTGGCACGCCGGCCTGTCGGCGCACGTGTTCGTCGGCCGGGAGCTGCCCGCCGCGCTGGCGCCGTACGACCCGCCGCCGTACAGCTTCGAGCGCTTCGTCGAGGACGAGCTGAACGCCGAGCCGCGCCCGATCACGCCGGCCCGGCCGATGTCCCCGCGCCCGGAGCAGCTGACCGGGTCGGCGGTCATCGCCGCGCACGAGGCCGCGGGCGGGCGGATGTTCCTGCTCGGTGACGACCCCGGGGTGGGCAAGACCGGCACCGCCGTCCTCGCCGTCGGCCAGATCGCCGGTCGGCGTCCCGTCCGTACGGTGCTGGTCGTCGCCGACCGGCCGGCCGCGATCACCGTGCCGCACTGGGCCCGGTCGATCGCCGCCTTCGGTGACGGCGGGGTGCGCTGGTGCGTCACCACCTGGGACCGGCTGGGCAAGGTGGCCGGGCTGACGAAGGCGACCGGCGCCCGGTTCGACGTGGTGGTCGCCGACGAGGCGCACATGGTGCGGCACACCACGACCCAGCGGTGGAAGCACTGGAAGTCGGTCTCCGGCGCCGGGCGGGTGAAGGACGCGCCCTACGTGCTGCTGGCCACCGCGACCCCGGCGCACACCCCGCTGGAGCTGCCCTACCTCGCGCCGCACTTCGCCGCCGTCCACGGGGAACCGCTGAGGGAGTGGGCCGACCTGCCGAGCCGGCTGGCGGCGCACGGGTTCCACGTGGAACGTGCCCGGTACGGCTGGAGCTGGACCGAGGACGCCGAGGAGCGGCGCGCCGACCTGGCCCGGCTGCGCAGCTGGCTGGCCGACACCGACCCGCCGGCCACGCTGCACCGCCCCGCGCCCTGGGGGCCGGTGTCGGTGACCGGCACCCCCGTCGAGCTGACCCCGGCCGAGCGCGCGCAGTACGAGGCCGAGTGGTCGGAGTTCCGCGCCGAGATGCAGCTGGCCCGCCGCAAGCGGGAGACCGCCCGCGGCCGGGCGGCGCTGCTGCGCTTCCGGCAGAAGGCCGGGCTCATCCGGGCGGCGGCGACGGTCGACTGGGTCAAGGCGCAGGTGGAGGCCGACCGGCAGGTCGCGGTGTCGGTGGAGTTCGTCGAGACCGCCGCCGACCCGATCCGCGAGGCCCTGCTGGACGGCGGCATCGCGGTGGCCTCGATCTACGGCCGGGACCGCTTCGACGTCGAGGCCGAGCGGCTGCGCTTCCAGACCGGCGAGGCACCGGTGTGCGTGTTCACCGTGACCGCCTCGATCAGCCTGCACGCCGGCGAGCAGCTGCCCGGCGGGCGCACCGCGTCGACGACGCCACGGGTCGGGCTGTTCCACCAGCCGCGCTTCTCCGGCATCGCCGCCCGCCAGGTCACCGGCCGCACGCACCGCGACCACCAGGTCTCGCCGTGGCGGGTCGCCTTCGCCGCGGACACCGTCGAGGAGGACGTCGCCCGGGTGATGGTGGAGCGCCTCGCGGTCACCGGCTCGACCGCCGGGGGCGACACCGCCGGCCTGCAGCAGATCGCCGAGCTGCTCGACGCCGACTGGCTGCCGGCCACATCGCTGACCGGCAGCGACTGACCGGCGCCGTCAGCGGGTGATGTCCCAGGCCTGCCGCACCTCGCTCGCCGACAGCACCCGGTCGTAGATGCTCACGTGGGCCAGCGACCCGGCGAAGAACTCGCTGGTCGGTGTGGCGGGCCAGGTGTTGAGGTTGTCGAAGCCGATCCGCCAGTGCCCGGTGATGGCCTCCGCCGCCGGCGCCCAGCCGGAGGCCACCTGGGCGCCGTCGACGTAGAGCCGCATCCCGCTGCTCGGCGAGAAGCTGGCGGTCATCAGGTGCCAGCCCCCGTCGTTGTAGGAGCGCGGGCTGGTCACCGTGTAGATCGTCCCGTCGTAGACGCCGAACACGAGCTGTCCGGCGTTCGTCATGTACACGTGCCGGTCGTAGGAGCCGGACCGGTCACCGTTGGTGCCGTTGCCGAAGCCGATCAGCTTGCCGCCCCGGGCGGTCCGGGTGCTGAACCACAGCTGCGTGGTGAAGGACTGCGGGTTCGTGACCGCCTGGGTGGTCGAGAGGTAGCCGGAGGAGCCGTCGAGGGTGACCGCCCGGTCCTCTCCGCTGCCGCAGCCCGGCCCCCCGGCCTGGCGGGCCACGCCCCCCCGGTAGGTGGCGTTGCCGGCCGCGCCCGTCGTGCCGGAGTTGCCGGCGATCGCACCGGAGCTCTCCTGGAGCCGGTAGTAGTTGGTCGCCCGGTTGGCCGTGCCGACGTCCGAGCAGTTCCAGATGGTGGCGACCGGGAAGGTGAGCGCGGGGCTGGCCGTGGTGTCGGAGAACCCCGCACCGGACCCGGGCAGCGACACGGTCACCAGGACGGCGGCGGTCAGCACCGCGCCGCGGCGCAGGCCGCGGACGGCCGGACGACGGCGGCGCCCGGCACGGGCCGGTGGGGCGGACGGGCCGGGGGCCGGTGGGTCGTCGTCGGGACGCCGGTGCGCGACGGAGAGCGCCAGCAGGGCGAGCAGCCCCAGGCCGGTGCCGACGAGCGGCAGCACCCGGCCCTGGGTCAGCCACACCGCCGGCTGACCGACCAGCGGCAGGCCGAGGGTCACCACGCCGTGCACGGCGGCGGGGTCGACCAGTGACCCGTCCGCGGCCGCGTTGGCGTCGCCCTTGAGCTGCAGGCCGGCCGGCTGCACGGCGACCAGCCGGTGCAGCCGGAGCTCACCGGGGGAGTCGGGGTCGTCGACCAGCAGCACCTGTCCCGGCTCGAGCCGGTCCGCCGGGACCGGCCGGACGACGGCGACGTCCCCGACGGTGAACGTGGGCGCCATCGAGCCGGACAGGACGACGCTGGACTGCCAACCGACCAGCACCGGCAGCACCGAGATCGCGAGCAGCACGGCGAGGGCGCCGAGCACCACGCGGGCGAGGGCGGCGAGCAGGAACGCCGTCCACCCCTGTCGCCAGGAGGTGGGCGCGGGGGCCGGGACGGCGCCGGCACCGAGGGTGGCGGTCATCGGTTCTGGGCCTCCCACACGAAGGTGAGCCGGGCCGAGCCGCCCTTGACCCGCGCCGGGGCGCTGGCCGAGAGCGTGAAGGTGAACTTGTAGGTGCGGGTCTCCGCCGTGGTGCCGCCCGCGGTGTCCCAGGGCAGGATGCCGCGGGCCCAGCTGGTGGCGAAGGACCCCATCGTGGTGGTGACCGTGGTGCCGGCGGAGCGGAAGCCGGCGCAGTCGGCGTTCACGCCGCCGCCGGTGCCGGCGTCCCAGGAGAGCTGGAGGTAGCTGGCCAGGTCGCCGGTGCTCGTCCGGTCCCGGGCGTAGAGCCGCACGGTCGCCGGCAGCGAGCCGGTCGAGGTGACGATGACGCACTCGGTGACGCTGTCGCCCGGGCGCATCGCCGGCAGGCTGAGCGGCGCGATGCCCTCGATCTCGTTGGTCAGCGCCACAGTGCCGGTGCCGATGCTGGCGGGCAGCGCGGTGGTCTGGTCGGTGAAGCCCGCGTAGGCGGTCTGCCAGAGCAGCGCCGCGGCGAGGACGAGCGCGCCGGCCGTGGACACGACGACGCCCCGTCGCGTCGCGCGACGGCTGGGACGGCGGAGGCGCACCCTCGTCATGCCTGGCTCTCTCCGGGGCTCCGGTGAGGTCGGCCGGCGGAGGCCACCTCGGAGCCTTGGACGCTAGGGCCCGCCCACCCCCAGGAGAAGACGCAAGGTCACCAGATCACTCCGCTGGGTGACGGGCGCTGCGGGCAGGTGACAGCCCTCCGGGTGGCCCGGTGACCCAGCGTCCGCGCGGGTCAGCCCCGGCCGGCCAGCCGCATCGGCAGGTGTGGGATGCCGTCCTCCAGGTAGTCCGGCCCCGACCGGCGGAAGCCGAACCGCTCGTACCAGGACTCCAGGTACGCCTGCGCGCCGATGTCGATCGTGCGGCCCTCGCACAGCTCGATGCCCCGCTGCACCAGCTGCGCCGACAGCCCCCGCCCCCGGGCCTGGACCGCGGTGGCCACCCGGCCGATCGCGCGGTCCTCGCCGTTCTCCAGCAGCCGGATCGTCGACAGCACCGTGCCCTCGTCGTCGGCGAACCACAGGTGGAGGGTCGTCGGTTCGGCGTCGCGGCCGTCCAGCTCCGGGTAGGGGCACTCCTGCTCGACGACGAACACGTCGACCCGCAGCCGCAGCAGCCCGTACAGCTCGGCGGGGGTCAGTTCGGCGAACCGGGCGGTGCGCAGGGGAGGGGCGTCGGTCACCGGCTCATCGTCGCAAGCACTCAGGACGCCGTCCGCCGCAGGTGGTCGCGATGTGCCAGCAACGCCCAGACCACGTGCCCGAGGTCCATCCGTTCCCCGCCGGCCGGCATCTCGTCCGGCAACTGGGCGTCCGGCACCAGGGTCAGCGGCGGGCGCGGCACGTTGGCCGGTTGCCCTGCGGGAGAGATGACCGGAGCTGCGGCGAAGGCCGGGTCGGGCGGGCCCCAGATCTGCTGTCCGGCCCGGTCGTGGGCCACCAGCTGCGGGCCCCGGAGGCGCAGGACGATGCCCTCGTCGTGCACGAGACCGTGGTCGACGTCGCACAGCAGGACCATCGCCGACACGTCGGTGCGGCCACCCAGCCGCCACGGCCTGAGGTGGTGGGCGTGCAGCCGTTCGATCCGGGTCTCCGTGCAGCCCGGTCGCGCGCAGCCGCCGTCGCGGGCCAGCAGGGCCCGCCGCTGGGCCCGGGTCGCCAGCCGTCGACGGCGTCCCAGCGCCAGCGGCTGACCGTGCCGCTCGACGATGACGCTCAGCGACGCCTCGCACGCCATCCGCCGGACCTGCGCCGGGGTCAGTGCCGGCCCACCCTCCAGGTGGGCCCGACCCGCGGCGGCGTCATCGGCCAGCACGTCGGCGTCCACGTGTACGACCACCTCCCGGCGAGGTGGGTCGCCCGCTCGCCGGCCGGTGTCGGCGGCGACCTCGGCCAGCTGGGCCAGCGCCCGGCAGCGGCGGGCACTGGCCCGTTCCCGAGGGAACGCCCCGGGGTCGGCAGGGCACTCGGTGGCCGCCGTCTCCCTGGCCGCCGTCTCTCCGGTGGCCATCGCCCCGGTCGCTGCCGCGCGCTCCCGGCGGGTGTCCCGTTCCACCAGCGACTCGACCGCCGCCAGCAGGGCCGCACCCGACTCTCCGTCCATCCGGACCTGCAACACCAGCATCCCGTCGGCGTCCCAGTGCCACTGGAAGGACCGCTTCTCCGAGACTCGGCCCTCGTCGACGGCGTCCGACCGGCGCCAGGCCCGCACCACTCGCTCCACCTGGGAGGCCGTGGCGTGCCGCGCCAGCTCGACCAGCTCGACCTCGGTGGCGGGGTCGGCCACCCGGCTGATCGCCCGCACCTTCGAGTACGACAGCCGGCCGGCGGCGAACGCCTCCGCCGTCACCGGCAGCGAGCCCAGCGCTCGGGCGACCCGGACGTGCTCCCGCGCGGCGCCCGGACCCATCCCGCACTGCCAGGCCAGCCAGTGCGCGCAGCTCCGGACGCCGACCTCGCCCCAGCCCTCACGGGCGTCGAACTCCGCCACCAGCCGCAGCCAGGCAGCCGTCGCCGCTGCCAGGCGCACCGCGCCGGACCTGATCTCCCGGGCCAGCTCCGCCACCGACCGCTCGCCCGGCTCGCCACCCAGCGCCGAGTCGCCCACCGACGCGCCGCCCACCGCCACGAGTGCACCCATGCCGCGATGCTGCTCTCGGGGTATGACAGAACCGCAGCTCAGCGACCAGCAGGCGTTCCCGCGGGAACGCCTGCGGTTCGTCAGTCGCGCGCCGGTGCGGTGCCGTTGCCGTCGAGCGGGACACGCGTGACCGGCGCCGCCTCGCCCACGCTCCCCGCGGCTCCGTTGCCCAGCCGCTTGAGCAGCGCGGCGACGTCCAGGCCGGTGAGGTCACCGGACAGCTGCAGGCCCTGGGCCACGTTCGCCGCCACCGAGCGGCCGAGCGAACCGGCGCCGTCGGCGGAGATGACGGTCATCTTCTCCACCGCCGACAGCGGGGCCGAGGCCGCCGCCACCACCTCGGGGAGCACCTTGACCAGCAGGTCGAGGATCGCCGCCTCGCCGTAGTTGGCGAACGCCTCGGACCGGGCGTCCATCGACTCGGCCTCGGCCTTGCCGCGGGCCAGGATCGCGGCGGCCTCCGCTGCGCCCTCCCGCTCGACCGCGTCGGCGATCGCCTGCCGGCGCTGCTTCTCCGCCTCACCCCGCTTGGCGCCCTCGATCGCCTCGGCCTCGGCCAGCGCCGAGCGGCGGGCCCGCTCGCCCTCACCGGACAGCCGGGCCTGCTCGGCAGCGGCCTGGGCGGCGGCGATGGTCGCCTGCCGCTGCGCCTCTGCGGTGAGGATCGCGGAGTTCTTCCGGCCCTCGGCCTCCTGCTCCACCCGGTACCGCTCGGCGTCGGCCGGACGGCGCACCTTGGTGTCCAGCTGCGCCTGGGTCAGCGCCGCCGTCCGCTCGGCGACCTTCTCCTGCGCGGTCAGCACCTCCTGGTCCTGCGCGGCCTGGGCGAGCGGCCCGGCGGCGGCGGCGCGGGCCTTGGCGGCGTCGATCTCCGCGTCGATCTCGGCCTGCTTGAGCTGCAGCTGCCGCTGGGCCACCGCGATCGCCTCGTCGGCGAGCAGCTGCTCCTGCTGGGCGGCCTGCCGGGCGCGCGCCTCGGCGATCGACGCCTCCTTGAGCACCCGGGCGGCCTCCGGGCGGCCCAGGTCGGCCAGGTAGCTGCCCTCGGCCTGGATGTCCTGCAGCTGGAAGGTGTCCAGCACCAGCCCCTGACCGGTGAGCGAGGACTCCGCCTCCTCGGCGACGGCGGAGGCGAACGCGGCCCGGTCGCGGATGATCTCCTCGATGGTCAGCCGGCCGACGATCGACCGCAGCGCACCGGCCAGCACCTCGGAGGTGAAGGTGTCGATGCCCTCCTGCTGGGCGAGGAACCGCTGCGCCGCGGCGCGGATCGCGCCCTCGTTGCCGCCGACCTTGACGATGGCGACGCCCTCGAGGTCGCACTTGACGCCCTGCAGGCTCACCGCGCCGCGGATGCCGACCGGGATGCGCCGGCTGGACAGGTCGATCGAGTGCAGCTTCTGCACCACCGGGAGCACGAAGACGCTGGCCCCCATCACCACCTTCTGCCCGGACATGTCGCGGCTGACCGCGCCGTCGGTGCCGGTGACCGAGCGGCCCTGCCGGCCGGTCACCAGGAAGGCCTGGTTCGGCCCGGCGACCTTGATCCGGGAGAGCACCAGGAGCACGAGCAGCAGCACGAGGACGGCGATGCCGCCGATGGCGATGAGCAGGGTCACGGCTGGGTTCCTCCGGGGTCTGGGAAGAGGTCGGTCGGCTCCGGTGCGGTGGAGGCGACCTGCACGGAGGTCTCCGTGAGGGTGTCGACGACGTAGACCGGGGTGCCCGCGGGCAGCGGCACGTCGCTGCGCGCGTGGTACTTGAGCTGCTGGCCGGCCACACCGAGCCGCACCTCGCCGAGCCCGCCGGCGGGCACCCGGGAGACGACGACCCCCTGGGCACCGAGCAGCCGGTCGGCGGTGAGCGTCGGCTCGGTGGGCATGTCGCGCAGCAGCGCCGACAGCCGGACGGCGCCGGCGGCCAGCGGGAGCGCCACCACCAGCCCGGCGAGCAGGGCCAGCAGCACGGTGGCGGCGCCGGGCAGGGCGGGCAGCAGCGCGGTGGCCGCGGCACCACCGAAGCCGATCCCGCCGAGGAACGCGGCGATCGCGGGGAGGGAGAAGGGGCCGTCGGCGTCGATCGGGCCGATCTCCCCGAGCTCGCCGGCCAGCAGTGCGACGACGAGCACGAGCAGGCCCAGCCCGCCGACGACGAGGAAGGCCACGGCGATGGGGTCCACGTGCCCTCCTCCTGGGTCCGGCGCACAGAGTCGCAGGTCAGCGGCTCGTGATCAAGCCGAGCGAGCGCACCGGCCGCGGCCGGCCGGGCGCGGTGCTAGCGTCCGGGCCTGACACGGGGTGTCCCGCCCGGGACTGAGAACACACCCGTCGAACCTGCTCCAGTTCGCACTGGCGAAGGGATGTCACGGCGTGGACGCCACCGCTCTGCGCGCCGCCGCCACGGCGCTGCGCGACTCCGCACCCCTGGTGCACTGCCTCACCAACACGGTCGTGCAGACGATCACCGCCAACGCCCTGCTGGCCATCGGCGCGGCCCCGGCGATGGTCGACGAGCCCGCCGAGGCCGGCGAGTTCGCCGCCGTCGCCTCCGCCGTCCTGGTCAACGTGGGCACGGTGCACCAGCGCACGGCCGAGGCGATGCGGCTGGCCGCCCGCGCCGCCGGTGAGGCCGGCCGCCCCTGGGTGCTCGACCCGGTGGCGGTCGGTGGGCTCACCTTCCGCACCGAGCTCGCCGCCGACCTGGTCGAGCTGCGGCCCACCGTCGTCCGGGGCAACGCCTCGGAGGTGCTGGCCCTGGCCGGCGCCGGGAAGGGCGGTCGCGGCGTGGAGAGCACCGACTCCCCGGAGGCGGCGCTGGAGGCGGCCCAGGAGCTGGCCCGCCGGACGCTGGGCATCGTCGCGGTCAGCGGGCCGGTCGACGTGGTCACCGACGGCGAGCGGGTGGTCCGGGTGGGCGGTGGGTCACCGCTGCTGACCCGCACCACCGGCGCCGGCTGCGCGCTGGGCGGCGTGGTCGCGGCCTACGTCGCCACCGCCGGCGACCTGATGACCGCCACGGTGGCCGCCCACGCGCACGTGGCGCTGGCCGCCGAGGCCGCCGCCGCGCGGGCCGCCGGGCCGGGCACCTTCGCCCCGCTCTGGCTCGATGCGCTGGACGCCGTGGACGGCGACGCCCTCGCCGCCGCCGACGTACGCGGCTCATGAGGGCCGGCTTCGACCCGACGCTCTACCTGGTCACCGACACGGTGCTCTGCGCCCCGCGGTCGGTGCCCGAGGTGGTGACCGCCGCGGTCGCCGGCGGGGTCACCGCCGTCCAGGTGCGGGACAAGACCGCCAGCCACCGGGAGCTGCTCGCGCTGGTCCGCGCGGTGCAGGTGGTGCTGCCGCCGGCGGTCGCGCTGATCGTGAACGACGCCGTCGACATCGCGGTGCTCACCGGTGCCGACGGGGTGCACGTGGGCGCCGACGACCTGCCGCCCGCCGAGGCGCGCACGCTGCTCGGGCCCGACGCGCTGGTCGGCGTCTCGGTGGGCAGCGCGGCCGAGCTGGACGACGTGCTGGCCCTCCCCGCCGGCACGGTCGACCTGGTCGGGCTCAGCCCGGTCTGGTCGACCCCCACCAAGCCCGACGCCGGTGCGGCGCTGGGGCTCGACGGCGCCCGGGAGCTGGCCGCCCGGGCGCGGGCCGGCGGGCTGACCTCGGTCGCGATCGGCGGCATCTCCGCGGACACCGCCGCCGCGGTCGCCGCGACCGGGGTCGACGGCATCTGCGTCGTCTCCGACATCTGCACCTCGGCCGACCCGACGGCTGCGGCCCGGGCGCTGCGCACCGCGCTGAGCGGGGTGCCGGCGTGACCGCGGCCGTGGCGCTGACCATCGCCGGCAGCGACCCCAGCGGCGGCGCCGGCATCCAGGCCGACCTGAAGACCTTCAGCGCGCTGGGCGCCTACGGCACCGCGGTGCTCACCGCGCTGACCGCGCAGAACACCCGCGGCGTCACCGGGGTGCACGGCGTCCCGGCCGGGTTCGTGGCCGAGCAGGTGCGCACGCTGCTGGCCGACGTGACCGTGCACGCCACCAAGCTGGGGATGCTGGGCACCGCCGAGGTGGTGCGCGAGGTCGCCGCGCTGCTGGCCGGCCGTCCGGCCGGGCCGGTGGTGTGCGACCCGGTGATGGTGGCCACCAGCGGCGACCGGCTGATCTCGCAGGACGCGGTGGACGCCGTCCGCACCGACCTGCTGCCGGTGACCGACCTGCTCACCCCGAACGTGCCCGAGGCCGCGGCGCTGCTCGACGTCGCGCCGGCGACCACGGTCGACGAGCTCGCCCCGCAGGCGACCGCGCTGCTGGCGCTGGGGCCGGCCGCCGTGCTGCTCAAGGGCGGGCACCTGGGCGGCGACGACTCCGTCGACGTGCTGGTCACCGCGACCGGGGTGCTGGAGACCCGCCGCCCCCGGGTGGCGACGACGGCGACGCACGGCACCGGCTGCACGTTGTCCTCCGCGCTGGCCGCACTCGCCGCCCGCGCGCGGCTGGCCGGCGACGAGCCGGGCTGGGCGCCGCTGGTCGAGGGTGCCCGCGACTACCTGCAGGCGGCGCTGCGGGCCGGCGGCGAGCTGGGGGTCGGCTCCGGGCACGGCCCGGTGCACCACTTCGCCGGCCGCTGGTGACGGCCTGAGGGCTCAGCCCTCCTCGAGGACCTCGCGCAGCACCAGCGCGGCCAGCTCGTCGCCTCCGGCGGCGGCGATGGAGAAGTGCTCGATCGCGGTCTCGACGTCGCCGGCGCCGAGCAGCAGCACGCCGAGGTTGTGGTGGGAGTGCAGGTCGCCGCCCTCGATGCCGGCCCGGTAGGCGGCCTCGGCGGCGACGACGTCGTCCAGCTCGTCGCGGTACAGGTTGCCCAGCGGCAGCCAGGCGGCCACCTCACCACGGGCGGCGCCGCGCTCGAGCACGGTGCGCGCCTCCTCGACCCGGCGGGTGCTGCGCAGCAGGTCGGCGAGCGCGGCGCGGGCGACCTCGGAGTGCTCGGCGCCGGCCCGCAGCTGCGGCTCCAGCGCCGGGTCGCGGCTCTCCTCCCAGCGCCAGCAGGCGAGGGTGGTGGCCGCGGGCCGGGAGCCGGCGTCGGCGGCGAGCTGGGCCCAGTGCCAGGCCTCCAGCTGCCGGCCCGCCTCGCGCAGCAGCACGGCGAGCTCCAGCGCCGCCTGCTGGTCGCCGCGACCGGCTGCCGCCCGGAACGCCCGCTCGGTCAGCGCATGCCCGGTGGCCGGGTCGACGGGGGCGTCGTCGTCCGGGGTGTTCTCGCGGTCCAGGGGCACGCCGGGAAGTCTGTCGTGATCACCGGCCCCGGCGCATGCCCCGAAGGGGCTGCCCCACCCGATCAGGGGGTGGTCCAGTCCGGCGGGTCGGCCGGCTGCAGCGCCGGGTCGTCGGCGGCCAGGGTGCGCACCGGGCCCGGCGCCGTCCGCGGGCCCTCGAACCGCACGGTCACCCGGTTCAGGCCACTGCCCCACACCCAGCCCGCGCCGAGGTCGGGGTGGACGACGTCCTGCCCGGGGTACCAGGCCACCACCGCCGGCCCCGGCGCCGGGTCGCCCGGCACCGGCTCGACCGCCGGCTCCCCGGTCGGGGCCCCGCCCCCGGCGGCGTCCTCCACCGCGGCGTCCTCGACGGCGGTGCCCTCGACGGGACTCAGCACCTCGGCGAACAGGTCGCCCTGGGCGTACGGCGAGAGCCCGGAGACACCGACGCCGAGCAGCCGCAGGCCACCGCTGCGGTCGACCGCGGCGAGCAGCCGGTGGGCGACCTCGGCGATCTGCCGCGGGTCGTCGACGGCGTGCGGCAGGGTCTGCGAGCGGGTCAGGGTGCTGAAGTCGTAGCGGCGGACCTTCAGCGTCACCGTCCGCCCCGAGGTGCCCGAGCGCTGCAGCCGGCTGCCCACCCGCTGGGCGAGCGCGTCGACCTCGGCGGCCAGCCGGGCCGGGTCGGTCAGGTCGCGGGCGAAGGTCTCCTCCGCGCTCACCGACTTGGCCTCCCGGTCGGTCACCACCGGACGGTCGTCGTCCGCCCGGGCCAGCCGGTAGAGCCCGGCGCCGTGCGCCTGGCCGACCAGGCTGGTCAGGTCCACCAGCGACAGCCGGTGCAGGTCGCCGATCGTCTTCACCGAGATCTGCGCCAGCCGCTCGGCGGTGGCCGGGCCGACCCCACCGAGGCTGCGCACCGGCAGCGGTTGCAGCACCTCCAGCTCCTGCCCGGGCGGGACGACGGTCAGCCCGTCCGGCTTGCGCAGCTCCGAGCCGATCTTGGCCAGTGACTTCGAGGTGCCGATGCCCACCGAGCCGGTGACGCCGCCGGTGGCCAGCGCGATGCGGTCCTTGAGGTCGGTGGCCAGCGCGGTCACCCCGGCGACGGACAGGTCGTGGTCGCCGGCGGCCAGGTCGACGTAGGCCTCGTCGATGGAGACCGGCTCGACCAGCGGGGAGAGCTCCCGCAACAGGGTCATGACCACCTCCGACGTCCGCCGGTAGGCGGCGAACCGGCCGCCCAGGAACGCGGTGCCCGGCGGGCAGAGCCGGCGCGCCTCGGCGGTGGGCATGGCGCTGCGGGCACCGAACGCCCGCGCCTCGTAGGAGGCGGTGGCGACCACGCCCCGGCCACCGGTGCCGCCGACGACGACCGGCCGGCCGCGCAGCGAGGGCTTGTCCCGCTGCTCGACGGCGGCGAAGAAGGCGTCGAGGTCCAGGTGCAGGATGCTCGGCTCACGCCGCACGCGCCTCCCCCTCCCTGCCCGCCGCGGACCCGACCGTCGATGATGCCCCCATGGTCGAGCCGAGCGCATGGACGCAGATCACCCAGTCCGACCCCGACCACTCGCCCCGCTACGTCGAGCGGTTCCGTGCGCTGGCCGCGCAGGGCGCCGACCTGGCCGGTGAGGCACGGCTGGTCGACGCGATGCTGCCCCGCGGGTCGCGGGTGCTCGACGCCGGCTGTGGCCCGGGCCGGGTCGGTGCGGTGCTGGCGGAGGCCGGGCACACCGTGGTCGGCGTGGACGCCGACCCGGTGCTGATCGCCGCCGCCGAGGCCGACCACCCGGGGCCGCGCTGGATCGTCGGCGACCTGGCCGAGCTGGACCTGCCCGACCGGTTCGACGCGATCGTCTGCGCCGGCAACGTGATGGCCTTCCTGGCGCCCAGCACCCGCCGCGAGGTGCTCCGCCGGCTGCGAGCCCACCTCGCGGACGGCGGCCGGGCCGCGATCGGCTTCGGCGCCGGCCGCGGCTACCCGTTCGAGGAGTTCCTGGACGACGCCCGGGCCACCGGCTGGTCGGCCGACGTCCTGCTCTCGACCTGGGACCTGCGGCCCTTCGGCCCGGAGGCCGACTTCCTGGTGGCCGTGCTCTCCCGGGTGTAGGCACGGGGCATGACCCACCTGCCCGACCCGGCCACGTTCTCCCGCCAGGAGGACCAGGCGTCCGCCGGCCGCACCCGCTTCGTCGCCACCGGCAGCCAGACCCGCGGCGACTTCGGCCTCTTCGAGGTGACCATGGCCCCGGGCGGCAGCGGCCCCGGGCCGCACCTGCACCGCACGTTCAGCGAGTCCTTCCACGTACTGGAGGGGTCACTCGCGGTGCTGGCCAACGGCGAGTGGACGACGGCGCACGCCGGGGACCTGGTGTACGTGCCCCGCTCGGGCGTGCACGGGTTCCGGTCGGTGGGCCCGGACGTCGGCGCGCGGTTCCTCATCCTGTTCACCCCGGGCATCCCGCGGGAGGACTACTTCACCGGCCTGGTCGAGCTGCACGCCGGCGGCCGGACACCGTCTCCGGCGGAGATCGACGCCTTCGCGCTGGAACACGACCAGCTGAACCTGCGCGACTGACCGGCCGCGCTACTCGCAGGCGGTGCCGTCCCCGTCGCCGTCCATCCGGTCGGACCAGCCCGGGTCGCCGCGGTGCAGCGGCGCCGCGCCGGCGGCGCGGGCCGCGTCGCAGTTCGGGAACGGCTCGGTCGTGGGGACGACGGCCGACGGTTCCGCGGAACCGCCGGCGACGGGCACCGGCTCACCGGGGCAGCTCTCCAGCACGCGGGCGATCGCGTCGTGCTCGGCCTGGGTGACCCACAGGCCGTAGCTGGCCTTCACCGCGACCTGGCGTGCCACGTACGTGCAGCGGAACCCACGGTTGCCCGGCAGCCAGGTGGCGGCGTCGCCGTCGCCCTTCTGCCGGTTGGCCGCGTAGTCGACGGCGAGCAGGTTGAGCGGGTCGTTGGCGAAGGCGGTGCGGCGGGCCTCGTCCCAGGCGAAGGCGCCGGTCTGCCAGCCGTTGCTCAGCGCGACGACGTGGTCGATGTCGACGCTGCTCCCGTCGCCCTTCTCGAAGGCGATCGTGGTGCCGGTGTACGGGTCGGCCAGCGCGCCGGTCTCGACCACGCAGTCCTGGGTGCCCGGCCGGAACACCTCGTCGACCAGGTCACGGGCCAGGACGTCGTTGCGGGTGTCGCAGCCGTTGCGGTCCACGTCGGCCCAGGTGGCCCCGAACTCGTCACGGTCGTAACCGGTCGTCGGCGCGCGACCCTTCACCGGCAGCGTCGCCAGCACGGCGGCGGCGGACGCACCGGCCGGCGGCGCACCGGCCTGCGCCCGCTGGGCGGCCTCGGAGACGGCGTCCGGAGCGGTGGGGGCGACCTGCTGGGCCGGACCGCAGGCGGCGGCGCCGAGCAGCGCCAGGACGGCGAGTGCGGCGACCCGCGCCGAACGGTGTTCCACGTGGAGCCTCCCCGGAGTCGACCGGCGACCGACGCTAGGCGGGCGAGGGGTGTCACCCGGGGACCCACGCCGTCGGCCGCGCGACCGATCGGGCGAGCCCCGCCGACGTGGACCCCCGCCGCGGGCAGCACCTCGAGCCCGGTCGGGAGGGCGGCCCTCGTCGACGACCGGTCGACGGCCGGGTCGGCACCGCCGAGCACGCACGAGGGGCCCGGGACGCAGATCGCGTCCCGGGCCCCTCCGGCTGTGTGCCGCGGGTGTTACCGCGCCCCTCCCGGGACGTCGACCGGTGGTGCCGTGAACGGCGCCGCGTAGTTCGTCGTCCGCAGGACCGACGGGTCGACGACCGGCACCTCCCACACGTCGCCCGCGCCATCGGGGTCGATGGTCTGACCCCGGCCGAGGAAGGCCGCCACCTGCGCCTGCGCCTGGGCCGTGGCCGTGGGGTTCGCGGCCAGCGGCGAGGTCAGGAAGCTGTGCGGGTTCTCCGCCGCGGCCGGCGTCCGGTCGTTGCGGTACAGGCTGGTGCGCCCGAAAAGGTTGCCCGCGTCGACGATGGTGTACGAGGTCGGGTTGGGCACCGTCCGGTCACCGAAGGCCACCTGGACGATCGCCCGGTCGGGGCGGATCAGCGGCGCGTAGGTCTCCGGCTGACCGGAGCGGGCCAGCCACGTCGCGTCGGCCAGGTACTGCTGGATGGCCAGTGCGCCCGGGTAGTCCGCCGTCACCGGCGGGTCGTCGCGCAACGGCAGCTCCTCGGTGAAGGGCCCACCCGGGCCCCCGTTGAGCAGACCGGCCGCGGCCAGCGCCGGCGCGGCGCTGGAGCCCCGGAAGGTCGGCGACAGCCGGGTGATCTCGGTGATCGGGCCGCCCGGCACGTTGAGCACCGCACGGGCCACGGTCGGGTCCGCACCGGCGACCATGGTGCCGTAGATGCCGCCGAAGCTCTGCCCGAAGTAGGTCACGTCCCGGCCGGCCAGGTCGGCGGTCCCGTTGCCGTCGGCGTCGGTGCCGCCGAGCGCGCGGACCAGGCTCATGACGTCAGCCGCGGTCTGCCGCAGCGCGTCGCGGTTGGTCTGGGCGGCCGACTGACCGGTGGCCGACGAGCCCTCGGTGGCGGCGATGGCGCCGTCGCCGTTCTGGTCGAAGCCGCGGCCGTAGGACGGGAACTCCGCGGTCCGGCCACCGCTGGTGACCACCCAGGCGCTCTCCGGCCCGAAGCCGTGGCCGACCACGTTGGTGCCGATGGTCGCCAGGCCCTGCGTGGCGTTGGTGCG
Organism: Modestobacter lacusdianchii; assembly: GCF_054177765.1. Classification (NCBI taxonomy): domain Bacteria; kingdom Bacillati; phylum Actinomycetota; class Actinomycetes; order Geodermatophilales; family Geodermatophilaceae; genus Modestobacter; species Modestobacter lacusdianchii. The sequence goes on along the minus strand of NZ_JBJJTJ010000028.1, from coordinate 12,404 downwards.
CGCCGCGGCGAAGACCGCCGCCGTCGAGCTGCCGAAGCCGTGCCCGAAGACGGCGGTCGGCCAGCCCTGGGCGGGCGTCGCGCCAGGCGGCAGGACGGCGACGAAGGGCAGCCGCTCGCTCTCGACGACCCGCGGCCCGGCGTCACCGGTGGGGGTCGGCGGGATGACGACGTCGTCGGTCAGCCAGGACGGCGCGAGGTAGGAGCCGAAGACCAGCCGGGCACCGTCGGGCAGGGCGGCCACCGAGGTGGTCGGGCTGAGCGGGCCGGTGACGCCGGGGGCGGCGGCGGCATCGACGCGCAGGCCGACGGTGGTGCCGGCGTCCTTGGTGAACACCTGCTCGACCTGCAGGCCGCGCGTGGGGATGCCGGCCGACGTGGCGGCCGAGCCGCTGTCGATCTGCTGGCGGATGTCGAGCAGGCCGTCGGTGGCACTGTGGGTGGTGAAGGTGTCCAGCACGCCCTTGTTCTGCGGGCCGGCACGCAGCTGCAGCCGGTAGGTGGTGCCCGGGGCGAGCTGGCGCTCGGGGTGGGCGTACAGCGTGTTGGTCGCCGGGTCCCAGACCACGCGGTCGACGCCGACCTCGAAGCTGCCACGGGTCTGCCGGATGCTGATCCGCTCCGCGGTGGCCGCCGGGTCGACCGGCCCGTCGAACTGGATGGCCAGCCGTGGGTCGAGGTCGAAGCCGTCCAGCTTGTTGAGCTCGATGTCCAGGCCGCAGCGGACGGCGTTGACGTCGGCGCCCTGGCACTGGTCGAGCGGCAGGTCCACCCGCAGCCCGGTGAGCTGGGAGCGGTCCCGCACGGTGAGCTCGTCGGAGGGGAAGAGCGAGAGGACCTCGGGGCGGACTGCAGCGGCCGAGGCCGGTGCCGCAGTGACCGAGATGGTGGCCGCGAGGGCCAGTGTGCCGAGGACCGAGACGGTCGTCCGGCGCCAGCGTCGTTGCTGCACGCGAACTCCAAGGTGGGTGAGGGTGACACCTCTTGGTACGTGAGCGTGGCTCAGATCACAAGGCGATCACGGGAAGCGCCAGGCCAACGCCGTGCCGGGACGCCCCGGCCCGGCGTGGCGACACGGCTGCGGCCGTCAGCCGGCGAGGTCGACCCTCGGGCGCAGACCCGCGCCGTCCTCGTGCACGCCCTCGCCCCACTCGCGGTGCTCGGTCAGCCAGGCGGCGTGCAGCCGGGTGGTCGGCTCGACGAGTGCGGGCACGGGGAACGGCCGGTCAGTTCGCCATGTCGACGAAGCGGCTGTAGTGGCCCTGGAAGGCGACCGTGACGTTCGCGGTGGGGCCGTTGCGGTGCTTGACCAGCATGATGTCGGCCTCGCCGGCCCGCGGGGACTCCTTCTCGTACATGTCCTCGCGGTGGATCATCATCACCATGTCGGCGTCCTGCTCGATCGAGCCGGACTCACGGAGGTCGGAGAGCATCGGCTTCTTGTCCTGACGCTGCTCCGACCCACGGTTCAGCTGCGACATGGCGATGACCGGCAGCTCGAGCTCCTTGGCCAGCAGCTTCAGCGCACGGGAGAACTCCGAGACCTCCTGCTGGCGGCTCTCGACCTTCTTGCCCGAGGTCATCAGCTGGAGGTAGTCGATGACGATCAGCTTGAGGTCGTTGCGCTGCTTGAGCCGCCGGGCCTTGGCCCGGATCTCCATCATCGTCATGTTCGGGGAGTCGTCGATGTAGAGCGGGGCGTCGGCGATCTCGCCCATCCGGCGGGCCAGCTTCGACCAGTCCTCGTCGGAGAGGGTGCCGGCGCGCATGTGGTGCAGCGGCACCTTCGCCTCGGCCGACAGCAGCCGCATGGTGATCTCGTGCTTGCTCATCTCGAGCGAGAAGATCGCCGCGGGCAGGTGGTGCTTGACCGTGGCCGAGCGGGCGATGTCGAGGCCCAAGGTGCTCTTGCCGACACCGGGGCGGGCGGCGATGACCACCATCTGGCCGGCCTGCAGGCCGTTGGTCAGCTCGTCGAGGTCGCGGATGCCGGTGGGCACACCGCGGGCGGTGCCGCCGCGGGAGGCGATCGCGTCCAGCTCGTCCATCGTCGGCTGCAGGACGTCCTCGAGGCGGGAGTAGTCCTCGCTCATCCGCTTCTCGGTGACGTCGTAGATCTCCTGCTGCGCGCGGTCGACGATGTCGTCGACGTCGCCCTTGCCGCCGGCCGCGCCGTAGCCCAGCTGGACCACGCGGGTGCCGGCCTCGACCAGGCGCCGCAGGACGGCCTGCTCGGCGACGATCGCGGCGTAGTAGCCGGCGTTGGCGGCGGTCGGGGTGGAGGCGATCAGCGTGTGCAGGTAGACCGCGCCGCCCATCTTGGACAGCTGGTCGGTGCGGTTGAGCTCGGCGGCGACGGTGATCGCGTCGGCGGGCTCACCGCGGCCGTACAGGTCGAGGATCACGTCGAAGACGACCTGGTGGGCCGGCCGGTAGAAGTCGGGGCCGGCGAGGACCTCGACGACGTCGGCGATCGCGTCCTTGCTCATCAGCATGCCGCCGAGCACCGACTGCTCCGCGGCGACGTCCTGCGGGGGCTGCCGGTCGTACTCCGGAGCCGTGACCCTCGGCCTGCTGATGTCGTCGACGACCGCCACGCTGATGTCCCCCTCGTCCCGTCGCGCCCCGGGGCCGGAGGCCCCTGCGCGACGCGTCCCACTCGTTCGCACAGCTCGAACAGCTGTTCGCACAACAGCTACCACCGGGCGCCGACAGTTCGCGCCCGGCGGTGGCTGGGGGAGACGTTAGGAAGCGGGCGGGGCCCGCGTCCAACACCGCTGTGCACGCCCTTCTGCACAACTTGTGGACAAGTCGGTGGACGGAGGCGGTCACCGTGTGGAGACCGCGGGGGACCCGCGGTCGTCGTGTCGCCGCCACCCGCCCGTCACCTGCGCAGCGGCCGTGCCCAGGGTGTGGACGGAAGAAATCCGGCAACTCGCCGGACCCCCGACCTCCCGGGCGTGTCGCGGGATCCTCCCTGGTCACACGCGTAACCGGCGACACCTGGCCCGGTGCCCTGCACCACAGCGGCGCCGCCGCACCGTCGTGCGCACGGCACTCCCGACGGCTGCGGGGTTCACCTGCCGTCCACGGGCGGGCCGGCCGCCGTGTCGACACCGGCGCCCGGTCAGCGGGGGTCCACCGGACCTCTCTGCGGCCTCCTGGGGAGCTGCAGCGGCGTCCGGGTCCAACCTGCTGGGGTGGTGCTGTGGAGAACGGGGTGCGGCGACTCAGCCCGCTCCACCCGGGAACGCCACGAGGGGCGCCGGACCGGAGTCCGACGCCCCTCGTGGGCGGTGCACGCCCCCTCAGGGGGCGCCTCGATCAGCCTGCGACGACGTCCAGGGTCACCGGGACGGTGACCTCCGGGTGGACCCGCACCGTGACGGTGTGGGTGCCGACGCTCTTGATGCTGCTGGGCAGCTCGATGCGGCGGCGGTCCAGCTCCGGGCCACCGGCGGCGGAGACCGCGGCGGCGACGTCGGCGGTGGTGATCCGGCCGAAGAGCCGGCCACCGTCACCCGAGCGGGCGGGCAGCGTGACGGTCAGCCCGGAGAGCCGACCGGCGACCGCCTGGGCCTCCTCGAGCGTGCGCACGTCGCGGGCCGCGCGGGCCCGGCGCAGGCTCTGCACCTGCTTCTCGGCACCACGGGTGGCCAGCATGGCCAGCCCGCGGGGCAGGAGGTAGTTGCGGGCGTACCCGCCCTTGACCTCGACGGTGTCGCCGGAGGACCCGAGACCGGTGACCTCCTGCGTGAGGATCAGCTTCATGGTGCTCATGATCAGCGCGCCGTGGAGGTGTAGGGCAGCAGTGCCATCTCGCGGCTGTTCTTCACGGCCACGGCGACGTCACGCTGGTGCTGGCTGCAGTTGCCGCTGACGCGGCGGGCACGGATCTTGCCGCGGTCGGAGATGAACTTCCGCAGCAGGGTCGTGTCCTTGTAGTCGATGTAGGTCGCCTTGTCCTTGCAGAACTGGCAGACCTTCTTCTTGATCTTGCGGGGGGGAGGCTTGGGCACGTGGGGTTCTCCTGAGAGAGGCGTTCAGAGATGTCTTGTTCGGCCCCCTCGCAGGGCCCCGCGCCGCGCGGAGCGTGGCGTGGGGGGCGAGGGGGTCCTTCATCAGAAAGGGGGTTCGTCGGAGGACGCCGGCGGGGTCGACCAGGGGTCGCTGGCTCCGCCACCGGAGAAGCCGCCACCGCCGCCGCTGTTGCCGCCGCCGCCGAACCCACCGCCGCCGCCACCCTCGCTGCGGGCAGCTCGGGTGACCTTGGCGGTGGCGTACCGCAGGGAGGGGCCGATCTCGTCGACCTCCAGCTCGATGACGGTGCGCTTCTCGCCTTCCTTCGTGTCGAAGGAACGCTGCTTCAGCCGGCCCGAGACGATGACCCGCGAACCGCGGGTGAGCGACTCGGCGACGTTCTCCGCCGCCTGACGCCAGACGTTGCACCGGAGGAACAGCGCCTCGCCGTCCTTCCACTCCTGCGACTGACGGTCGAAGGTGCGGGGGGTGGAGGCGACGGTGAAGTTGGCGACGGCGGCGCCGGACGGGGTGAACCGCAGCTCCGGGTCGGCCGTCAGGTTCCCGATGACGGTGATGACGGTCTCGCCGGCCATGGTCAGTGGACCTCGGGCCGCATCAGCTTGGTGCGCAGGATGGACTCGTTGAGGTTCAGCTGACGGTCCAGCTCGGCGACGGCGGCCGGCTCGGCCTGGATGTCGACGATGGCGTAGATGCCCTCGGCGTTCTTCTTGATCTCGTAGGCCAGCCGACGGCGGCCCCAGATCTCGGTCTTGACGGTGCCACCGGAGTTGGTGACGACGGTCAGGAAACGGTCCAGGCTGGGAGCGATGGTCCGCTCCTCGAGCTCGGGATCGAGGATGATCATCAGTTCGTAGTGACGCACGGAGAACCCCACCTCCTCTGGTCTCAGCGGCCGCAGTACATCTGCAGCAGGAGGGTCGTACACGCGTCGCGCGCCCGGACCTGCAGGCAGCAGGAGAGGACGCGCACCGGACAGGCTACCAGCGCCCTGGACACCCCGGATGCGTCGGACCGGCGATCTACGCTCCCCGGGTGACCGAACAGCTGATCGGCGTGCACGTCGGACCGGGCCTGACCGAGGACGGCGAGCTGGACGACGGCGGCCCGCTGGCCCGCGCCGCGGAGCTGGACGCCGACGCCGTCCAGGTGTTCCTCGCCGACCCGCAGGGCTGGAAGGCACCGGCGCCGCGCCCGGACGCGGAGGCGCTGCTCGGCTCCGACGTCGCCGTCTTCGTGCACGCCCCGTACGTGCTCAACGTCGCCTCCACCAACAACCGGATCCGCATCCCCAGCCGCAAACTGCTCGGCCAGCACGCGCATGCCTCGGCCGCGATCGGCGCAGCCGGCATGGTCGTGCACGGCGGGCACGTGCTCGCCAAGGACGACCCCGCGACAGGGGTGGACAACTGGCGCAAGACCTTCGCCCGGCAGGCCGACGAGGGCGGCTTCGGCGTCCCGGTGCTGATCGAGAACACCGCCGGCGGCGACAACGCGATGGCCCGCGAGCTCGACGCCCTCGCCCGGCTGTGGGAGGCGGTGGGGGAGTTCGACGCGGGCTTCGTGCTCGACACCTGCCACGCCTGGGCGGCCGGCTGGGACCTGGCCCGGGTGGTGGACGACGTCCGGGCGGTCACCGGCCGGATCGACCTGGTGCACCTGAACAACAGCCGCGACCCGGCCGGGTCCGGGCGGGACCGGCACGCCCCCCTGGGCGCCGGGGAGATCCCGACCGAGCTGCTGGTGGAGGTCGCCCGCACCGCCGGCGCCCCCGTCGTCCTGGAGACCCCCGGCGACCCCGCCGCTCACGCCGAGGAGATCGCGCTCCTGCGCTCGGCGCTCGCCGGCTGAGCCCGCCCCCACCGCCGGGGCAGCACCCACCGGTCGGGGGCACCGTCCAGGACGCCGCCGGCGGGGTCGTCGGTGCCGGGCCAGCTGCGGCGCACCAGGTCGGCGTCGGGCTGCCAGACCTCCCGCACCACCAGGGCCATCAGGACGACGACGGCGACGTCCCGGACGGCGACGGACAGGTAGAACCACTCGACGCCGATGCCGCGGTTGTCCGCGCCCAGGTAGTACAGGAGCGTCGTCCCCCAGACCAGCGCCTCCGTCGCCTGCCACAGCAGCAGCGAACGCCACCTCGGGCGGGCGAGCACCGCCAGCGGCAGCAGCCACAGCGAGTACTGCGGGCTCCACACCTTGTTCAGCAGCAGGAAGGCCGCGACCAGCAGGAACACCAGCTGGGGGAGGCGGGGGCGGAGTGGGGCGGCCAGCGCCAGCCACGCCACCCCGGCCGCGCACAGCAGCAGCAGCACCGCCACCGTCGCGTTGAGCACCGAGGGCGCCTCGCCCTCGGCGAGCGGGCCGTCGAGGAACTCGGGGAAGGAGTGCAGGGCGATCGCCCAGATGCTCTCCGGGTTGGCCGGGCGGACGTCGCTGAAGGTGAAGAAGCGGGCCCAGTTCTCCGGCGCCAGCAGCGCGATCGGCAGGTTCACCGCCAGCCAGGCCAGACCCGCGGCGACGGTCGTCGACAGCCAGGGCCGCAGCCGCCCGGCCCGCAGGCACAGCACGAAGAGCACGCCCAGCACGATCACCGGGTAGAGCTTGGCGGCCACCCCGAGCCCGATCAGCACCCCGGCGAGCACCGGGTGCCGCCGGGCCCACGCCCACGTGCCGAGCGTGGTCAGCGCGACGGCCAGCAGGTCCCAGTTGGTGAAGGCGTGCACGAACAGCAGCGGGGACAGCGCCACCATCGCCGTGTCCCAGGGGCGCCGGCCGGCCAGCCCCAGGACGCCGCGGGTGACCAGCAGCGCGAGCGCGGAGAGCAGCAGGCAGGTCACCACGTAGAAGCTCAGCACCGGGGTGGCCTCCGGCAGCGGGCCCAGGCCCGCGGCCAGGTCGTCCCACGCGCGGGCGATCACCGCGGACAGCTGCATCAGGCCACCGGTGAGCACCGGGTACTCGACGGCGGAGTCGAGGTAGGGGACGGCGCCCTCGTCCAGCCCGTGGATGCCGAACAGCGGGACGGCGTCGTTGTAGCAGAGGTGGGTGTACTGCTTGCTGCCCGTCCAGTTGCCGTCCGCGCACGGCGCCTGCTTGGCCCAGGCCAGGGCGAGCACCGCGACGGTGAAGAGCAGGCACACCCGCAGCGGCGTCCAGAACAGCGCCCGCCCGGTCACCGCGTGCCGCCCCCACGGGCCGCCGACGGCCTCGCTGGCCTGGGCGACGACCGGGTCGGCCCAGCTCGGGACGACGCGATCGGGCCACGGCGGCGCGGCGACCCGCGGCACCGGCGGGACCGGCCGCACCGACGCGACGGGCCCGTCCTCCGGGAGATCGGAGGACGGGCCCGTCGGTGGTGCGGTCACGCGGTCAGTCTGCCCGGCAGCGTCAGTTGTTCGGCTGGCCGGGGACCGGTACTCCCGGCGAACACGTCGCCGGCGCGGGCGACTGGGTGCAGGGGTTCGGCTGCGGCTGGTTCGGCTGCGGACTCTGGTTCGCCGCGGACGACCGGCTCGCCTCAGCCGACCGCCGGGCCTCCTCGGCCAGCTGCGCGGCCCGCTCGGCCTCCTGCCGGGCCCGCTCCCGGGCCCGCGCCTCGGCGCCACCGTCGTCCACGGTCGTCGGGGTGGCCTGCGCCTCGCTGGTCGACGCGGGGGCCTCCGTGGTCGGCTCCGGGATGCTCTTGTCCGGGTCGCCCTTGATCAGCGCCTTGGACGGGAGCGGCTCCTCCGGGGTGCCCTCGAGCACCGTGTCCATGAACTGCTGCCAGATCTCACCCGGCAGCCCCGAGCCGTAGATGATCCGGCCCGCGGCGTTCTCGATGGCCCCGGTCCCCTTCGACCCGATCCACACCGCGGTCGAGATCGACGGGGTGTACCCGACCATCCACGCGTCGGAGTTGTCGGTCCGGTTGGCCCCCTGGGTGCCGGTCTTGGCCGCCACCGGCCGGTCGCCGTCCAGCGGGAGCTTCGAGGACTCGGCGACGTCCTCCAGGGCGAAGGTCACGTCGCTGGCCACGTCGGCCGGGATGGCCTGCTCCGAGGCGGTCGAGCCGGTGCCCAGGACGTTGCCGTCGCTGCCGGCCACCGAGGCGACGAAGTGGGTGTTGTGCCGGACGCCGCCCGCGGCGAAGGTGGCGAACCCGGCGGCCTGCTGGATCGGCCGGACCGGGTACTCGCCGATGCCGATCGAGCCACCGGTGTCGTTGGTCGTCGGGATGCTCAGCGTGTCGAACCCGGTCAGGTCCGTGGGCACCGTGGGGTCGTTCCGCTCCGGGTCCCACTTCTCGGGGATGCCGGCGATCCGCCGGGCGGTCTCCGCCACCAGCTCCGGGCCCACCTCGTAGGCCAGACCGTAGAAGGTGGTGTTCAGCGACCTGGTCATCGCCTCCTTGAGCGTGCAGTTGGCGCACTGGGCGTTGCCGGAGTTGACCACCGGCAGCCCGGGCCGGTCATCGAACTCCTGCGGGGAGGTGCCGTCGCGGCGCGTGTCCACGCTGTAGCCGTTCATCAGCGCGGCGGCGAGCGTGTAGGGCTTGAACGACGAGCCCGGGGCCTTGAGCGCCTGGGCGTAGTCGGTGGTGTCGACGTTCGGGTCGTCGCTGCTGGCCTGGGCGTTGCCGTAGTAGGCCATCACCCCGCCGGTCTTGGGGTCGATCGCGACCAGCGCCTGCTCCAGGTTCCCCGGCTCGCCGGCCATCACCTCGTTCACCGCGGCGACCGCGGCGTCCTGCTTGGCCTTGTCCACGGTCGTGGTGATCCGCAGGCCGCCGGTGTAGATGTCGTCGTCGTCGTAGCTGAACGGCGACTTCCGCAGCTCGGCGATGACCTGCCGGACGATGTGCCCCTCCGGGCCGGCCGGGATGCCGGCGCTGCTGCCGGTCCTCGGCAGCACCGGCGGGTAGACCGCCGCGGCGCGGGCTGCGGAGTCCATCCAGCCCTGCTCCACCATGGCGTCGAGCACCAGGCCCCAGCGCTTCTGCGCGCCCTCCGGGTTGCTCTCCGGGTCGTTGGCCGCCGGGTTGCGGATCAGCACGGCGAGGACGGCGCCCTGCTCGGGGGTGAGCTGCGCGGCCGGCACACCGAAGTAGGTGTTCGCCGCCGCCTCGATGCCGTAGGCGCGGCGGCCGAAGTAGATGGTGTTCAGGTAGTTCTGGAGGATCTCGTCCTTCGAGTACTCGTTGTCCAGCTTGACCGCGAGGAAGAGCTCCTTGAACTTGCGGCTGAAGGTCTGGTCGGAGCTCAAGAACGCGTTCTTCACGTACTGCTGGGTGATCGTCGACCCACCCTGGGTGGAGCCACCGGTGAGGTTGTTCCACGCCGCGCGCACGATGCCGGTGAAGGAGATGCCGGGGTCGGAGTAGAACGCCCGGTTCTCCGCGGCCAGCACCGCGTTGCGGGCCGGCTCGGAGATCTGCTCCAGCGAGACCTCGGTGCGGTTCTCGCCGTCGTTGAGCCGGGCCATCTCGGTGACGCCGTCGGCGTAGTAGACGACCGTCGTCTGCTCGTTGGCGATCGAGTCGGGCGAGGGCACCTCGGTGGTGGCGTAGACGACGCCGACGAAGACGCCGAGCAGCACCAGCAGGCTGACGAAGGTCCCGGCGAGGACCTTCAGCAGCCGCCGCCGCTTCTGCTTGGCGGTCCGCTTCTTCTTGCCCCCGCCCGGCGGCCGGCCGCTGCCGCTGCCGCTGCTCCCGGGGCGGCGTCCGCCCGTCGGTGGCTTGACCGGCGGACGCCCGCCGCCGCCACCGGACCGGGCGGCCGGGCGCGCGCTCCCCGAGGACGAGGCGGTGGTGCGGGCACGGCCGCTGACCGCCGGGCGGCGTGCGCCGGCGGAGCTGCCACCCGCTGCCCGGGCCCGGGCCGGGGGTGGACGGCGGACCGAGCCGCCACCAGGGGTGACGCGGGCGGTCTCGTCGTGGGGAGGCACGCGGTGGCCCCTTCCTCGAGGTCGTGGGTGGGTGCGGCCGGCGAGGGGTCGCCGTGCCGGCCGCACCAGGGTGACGTCTTCAGCTGTGTGCCGGCTGCACGCGGCCCGGTGGGATCGGGCCGGTGGCATCGGGCCGGTGGCGACTACTCGGTCGCCGCCCGGCGGCGGGTCGTGCGTGGCGCCCGCCCGTGGGCCGGCTCGGCACCCCGGACGCCGGACACCAGGTGGTCGCCGCGGCAGACCCCGGCGAGGCGCGCGCGTCGCTGCAGCGCGTGGTCCACCACCGACCGTCGTCCGGGCACGGCCGCCAATGTACGCACGCCGAGGGCCTCCGTGACCTGCTCACGATGTCGACATGGGGCTGGTGGTGCGCCGGTGACCTGGCCGCTCGACTTGCGCGCCGTGCAGCGACCAGATGTATCGTCCCGATACATCGATCCCGTCGCAGGCAGATCAGGAGGTGGCACCGTGCTCGAGTTCGCCATCCTGGGTCTGCTGCAGCAGTCGCCCATGCACGGCTACGAGCTCCGCAAGGAGCTGGCCTCGGTGCTCGGCGGCCTCCGCTCCATCTCCTACGGGTCGCTGTACCCGGCGCTCAAGCGCCTGCAGGCCGCCGGGCTGATCGCCAGCGAGGAGCCCGTCCCGCGCGCGCTGCTGCCCGCCGACGCCCCGGCCCTCACCGGGCGTCGCGGGAAGGTCGTCTACGCGATCACCGCCGAGGGCAAGGAGCGCTTCGCCGACCTGGTCAGCCAGACCGGGCCCGAGGCCTACGACGACGAGGGCCGCTTCGGCGTCCACCTGGCGTTCTTCCGGCACACCGCCGCCGACGTCCGGCTGCGCATCCTCGAGGGCCGCCGGCGCACCGTCGAGCGGCAGCGCGACCGGCTCATGGACTCCCTGCGCCGCACGCAGGAGAAGCTCGACCGCTACACCCTCGAGCTGCAGCGGCACGGGCTGGACTCGGTCGACCGCGAGGTCCGCTGGCTCACCGAGCTCATCGACAGCGAGCGCGACGACGCGTCCCGGGCTCTGCAGCCACCCGCCCGGACCCCACCGGCGCAGCCACCCGCCCGGACCCCACCGGCGCAGACGCCCACACCGACCGCACCACCGAACGACGTCACCACCTGAACCACCGCACCGCCAGCAGCACCGCACCACGTCACTGCCAGCAGATCACCGCACATCGTCCGGGCCCGGTCGGGTCCGTCGGAGGGAGTCAGTCCATGGCATCGGTCAAGGTCGCCATCGTCGGCGTCGGCAACTGCGCCGCGTCGCTCGTCCAGGGCGTCGAGTACTACCGGGACGCCGACGAGACCACGTCGGTCCCCGGCCTCATGCACGTCCGTTTCGGCGACTACCACGTCTCCGACGTCCAGTTCGTCGCCGCGTTCGACGTCGACGCCAAGAAGGTCGGCCGCGACCTCTCCGAGGCCATCGTCGCCAGCGAGAACAACACCATCACGATCGCCGACGTGCCGCCGCTGGGCGTGACCGTGCAGCGCGGCACCACCCTCGACGGGCTCGGCAAGTACTACCGCGAGATCGTCGAGGAGTCCGACGAGCAGCCGGTCGACGTGGTCGCGGCGCTGCGCGAGTCCGGCGCCGACGTGCTGGTCTGCTACCTCCCGGTCGGCTCCCAGCAGGCCGCGGAGTTCTACGCCCAGGCCGCGATCGACGCCGGCGTCGCCTTCGTCAACGCGCTGCCGGTCTTCATCGCCGGCACCAAGGAGTGGGCGGACAAGTTCACCGCGGCCGGGGTGCCGATCGTCGGTGACGACATCAAGAGCCAGGTCGGCGCGACCATCACCCACCGGGTGCTGGCCAAGCTGTTCGAGGACCGCGGCGTGCAGCTGGACCGCACGATGCAGCTCAACGTCGGCGGCAACATGGACTTCAAGAACATGCTCGAGCGCGAGCGCCTGGAGTCCAAGAAGATCTCCAAGACCCAGTCGGTCACCAGCCAGGTCGACCGGGACATGGGCAAGGGCAACGTGCACATCGGCCCCTCGGACCACGTGCCGTGGCTCTCGGACCGCAAGTGGGCCTACGTGCGCCTGGAGGGCCGCGCGTTCGGCGACGTCCCGCTGAACCTGGAGTACAAGCTCGAGGTCTGGGACTCCCCGAACTCGGCCGGCATCATCATCGACGCCGTCCGCGCCGCGAAGATCGCCAAGGACCGGGGGATCGGTGGCCCGATCCTCTCCGCGTCGTCCTACTTCATGAAGAGCCCGCCGGAGCAGTACAGCGACAGCGAGGCCCGCGACGCCGTCGAGGCCTTCATCCGCGGCGACGTCGAGCGCTGACGCACCGAGCACACCCAGCACGTCACCAGAGGGGGGGGGGGGGGGGGGGGGGGGGGGGGCGGGGGGGGGGGGTGTGGGGGGTGGGGGGCGGGGGGCGGGCGGGGGGGGGGGCCCCGGCGGGCGGGGG
>NZ_JBJJTJ010000027.1:0-56999 GCF_054177765.1 Modestobacter lacusdianchii | reverse complement strand
GACGTGGGGCGCCCGGGGCGGCGCGGCCCGCGGCCCGCCCCCCCCCCCCCCCCCCCCCCCCCGCCCCCCCCCCCCCCCCCCCGCCCCCCCCCCCCCCCCCCCCCCCCCCCCGACCCCGGGAACGCGACGAGCCCCCTCCCGGCAGGGAGGGGGCTCGTCGCGGAGCGGGGCGCAGCTCAGAGGCTGGCGGCCTTCTTGGCCAGCGCCGACTTGCGGTTCGCGGCCTGGTTCTTGTGGATGACGCCCTTGCTGGCGGCCTTGTCCAGGGCCTTCGAGGCGGTCACGAGGGCGGCGGTCGCCGCCTCCTTGTCCCCGGCGTCGGCGGCCGTGCGGAAACGCCGCACCTGCGTCTTCAGGGCGGACTTGACCGCGACGTTGCGCTTGCGCGCGATCTCGTTGGTCTTGATCCGCTTGATCTGGGACTTGATGTTCGCCACGCGTGAGCCTCGGATATGTCGCAGGGAGGTGTACTTCTGACAGTGCGTCCGCGGCGCAGCACAGCGCACTGCGGACCGGCCTCACAAGATACCAGCTCGCCCGCGGCGACCCAACCTGCGATCACCCGCCCACCCGCCGCGCCGTCCAGGTAAGCGCGGCCTCGTGGAATCGCCGCTGGAAGGCCCGCAGCGTGGGGAGCCCCGGCGGTGCCGGCTGACGCATGCCGTACGCCCACATGCCGGTCGTCGCCGCCACCAGGTCGGTGACCACGGCCGGGTCGGCCGCCGCGACGAGCGGGGAGCGGTCGAGCAGCCGCTCCGGGTCCACCCAGCCCTGGGTGGCCGCGTCGAAGGCGAACAGCACGGTGTCCACCCAGGCCGCGCCGCGGGCCGCCCACGCCCAGTCCACGAAGGTCACGGTGCCGTCGGGGGCGAGCAGCATGTTGTCCGCCCAGAGTCGAAGGACCTCGTCCTCCCCACCACTCGCAAGCTCGCGGCGGGCCCCGGGACGAGGCCGAGAGCCAGTCCAGGTGGGCGGCCTCCCAGGGGTCCAGGTCGGCGGGTGGATCGGTGGCGAGCTCCGCCCAGGCCGACAGCGAACGGCCGAGGCGCTCGGCGACGGTGGGCAGCCCGGCGACCGGGCAGGGCGTGCTGGCCCGGGCCAGCACGGTGAGCCCGTCGACGACGGCCGCCGCGGTGCGCGGCGTCCACGGCAGCGACGGGGAGTCGGCGTCCACGGCGTCGAGGACCAGGGCGACCCACAGGTCGTCGCCGTCGGCCCACTCGAGGAACGCCCGGTGGCCGGGCGCGGGCACCGACGCCGGCAGCACCGCGGTCACCGCGGCCTCGGCGCGCACCAGGTCGGGGGTGTCCGGGTTCAGCGACGTCCCGACCGCCTTCACGAACGCCCGGCTGCCGTCCGCGCAGGTGACGACGGCGGCCGGGCCCGGGGAGAAGCCGCCGGCGCGGGGCGACACGGTCACGACCGGGGAGCCGAGCGCCGCGTCGATCGCCGTCCGCAACCCCGCCGGCAGCCGGTCGTAGGGGAGGCGGGGGCTGCCGGGGACGGTCACCGGGACACCGTCGGCGACGGTGTCCGTCCGGGCAATCGCTTCACCTGTGGCCCGGTCGTGGGACGATGGCGGCACTGTGACGACTCCCGCTGCCACCGATCCCGCCCGGATCCGGAACTTCTGCATCATCGCCCACATCGACCACGGCAAGTCGACGCTGGCCGACCGCATGCTCGAGGTCACCGGGATCATCGAGGCGCGGCAGATGCGCGCCCAGTACCTCGACCGGATGGACATCGAGCGCGAGCGCGGCATCACCATCAAGGCGCAGAACGTGCGCCTGCCCTGGACGGTCGGGGACGACGAGTTCGTCCTGGACATGATCGACACCCCGGGGCACGTCGACTTCACCTACGAGGTGTCCCGCTCGCTGGCCGCCTGCGAGGGCGCCGTGCTGCTGGTCGACGCCGCGCAGGGCATCGAGGCCCAGACGCTGGCCAACCTCTACCTGGCGATCGAGAACGACCTGACGATCATCCCGGTGCTCAACAAGATCGACCTGCCGGCCGCGCAGCCGGAGAAGTACGCCGCGGAGATCGCCGGGATCATCGGCTGCGACCCCTCGGACGTGCTCCGGGTCAGCGGCAAGACCGGTGAGGGCGTCGCCGAGCTGCTCGACGCCATCGTGGCCAAGATCCCCGCCCCGGTCGGCGAGGCCGACGCCCCGGCCCGCGCGATGATCTTCGACTCGGTCTACGACATCTACCGCGGCGTCATCACCTACGTCCGCGTCGTCGACGGCCGGATCAGCGGTCGCGACCGGATCAAGATGATGTCCACCGGTGCGGCCCACGAGCTGCTGGAGATCGGCGTCATCTCCCCGGAGCCCAAGCCGGTCGACGGGCTGGGCGTCGGCGAGGTCGGCTACTTCATCACCGGGGTGAAGGACGTCCGCCAGTCCCGCGTCGGTGACACCGTGACGCTGCAGCACAAGCCCGCCGAGGAGCCCATCGGCGGCTACAGCGACCCCAAGCCGATGGTCTACTCCGGCCTCTACCCGATCGACGGCAGCGAGTACCAGCTGCTGCGCGAGTCGCTGGACAAGCTGCTGCTCAACGACGCCGCCCTGGTCTACGAGCCGGAGACCTCCGCCGCGCTGGGCTTCGGGTTCCGGGTCGGCTTCCTGGGCCTGCTGCACCTGGAGATCGTCCGCGAGCGGCTGGAGCGCGAGGGCGGGCTGTCGCTCATCTCGACCGCGCCCAACGTCGTCTACCGGGTGGTGATGGAGGACAGGTCCGAGGTCACCGTGACCAACCCCAGCGACTGGCCGGCCGGCAAGATCGACAAGATCTTCGAGCCGGTCGTCAACGCCACGATCATCGCGCCCAGCGACTACACCGGCGCGATCATGGAGCTCTGCCAGAGCCGTCGCGGGTCGCTCACCGGCATGGACTACCTCTCCGAGACCCGGGTGGAGCTGCGCTACACGCTGCCGCTCGGCGAGATCATCTTCGACTTCTTCGACGCGCTGAAGTCACGCACCCGCGGCTACGCCTCGTTGGACTACGCCGAGGCCGGCGAGCAGGAGTCCGCGCTGGTCAAGGTGGACATCCTGCTGCAGGGCGAGGCCGTCGACGCGTTCTCCGCGATCGTGCACAAGGACAAGGCCTACAGCTACGGCGTCCTGATGGCCGGCAAGCTGCGCGAGCTCATCCCGCGCCAGCAGTTCGAGGTGCCGATCCAGGCCGCCGTCGGCTCTCGGGTGATCGCCCGCGAGACGGTGCGGGCGATCCGCAAGGACGTGCTGGCCAAGTGCTACGGCGGTGACATCACCCGCAAGCGCAAGCTGCTGGAGAAGCAGAAGGAGGGCAAGAAGCGGATGAAGATGGTCGGCCGCGTCGAGGTCCCCCAGGAGGCGTTCGTCGCCGCGCTCTCCACCGCCGAGCCGACCGCCACCAAGAAGTGACCACCGGGCGGGTCGAGGCGGTCTGCGTGAGCGGCAACGACCTGCTGCCGCTGCCCGACAAGCGCCCGAACCGCTCCGGCATCGACAAGAAGCCGGTGGCCGGGCGGGTCGCCGTCCACCCGCTGGGGCTGGACGGCGACGTCCAGGTCAACCGCAAGCACCACGGCGGGGAGGGGCAGGCGGTCTACGCCTACGCCCAGGCCGACGCCGACTGGTGGGCGGCCGAGCTCGACCGGGAGCTGCCGCCGGGCCGGTTCGGCGAGAACCTGCGCACCACCGGGCTCGACCTGCGCAACGCCGTCATCGGCGAGCAGTGGCAGGCCGGGACGGCGCGGTTCGAGGTGACCGCCTGGCGCACCCCGTGCGCCAACTTCGCCCGCTTCTGGGGCGTGCCCGACCTGGTGAAGCGCTTCGCCGCGCACGGCGCCACCGGCGCCTATCTGCGGGTGCTCGAGACCGGCGACGTGGGCGCCGGTGACGCGGTGGAAGTCCTCTCCCGCCCCGACCACGGCATCACCGTCGAGACCGCCTTCCGGATCGTGATGACCCAGAAGGCGCGGCTGCCCGAGCTGGCCCCGATCCTGCCGTTCCTCGCGGAGAAGGACCGGCCGGTGCTCGCCGCCAAGATCGAGCGGGCCGCCGCCCGGGCCTGACCGCTCTCAGAGCGTGAAGACGATCTTCCCGGCGGTGCGGCCCTCGAGCATCCGCTCGAAGCCCTCGCGGGCCCGGCTCAGCGGCAGCTCGACGTCGATCGCCGGTCGCACGCCGGTGATCCGGCACATCTGGATGAGGTCGTCGAGCTCGTCGCGGGTGCCCATCGTCGACCCGATCACCGACAGCTGGGTGAAGAACACCCGGTTCAGCTCGGCCCCGGGGTTGAAGCCCGAGGTCGCGCCGCAGGTGACGACGACGCCGCCGGGCTTGAGCGACTTGATGCTGTGGCTCCAGGTGGCCTCACCGACGGTCTCCATCACGCCGTCCACCCGCTCGGGCAGCCGGGCACCGGACTCGAACGCCTGGTCCGCGCCGAGCGCGAGCGCCGCCGTCCGCTTCTCCTCGCTGCGGCCGGTGACCCAGACCCGGTAGCCGGCCGTGCTGCCCAGCCTGATCAGCGCGGTCGCGACGCCACCGCTGGCGCCCTGCACCAGGATCGTCGACCCGGGGCGCAGGCCGGAGCGGACGAAGAGCATCCGGTAGGCGGTCAGCCAGGCGGTGGGCAGGCAGGCGGCCTCGGCGAAGGAGAGCTCGGCGGGCTTGGGCACGAGGTTGCGCCGGGGGACGGCGACCCGCTCGGCCAGCGTGCCCTGGTGCACCTCCGACAGCAGCGAGCGCTTGGGGTCCATCGTCTCGTCGCCGGTCCAGCCGGGGGAGGAGACGACCGCGTGCACGACCACCTCGTTGCCGTCCTCGTCCAGGCCGGCGGCGTCGCAGCCCAGGGTCATCGGCATCCGCTCGGCCGGCAGGCCCACACCGCGCAGGCTGAACAGGTCGTGGTGGTTGAGCGAGGCGGCCTTCACCTGCACCGTCGTCCAGCCCTCGGGCGTCTCCGGTTCGGGGCGGTCGCCCACCTCCAGCACGGAGAGCGGGTCCTTCGGGGCAGGGGTGGAGACGAAGGCAGCCAGCATGTCCGCAACGTAACCGAGCCGGCCGACGACAGCGACGTGGGTCACGCCGGGAGGCTCACCGGACGACGACGGCGTGCTCCTGCTGGGCGACGAACTCACCGATCACCGGAGCGCCGGGCACCTCACCGCCGAGCAGCAGCCCGCCCGAGGTCTGCGCATCGGCCAGCAGCAGCGCCTCGTCCTCGCTGACCGCGGACAGGTCGGCGTGCGGGCGCACCCAGTCCAGGTTGCGCCGGGTGCCGCCGGAGACCCAGCCGTCGGCCAGCGCCTGCCGCGAGCCGGCCAGGTACGGGACGGCCGCGGCGTCGACCACCGCGGTCACCCCGCTGGCCCGGGCCATCTTGTAGAGGTGGCCGAGCAGGCCGAAGCCGGTGACGTCGGTGCCCGCCCGGATCCCGGCGGCGACGGCGGCGACGGAGGCCTTCGCGTTGAGCGCGGTCATCGAGGCGACCGCCTCCGCGGACACCTCGCCGGTGTTCTTGTGCCGGCTGTTGAGCACGCCCACGCCCAGCGGCTTGGTCAGCGACAGCGGCGTCCCGGGGGTGGCGGCGTCGTTGCGGATCAGCCGGTCGAGGTCGACGAGGCCGGTGACCGCCATGCCGTACTTGGGCTCCGGGTCGTCGATGGAGTGGCCGCCGCCGACGTGGCAACCGGCCTCGTGCGCCACCTCCAGGCCGCCGCGCAGCACCTCGGCGGCCAGCTCGGCCGGCAGCACGTCCCGCGGCCAGCCCAGCAGGTTGACCGCCATCACCGGGGTGCCGCCCATGGCGTAGACGTCGGACAGCGCGTTGGCCGCGGCGATCCGGCCGAAGGTGTACGCGTCGTCGACGACGGGGGTGAAGAAGTCGGTGGTCAGCACCAGCCCCTGCCCGCCGGCGGTGCGCACCACCGCGGCGTCGTCTCCGTCGTCCAGGCCGACGACCAGCTCGGCGGCCGGATCGCGCGGGCCGGTGTGGGTCAGGCCGGCGACCACCGCCTCCAGCTCACCGGGCGGGATCTTGCAGGCGCAGCCGCCGCCGTGCGCGTACTGGGTGAGCCGGACGGGAGCGGTGCTGGTGGTCACGTCGGACCAATCTAGGTGCCCGGGCCGGTCGTGCGCCCCGTGCGTAGGCTCGGCGGTGGAGGCGTCAGGGTGTCTGGTGGCCCCCGCGGCCTCTAAAGCCGACGTGGTCGAGCATCTCGGCCAGGCGGGTTCGATTCCCGTCCGCCTCCGCCAGCTCCCCGGCCGGCCCGGTCTCCCCGACCTGGCCGGCCGGTCCGCGTCCGGGGCCGACCTAGGCTCGTCGGCGTGCCCGCCGACCTGAGCCCGCTGCCGTGACCGCGGACGTGCGCCGCGCCGTCCCCCGCACCGACGCGCTGCTGGCCGACCCGCAGCTGGCGACCGCCGTCCAGCGACTGGGGCGTGGCCTGGTCAAGGGCGTCGTCCAGTCGGTGCAGCAACGGGTCCGGGACGGCGAGGTCGGCCCGGACGACGTCGTTGCGACCGTGCTGCGCGAGCTGCCGGGCACCGCCAGCAGCCTGTCGCCGGTGCTCAACGCCACCGGGGTGCTGGTGCACACCAACCTCGGCCGGGCCCCGCTGTCGGCCGCCGCCGTCGACGCGGTGGTGGCGGCCAGCGGCACCACCGACGTCGAGCTCGACCTGGGCACCGGCCGCCGGGGTCCGCGCGGTGCCGGCGCGCTCGACGCGCTGCTGGCGGCCGTCCCTGCCGCCGAGGCCGCGATCGTGGTGAACAACTGCGCGGCGGCGCTCGCACTGGTGGCCACCGCGTTCGGCGGCGAGCTGGTCATCGCCCGCGGTGAGCTCGTGGAGATCGGCGACGGGTTCCGGATCCCCGAGCTGCTGGTCTCCACCGGCGCGCGGCTGCGCGAGGTCGGCACGACGAACCGGGCGGCGCTGGCCGACTACACCGCCGCGCTCGGCCCGGACACCGGCGCGGTGCTCAAGGTGCACCCGTCGAACTTCGTCGTCCGGGGGTTCACCCGGGCGGTGGAGGTCGCCGAGCTGGCCCCGGCGCTGGCCGGCACCGGCGTGCCGCTGGTGGCCGACGTGGGCAGCGGCCTGCTGCGCCCGCACCCGGCGCTGCCCGACGAGCCTGACCTGCAGACCACGCTGGCCGCCGGGGCCGACCTGGTGCTGTGCAGCGGCGACAAGCTGCTCGGCGGTCCGCAGGCCGGCATCGTGCTGGGCCGCGCCGACCTGGTGCAGCGCCTGCGCCGGCACCCGCTGTACCGCGCGCTGCGGGTGGACAAGACGACGCTGGCGGCGCTGGAGGCGACGCTGCGCGGCCCGGTGCCGCCGGTGCGCGCGATGCTGGACGCCGACCTGACCGGGCTGCAGGCCCGGGCCGCCGCGGTGGCCGACGCGCTGCAGGCCGCAGGCGTCGCGGCGGAGGCCGTGCCGGCCACGGCGCGGGTCGGCGGGGGAGGGGCGCCGGAGTTCGAGCTGCCCAGCGCGGCCGTGGCCCTGGACGCCCGGTTCGCCGAGCCGCTGCGGCGCGGCACCCAGCCGGTGGTCGGCTACCTGGAGAACGGCCGGACGCTGCTCGACCTGCGCAGCCTCGCCCCGGACGACGACGCCCGGCTGGTCGCCGCGGTGCGGGAGGTGTCCGACCGGTGGACGTGATCGCCACCGCCGGCCACGTCGACCACGGCAAGTCGACGCTGGTCAGGGCGCTGACCGGGATGGAGCCCGACCGCTGGGAGGAGGAGCGCCGGCGCGGGCTGACCATCGACCTGGGGTTCGCCTGGACGACGCTGCCCTCGGGCCGGCGGGTGGCTGTGGTCGACGTCCCCGGGCACGAGCGGTTCGTCGGCAACATGCTCGCCGGGGTGGGCTCGGTGCCCACCGCGCTGGTCGTGGTCGCCGCCGACGACGGCTGGTCGGCGCAGACCGAGGAGCACGTCGCGGTGCTGGACGCACTCGGGGTGCGCCACGGGCTGCTCGCGGTCACCAAGGCCGACCTCGCCGATGCAGACCCCGTGCTCGCCGACGCCGGCGAGCGGCTGGCCGGCACGTCGCTGGGCCGGGTGCCGGCGGTGGCGGTCAGCGCCCGGACCGGCGCCGGGCTGCCCGAGCTGTCGGTCGCGCTGGAGCAGGTGCTCGCCGGCCTCCCGGCGCCCGACCCGGCCGCGCCGGTGCGGCTGTGGGTCGACCGGGCGTTCACCATCCGCGGCGCCGGCACGGTGGTGACCGGCACGCTGGCCGCCGGGACGGTGCGGGCCGGTGACCGGCTGGACCTGGCCGGGCGGGCCGTCACCGTGCGCGGGCTGCAGTCGCTGGGCGAGCCGGTCGAGTCGGCGGCGGCGACCGCGCGGGTGGCGCTGAACCTGCGCGGCGTCGCGGTCGAGGAGCTCTCCCGCGGCGACGCGCTGCTCACTCCGGAGGCGTTCCGCCGCACGGCCGACCTCGACGTCACCCTGGTGCGGCCGGTGGAGGAGAAGCTGCCCGCCGAGCTGGTGGTGCACATCGGCTCGGCCACCGTGGCCGCCCGGGTCCGCCCGCTGGACGGCGCGGCGCTGCGCTTGCGGCTGGCCGCCGAACTGCCGCTGCGGGTCGGTGACCGGCTGCTGCTGCGCGACCCCGGTGCCCGCCGGGTGTTCGGGGCCGACGTGCGGGACGTCGACCCGCCGGAGCTGCGCCGTCGCGGCGCCGCCCGCACCCGGGCCGCCGAGCTGGCCGAGCAGCCCACCGGGGAGGGCGGCGCGCTCGCCGACCTGCGGCGGCGCCGCTTCGTGCGCCGCGCCGACTTCGTGGCGATGGGCTGGCCGGTGCCCGCCGGCACGACGGAGGTCGGCCCGTGGCTGATCGCCCCTGGGCTGGCCGACGAGCTGGCCGCCCGGGTGCCGCAGGTGGTGGCCCGCTACCGCCAGCTGCGCCCGCTGGAGCCCGGCCCGCCGACCGCGGTGCTGCGCTCGGCGCTGGAGCTGCCCGACGTCGAGCTGGTGCCTGCCCTGGTCCGGGAGCCGCTCGCCCTGCGCGACGGCCGGGTGGTCGCCGGGGCGGCCGCGCTGCCCCCGGAGGTGCAGCGCGCGGTCGACGGGATCCGCGCCCGGCTGGCGGCCGCGCCGTTCGCCGCGCCCGAGGCCGGTGACCTGGTGGCCGCCGGGCTGGGGCCGAGGGAGCTGGCGGCGGCGGTGCGCGACGAGCAGCTGCTGCGGATCGCCGAGGGCATCTACCTGGCGCCCGGCGTCGCCGAGCAGGCCCGCGCCCGGCTGGCCACGCTGCCGCAGCCGTTCACGCTGAGCGAGGCCCGCCGGGCCTGGGACACCACCCGCCGGGTCGCCGTCCCGCTGGCCGAGTGGCTGGACGCCCGCGGGGTCACCGTGCGCCAGCCGGACAACACCCGCCGCCTGCGCTGACCGGCGTGGGAGCCGGCCGCTGCACGGCCGGCTCCCTACGGTGACGCGGTGATCGACTTCTCGAACGGTTCCGTCTTCAAGCTCAGCCCCTGCAACCCACAGGACATCGCGCCGGCCGTCGCGCCGCTGCTGGTGCCCGGCGAGCAGTTCGCCGCCACCTTCAAGGGCGTGCGCGACTTCGTCGTCTTCACCGACAAGCGGCTGATCGCCGTCAACGTCCAGGGCATCACCGGCAAGAAGCGGGACTTCACCTCGCTCCCGTACAGCAAGGTGCAGGCCTTCTCCATCGAGACGGCGGGCACCTTCGACCTCGACGCCGAGCTCGACCTGTGGTTCAGCGGGCTGGGCAAGGTCCGGCTGGAGTTCAAGGGCAACGCCGACATCCGCCAGCTCGGTCAGATGATCGCCACGTACGTGCTCTGATCCTGGACGGCGGCCGGCCGCCCGGTCAGGTCAGCCGGAGCTGCCGCCGGCGATGATCCGCAGGGCGATCTCGGGTGGGGTCTCCACGACCCGGCGCGCGGACGCCTCCTCGGTCTCGACAGCGTCCTCCGGCCGCACCGGCTCGGGCAGCCGGCGGTACTGCGCGCGCGGGTCGTCCTCGGTCACCGCCTCATGGTGCCGCTGCCGGCGCCGCTCGGTAGGGGTCCCCGGGTCAGCTGCCGGTGGGCACCCAGCGGGCGGGCCGCTTCTCCCGAAAGGCGGCGATGCCCTCCTGGCCCTCCTCGCCGGCGAAGAACCGCGCCGACAGCTCCAGCAACGCCGGGAACTGGCCGGCCAGGTCGGTCCCCGAGCGCAGCAGCCGCTTGGTCTCGGCCAGCGCGGTCGGTGCCCCGGCGGCGAGTGCGGTGACCTGGGCGGCGACGGTGGCGTCGACCTCGTCGTCCGGCACCGCCAGGTCGACCAGCCCGCTCGCGGCGGCGGTCGCGGCGTCGAACACCTCGCCGGTGAGCATCAGCCGGTGCACGGCGTGCGGCAGCATCCGCGGCCGGCACACCGCGGAGATGACCGCCGGCACGACACCGATCCGCACCTCGCTGAACGCGAACGTCGCGCCCGCGCCGGCCACCACCACGTCGCAGGCCGCGGCCAGGCCGACCCCGCCGGCGCGCGCCGGGCCGCGGACGGCGGCGAGCACCGGCTTGGGCGCCTCCCAGATCAGCTGCAGCAGCTCGGGGAACTCGTTGACGCCCTGGTCGGCCGCCGAGCCGCCGGTGGCCTCGGCGAGGTCCATGCCGGAGCAGAACACCCGGCCGGTGTGGTCGAGCACCACCACCCGCACGGCGTCGTCGGCGAGCGCCTCGGTGAGGGCCGTACGGAGCTGGGCGCGCAGCGCGCGGGAGAGGGCGTTGCGGTTGGCGGGGGAGTCGAGGGTCAGCCGGGCCACGCCGGCGGACACGTCGACGGAGAGCACGCGGGCGTCATCGGTCGCGGAGGTCACGCCGCCATCCTGCCGGGAGCCGTCACACTGGGAGCAGCGATGACCACGACCCTCCCTCTCCTCGGCCAGACCCCGGCGCTGCCCGCGGACCCCTCGATGCTCCCGGCGTCGGCCCGCCACACCCTCGGGACGACGCCGTTCGGGCTCTACGTGCACGTGCCGTTCTGCGCGACCCGCTGCGGCTACTGCGACTTCAACACCTACACCTCCGACGAGCTGGGTCCCGGCGCCAACCGCAGCGAGTACGCCGGCACGGCGATCGCCGAGCTGCGGCTGGCCGCCGAGGTGCTGGGCCCGGACTGGCCGGCGGTGCAGACCGTCTTCGTCGGCGGCGGCACCCCGACCCTGCTGCCGGCGCACGACCTGGTGGCGGTCATGGACGCCGTCCGTGAGCTCTTCCCGGTCGCCCCGGACATGGAGGTCACCACCGAGGCCAACCCCGAGTCGGTGACGCCGGAGTCGCTGGCCGTGCTGCGCGAGGGCGGATTCACCCGGATCAGCCTGGGCATGCAGTCCGCCGCCGAGCACGTGCTCGCCGTGCTGGACCGTCGGCACACCCCCGGCCGGGCGGTGCAGGCCGCCCATGAGGCGCGGGCCGCCGGGTTCGAGCACGTCAACCTCGACCTGATCTACGGCGCGCCGGGGGAGACCGACGCCGACTGGCAGGCCTCGCTCGACGCCGTGCTGGCCGCGCCGGTCGACCACGTCAGCGCCTACGCGCTCATCGTCGAGCACGGCACCCGGCTGGCCCGCCGGGTCACCCGCGGCGAGCTGCCGATGCCCGACGACGACGTGCTGGCCGACCGCTACGAGCAGGCCGACCGGGCCTTCGGCAGCGCCGGGCTCGGCTGGTACGAGGTGTCCAACTGGGCCCGCGACCGCGCCGCGCGCTGCCGGCACAACGAGCTGTACTGGGCCAACGCCAACTGGTGGGGCATCGGGCCGGGTGCGCACTCACACGTCGGCGGGCTGCGCTGGTGGAACGTCAAGCACCCGGCCGCCTACGCCGACCGGCTGGCCGCCGGCCTGCACCCGGCCGCGGACACCGAGCTGCTGACGCCTGAGGACCAGGCGCTGGAGCGGGTGATGCTCGGCCTGCGGCTGCGTGACGGCCTGCCGTTGGCCGCGCTGAGCGACGCCGGGCGGGCGCGGGCGGCGGAGTCCGTCGTCCGGGGACTGCTGGCGGCCGGGCCGCACGAGGCGGGGCTCGCCGTGCTCACCGACCGCGGCCGGCTGCTCGCCGACGCCGTCGTCCGCGACCTCACCGATTGACGAAGGACCCCGTCCTCCTCACCCTTCGCAGGCTCAGGGCGAGCCTCTGGACGGGGCCGGAGGACGGGGTCCTTCGTCAGCCGTGCAGGGCGGCGAGGAGGGACTCGCCGTAGCGCTCGAGCTTGGCCGCGCCGACACCGCTGACCGTGCCCAGCGCCGCCAGGTCGGCCGGCTCCTCGGTGGCGACCTGCCGCAGCGTCGCGTCGTGGAAGACCACGTAGGCCGGCACGCCCTGTTCCTTGGCGGTCGCGGCGCGCCAGGCGCGCAGTCGCTCGAAGGCGCCGGCGGCCGAGGCGGGCAGCTCCGGCGCGCCGGCCCGGTTGCCCTTCGGCGTCCGCGCGGAGCGGGCCGGGCGGTCGGGCTCGCGGCGCATCAGCACCTCGCGCTCCCGGCGCAGCACCGGCCCGCTGCCCTCGCTCAGCGCCAACGTCGAGTACTCGCCCTGCACCGCCAGCAGCCCCTGGGCCAGCAGCTGCCGCACGACGCCGCGCCACTGGCCCTCGGACAGGTCGGTGCCGATGCCGAAGACGGTCAGCTCGTCGTGCCGGTGCTGGGTGACCTTGTCGGTGCGCTTGCCGAGCAGGATGTCGATCGACTGGCCGGCGCCGAACGACTGGCCCCGCTCCCGCTGCAGCCGGAGCACCGTCGACAGCAGCATCTGCGCGGGGATGGTGGCGTCCCAGGACTCCGGTGGGCTCAGGCAGGTGTCGCAGTTGCCGCAGGGCTCGCTCTCCTGCCCGAAGTGGGCCAGCAGCCGCACCCGCCGGCACTCGACGGTCTCGCAGAGCGCCAGCATCGCGTCGAGCTGCGCCGACAGCACCCGGCGGTGCGCGGCGTCGCCCTCGGAGGAGTCGATCATCTTGCGCTGCTGGACGACGTCGGCGAGCCCGTAGGCCAGCCACGCCGTCGACGGCAGCCCGTCGCGGCCGGCGCGGCCGGTCTCCTGGTAGTAGCCCTCCACCGACTTGGGCAGGTCGAGGTGGGCGACGAAGCGGACGTCGGGCTTGTCGATGCCCATGCCGAACGCGATGGTCGCCACCATCACCAGCCCGTCCTCGCGCAGGAAGCGGGACTGGTTCCGCGCACGCACCTGCTGGTCGAGGCCGGCGTGGTAGGGCAGGGCGGGGACGCCCTGGCCGACCAGGAACTCCGCGGTCTTCTCCACCGACGCCCGGGACAGGCAGTAGACGATGCCGGCGTCACCGGGGTGCTCGGTGCGCAGCAGGTCCAGCAGCTGCTTGCGCGGCTCGTTCTTCGGCGCGATCCGGTACTGGATGTTCGGCCGGTCGAAGCCGGCGACGACGTGCAGCGCGTCGTCCAGCTGGAGCCGGGTGCTGATCTCGGTGTGCGTGGCCGGGGTCGCCGTCGCGGTGAGCGCGATCCGCGGGACGTCGGGCCAGCGCTCGTGCAGCATCGACAGGGCCAGGTAGTCGGGCCGGAAGTCGTGGCCCCACTGCGCGACGCAGTGCGCCTCGTCGATGGCGAACAGCGCGATCCTCCCGCGCTCCAGCAGCCGCGCGGTGGGCGAGGAGCCACCGCCGAGGGACTCCGGTGCGACGTAGAGCAGGTCGAGCTCCTGGGCCAGGAACGCCTCCTCGACCGCCCGGCGCTCGTCCCTGTCCTGGCTGGAGTTCAGGAACCCGGCCCGCACCCCGAGGGCGCGCAGCGCGTCGACCTGGTCCTGCATGAGCGCGATCAGCGGGGAGATGACGACGCCCACGCCCTCGCGCAGCAGCGCCGGCACCTGGTAGCACAGCGACTTCCCGCCACCGGTCGGCATCAGCACGAGGGCGTCGCCCCCGGCGACCACGTGGTCGACCACCTCGCGCTGCGGGCCGCGGAAGGCGTCGTAGCCGAACACCCGCTCCAGCACCTCGAGCGCGGGATCGGTGCGCGCGCGGTCATCGAGCACGAGGGCCTCGGTTCCGTCCACGAGGCGAGGGTAGGCGGGCCCGAGCCCCTCATCTGACATCCGTCAGACGGTGTGGACGACGTCTCGCACTGCCGCCGGCACCGGTCCGGGCGCCAGGCTCGTGCCATGCCCTCGACACCGGTTCTGGAGACCGCCGGACTGACCGTCCGCTACGGCGCGACGCTGGCCGTGGACGCGCTCGACCTGCGGATCGGCGCCGGCGAGACGGTCGCCCTGCTCGGCGCGAACGGCGCCGGCAAGTCCTCGATCGTCAACGCCGCGCTCGGTCTGTTCCACCCGGCCGCCGGTCAGGTCCGGCTGCTCGGCCGCGCGCCGGCCGAGGCGGTGCAGGCCGGCGGGGTGGGCGCGATGCTGCAGCACGGTGGCCTGCCCAGCGAGGCCCGCGTCGGTGAGGTGCTGGCGCTGGTCCGCCGGCGGCACGCCGACCCGTGGCCGCTGGACGACCTGGCCACCACCGCCGGCATCGCCGGGCTGCTCGACCGCGGGGTCGACGCGCTCTCCGGCGGCCAGCGGCAGCGGGTGCTGCTGGCCCTCGCCCTCGCCGGTGCGCCGCCGCTGCTGCTGCTCGACGAGCCCACCTCGGCGATGGACGTCGCCGGCCGGCAGGCCTTCTGGACGACGATGCGCGGGCTGGCCGACCGCGGCCACACCGTCGTCTTCGCCACCCACCACCTCGACGAGGCCGACGCGGTCGCCGACCGGGTCGTGGTCGTCGCCGGCGGGCGGATCCTGGCTGACGGGACGGCGGCGGAGGTCAAGTCGCGGATCGCCGGGCGCACCGTCCGGTTCCGCTGCCCGGGCCCACGGGACGGGCTGGCCGCACTGCCCGGCGTGACCGGGATCGGCGGGGACGGTGACCTCGTCGAACTCGCCACCACCGACGCCGAGGCGACCCTGCGCGCGCTGCTGGGCACCCGCACCGGGCTGCCCGACCTGGAGGTGCGTGGCGCCAGCCTCGAACAGGCCTTCCTACACCTCACGACCCAGAACGGGGCCCTCCGATGACCGACCTGCTCTTCTTCCAGCTCCGCCGGGTGGGCCGCAACCGGCAGTACCTGTTCTTCACGGTGCTGCTGCCGGCGCTGTTCACCGTCTTCTTCACCAAGGTCATCGGTGGACAGCTGGCACCGGGCGACTACCAGGACGTCGCCGGCTCCGTGCTGGTCTCGATGCTGGCCTACGGCGCGATCGGCGCGGCGCTGGGCGCGACCATCCGGATCGCCTTCGACCGTTCCTCCGGCTGGCTGCGGCAGCTGCGGGTGACGCCGGTGCCCAGCGGGTCGGTGTTCGCCGTCGACGTCGCCGTCGGTGCGCTGCTGGTGCTGCCGAGCCTGGTCGTCGTGGCGCTGGTGGGCCGGTTCGTCAACGGAGTCCAGTTCGGTCTGGGCACCTGGCTGGCGCTGGTCGGCTCGCTGTGGGCGGGCTCGGTGGTGTTCGTCGCCCTCGGCGTGGCGGTCGGGCTGGCGCTGGACGCGCAGGCCGCGGGTGCGGCGATCGGCATCCTCGGCACGGTGCTCGCCGCGCTGGGCGGGCTGTGGTTCCCGGTCGAGCAGTTCCCGGACGGGATGGCGACGGTGGCGCGGACCCTGCCCTCCTACTGGTTCGCCGAGCTCGGTCGCGACGTGGCGGACGGGACGCCGACCGGTGCGCCGGTGGCGCTGCTGGGCGCCTACGGCGTCCTGTTCGCCGTCGCGGCGCTGGCCGTCGCCCGGCGGCGCCCGCTGCACGCGGTGGTGGGCTGATGGAGGACCCCACTCCCCCTCACCACTCGCACGCTCGCGGCGGGCTCCCGGCAGCGGGGCCGAAGGGCGCTAGCGTCCACCCGGTGAACCGGTCGAGCTGGTGGGGTCAGGCGCTCTGGGCGGTGCCCTGGCTGCTGTTCCAGTTCTTCCCGGTCGCCGACCTGGTCACCACCGACCGCCCCACCGCGGCCCGCTGGGTCGGCGGGCTGGGCCTGGTGGCCTTCACCGTGGTCTACCTGCGGGTGATCGGCCAGCTCGGCCGGCCGCGGGCGCTGCGGCCGGACTTCGCGGTGATGACCGGCCTCGCCGTCGCGCTCGCGGTCGGCTTCGGCGCCAACTGGGCCGGGCTGATGATCTACGTGTCGGCCGCGGCCGCCGCCGCGCTGCCGTGGCGCTGGGTGTGGCCGGCGGTGGGCGCCGCGGCGCTGGTCTGCCTGGCGGTGCTCGTCGCCGACGACGGCTCGGGGCTGTTCTTCCTGCCGCCGATCTGCCTGCTCACCGCGTTCGGCATCCGCGGCACCGGCTACCTGATCACCGTCAACCGCGAGCTGCAGGAGGCCCGCGAGGAGCTGGCCCGCAACGCCGTCGCCGAGGAGCGGTTGCGTTTCGCCCGCGACCTGCACGACCTGCTGGGCCACTCGCTGTCCCTGATCGCACTGAAGAGCGAGGTGGCCCGCCGGCTCGCCGAGAGGGACCCGGCCCGCGCGCAGCAGGAGATGGCCGACGTCGAGGAGGCCGCCCGGCGGGCGCTGGCCGAGGTGCGGGACGCCGTCAGCGGCTACCGGCAGGTCAGCTGCGGGCAGGCCCTCGCCGAGGCGCGGGCGGCGCTGACCGGTGCCGGGATCACCGTGCGGCTGCCCGACCGGGTGCCCGCGCTGCCCGGCGGGGTCGACGCCGCACTCGGCTGGGTGGTGCGCGAGGCGACCACCAACGTGCTGCGGCACAGCGGGGCCGGCACGGTGACCGTCGACCTCGCCGAGGACGGCGTCCGGGCGGTGCTGACGGTGACCGACGACGGCGTCCCGGGAGCGGGGGAGCGGATGACCGTGCTGGGGAGCTCGTCGGGGTCGGGGCTGGCCGGGCTGCGCGAGCGGGTCGGCGCCCTGGGCGGCGACCTGGAAGCCGGGCCGCTGGACGGCGGCGGCTACCGGGTGCGCGCCACCGTGCCGCTGCTGCCGGCCGAGGCGCCCGCCGGACGGGTGAGCGCGTGACGATCCGGGTGCTGCTGGCCGAGGACCAGGCGATGGTGCGCGGGGCGCTGCGCACCCTGCTGGACCTGGAGGACGACATCGAGGTGGTCGCCGAGGTCGGCCGCGGTGACCT
This sequence comes from Modestobacter lacusdianchii, assembly GCF_054177765.1. NCBI lineage: Bacteria > Bacillati > Actinomycetota > Actinomycetes > Geodermatophilales > Geodermatophilaceae > Modestobacter > Modestobacter lacusdianchii. The sequence goes on along the minus strand of NZ_JBJJTJ010000027.1, from coordinate 39,886 downwards.
GGTGCTGGCCGCCGCCCGCGAGCACCGGCCCGACGTCGCGCTGCTGGACATCGAGATGCCCGGGCAGGACGGCATCGAGGCCGCCCGCGAGCTCGCCACCGAGCTCCCGGGGGTGCGCGCCGTCGTCCTCACCACGTTCGGCCGGCCGGGGTTCCTGCGCCGGGCGATGGAGGTCGGCGCGGCCGGGTTCCTGGTGAAGGACTCACCCGTCGCGGAGCTGGCCAAGGCGATCCGCGCGGTGGTGGCGGGGGAGCGGGTGATCGACCGCGACCTGGCCGCGGCGGCGCTGGCGCTGGGCGCGACACCGCTGTCGGTGCGCGAGGCCGACGTGCTGCGCGCCGCCGCGGACGGCGCGACGGTCGCCGACATCGCCGGCCGGCTGTTCCTGAGCGAGGGGACGGTGCGGAACTACCTGTCCTCGGCGATCGGCAAGACCGGCGCGCGCACCCGGGTCGAAGCAGCGCGGGTCGCGGAGGAGAAGGGCTGGCTCTAGAAGGACCCCCTCGCCCCCCACCTCTCGCTCCGCTCGGGGCGGGCCCCTGCGAGGGGGCCGGTACAGCGGGGTCCGGTTGTCAGTGCGCTTCGGCGGTGGTGGCCTGCTCGGCGGGCATCAGCGCGTCCAGGTCGAGCACGCGGACGTGGATGACGTTGCGCTGCTGCAGGGCCGCGCGCAGCGCGCGGTGCAGGCCGTCCTCCAGGTACAGCTCGCCGTGCCACTGCACCGCGTGCGGGAACAGGTCGCCGTAGAAGGTCGAGTCGTCGGCCAGCAGCGCGTCGAGGGCCAGCTCGCGCTTGGTGGTGACGAGGGTGTCCATCCGGATCTGCCGGGGCGGGATCATCGCCCAGTCGCGGGTGGAGAAGCCGTGGTCGGGATAGGGGCGTCCGTCGCGCACCGCCTTGAAGATCAGGGCTGAGCCTCCCGCTCCCCGGCCCCCTGGTGGGGTCCGTCGACCGGAACCACCCTAGTGGGATTCGATGCCCGTCGCCGACGCCCGCCGCAGCGGTATCGATCCCATGGGGCCCGATCGAGGCACCTCTGCGGCGCGGCGCTGTCGCCTCCTGGGCCTAACTGCGATCGTCGTGCGCAGACCGCGACCGGGAGGAGGCCCGATGCCCGACGAGGCGCCGGAGCGAGAGGGATCCAGGAGCAGGGAGCTCCGCGAGCTCCGGGAGAGCGTCCGGACAGAGGGTGTCCTCTGGGGCTGGGGGGCCGACGGCGGGCTCATCCCCTGGGAGGACCGCCAGGGCCGCCTGACGCTGGTCTTCTGGAGGTCCGCCGAGCGGGCAAGCGAGGAGAACGCGGACGAGGACGCCGGGCCGGGGGAGGGGCCGGTGGCCCATCCGGTCGCCGTTCTCCTGGAGAAGCTGGGCAGCTGGGTCGAGAAGGGCGTCGCCGTCTTCGGACTCGAGTCCCGTGGAGGCCGGATCCTGTACTCGCTGACTCCCGCCGAGTTCGAGCGATTCCTGGTCACCGGCCGGTCCACCACCGGCCAGCTCCCCTGAGCAGTCGATCGGGCACCACGATGGCAGAGGAAAGAGGGGGCGTGGGAGCTGCGCGAGTCCGGAAGACCAGGACGGCCGTCGGGCTCGTCACGGTGCTCGAGGTGTCCGGCGCGTGGCAGGACGAGTGGGTCCAGCTGGCCCGGGATCGGGGGTGCGACGGAGTGCAGTGGTACATGGACGGCGACTCGGGGCGTACGTGCGACCCACTGCTGGCGCTGGCGGACGCGCTGGTCTTCGTGCGCGTTCGCGCCAGTCGGACGGCCGTGGACGATGGTGCTCTCGCAGGCATGCCGGGTCTCCGGTTCGTGGATGCCACGACACGAGCACGTAACGAGCTCGACCTGACAGGCACCAGCCGATTGTCGGTGCTGATGGTCGACGACCGAGAAGGACTGGACTTCACTCGCGGCGATGCGCTACGGACGGCGGAGCTGTACTGCAACAAGCGGGACCTGGACTTCTTCGAGGGGGCCGAGCGCTTGAAGTCCCTGCAGCTGGCGAGTCGGCCTGCAACAGTCGTCGACTTCACCGCTCGCTTGCCTGGTCTGGAACGCCTTCGGTTGGCGAAGGGGAGCGTCTCGACCTTCCAAGGGCTCGTGGCGCCCAGACTCCAAGTCCTCTCGCTCGATCGAGTAGGTGGCGGCGAGCTGGACCTCGCGGATCTTGCTGGGTCTCCCGGTCTCCGACAGGTCAGCATCACTCCGCGCGAGCCGCTGGTCGTACGCAGTGCTGGATCGCTCAGCTGCAACCTGATCACGAACGACGCTGTGACGATCGCCTGATCGTCTGGGCGCCGCTCAGCGATGACCCGGTACGCCGACGCCGCCGGTGGCGTGACCACCAGCGTCTTCGATCAGTTCGGCAAGCCGACGAAGGTCAGCGACAGCATCGGAACGACGACGTCCTCCAGCTACGACCGGTCGATCGAGCCCCGCGGGTTCGTGACGTCGGTGCAGGACTCGGTGGCCGGCACCCTCTCGGCGGTCTACGGGCCCGACGGTCAGCTGACCAGCCAGTCTCTGCCCGGTGGCGTGCGGCTGGACGTGGGGTACGACGCCAACCAGTCGCCGGCCACCCGCACGTAGCAGCGGGCCAGTGACGATGGTTGCACGGCGAGTGTCGAGCCTTGGGGGACGAAGCGGGCGTGGTCGCTGGGCCCGTTGACGCACTCATCGGCTATGCGCGAGATCTAATCGCCGGAGAGTTCGAAGAACTGCTCTTTGTGGGCTTGGAAAGCAGTCGAATGCTGCTGGTCGACTGCGAAGGGGTGGGAGTTGGGGAAATGATCTCGGGTATCCCGTATGCGTTGAGTGGCGAGGATGGGCCTGCGGGAACTTGACGTGCGCCGCGTCGAGTTGGTCCATCGTCCCAGCCGTCTCGATCACTGCCGGTTGGCACTTGGTCTGCGCAATTGCTAGGCGATTCGCCTTTGCAGCCACTGTCGATCACGTTGCCCGGGGTACGGAGGTGCCAGCGGTGGCGCGCGGCGACCGGTTGCTGTGGGTGCTCCAATCGATCGAGCCGCACCGCTCCGTCACTCCGTCACTGACGGGGTGCTGGCCTGTAGGACCTTGGGGTGTGGGTCCTGCCATCATCCGCAACGACATGGCGGTGCTGGAGGAGGAGGGCTACATCACCCAGCCGCACACCAGTGCCGGCCGGGTGCCCACCGACAAGGGCTACCGCTTCTTCGTCGACCGGCTCAGCGCGATCAAGCCACCGCCGACCGCTGAGCGCAAGGCGATCGAGAAGTTCCTCGACGGCGCGGTCGACCTGCACGACGTGCTGGTTCGCAGTGTCCGGCTGTTGGCGCAGATGACCCGCCAGGGCGCCGTCGTCGAGTGGTCAGGTGAGTCAAAGGGCCAGAACGCGGCGGAGCCCGCGGTCGACGTCTTGCATGAGTGCGGCGGGCACGTGGCCGACCAGGCCGTCGAGGTCGTGGCGGTCGAGGGTGGCCAGTGCGGTCACGTTGACGGTCGAGTCGCGGGGGAGCCCGGTGGCGGCGGCGGGGAGGAACACGTTGCCCGGCATGGCGGCCAGTGCGGTGTTCGACGTGATGACCGCGGTGAGGACCGTGGACAGCCGGCTGGCGTTGTAGGCATCGGCCTGGATGACCAGCACCGGACGACGCTTGGCCGGCCGGCTGCCGGTCGCCGGCCCCAGGTCCGCCCAGTGGATGGTGCCGCGTTCGATCACCAGTCCTCGCTGGTGTCGAGCAGTCGCCGTCCGGCGGTGACGGCCTCGGCGGTCGAGGTGTCGGGTTCGGGTGCCACGTCGAGGGCTGCATCGATCTGGCCCGTCAGGGACTCGGCGTCGAGCTCGTCGAGGTAGCGGCGCGCTGCGGTGGCGAAGAACTCCGAGCGGCTCATGCCCAGCTCGGTGGCCCGTTGCGAGGCCCGGTCGAAGGTGTCGTCGGGCAGGGAGATCGCCGTCTTCACGCGGCGAGTATGACTGAGTCATACCGCGACCGTCCAGTAGTCCACGCCCGCGAGCCGGGGGACGGTCGCGGGGGCCGGTCGTATGCTGGCACTCGGCTCGCGTGAGTGCCAGGACGCGTCCTGGCCGACCGTGCGTGGGCCCGTCGATCCGGTACGGGAGGTGTCAGCCGTGGCGCACGACGACCGGCGCCTGCGGGTGCTGCGGGCGATCGTCCAGGACTACGTCTCCACCAACGACCCGGTGGGGAGCAAGGCGCTGGCCGCGCGGTACGACCTCGGGGTCTCACCAGCCACCATCCGCAACGACATGGCGGTGCTGGAGGAGGAGGGCTACATCACCCAGCCGCACACCAGTGCCGGCCGGGTGCCCACCGACAAGGGCTACCGCTTCTTCGTCGACCGGCTCAGCGCGATCAAGCCGCTGTCGGCCGCCGAGCGCAAAGCGATCGAGAAGTTCCTCGACGGCGCGGTCGACCTGCACGACGTGCTCGGCCGCAGCGTCCGGCTGCTGGCCCAGCTGACCCGCCAGGTCGCCGTCGTCCAGTACCCGACGCTGTCGCGCAGCGCCGTCCGGCACCTCGAGCTGGTGCCGCTGTCGACGTCCCGGCTGCTGATGGTGCTGATCACCGACACCGGCCGGGTCGAGCAGCGGATGGTGGAGGTGCCGGTCGACACCGAGGCCGACACGGTCGCCGAGCTGCGCAGCACGCTCAACGCCGCCTTCACCGGCGCCAAGCTCGGCGAGGCCAGCGACAAGGTCGCCGGCCTGGTCGAGAACGCCGCACCGCACCTGCGCCCGCTGGTCGCCGCGGTCAGCGCGACCCTGCTGGAGACCCTGGTCGAGCCCTCGGAGGACCGGCTGGTCATCGGCGGGACGGCGAACCTCGCGCAGGGCAGCGCGCTGGACTTCCCCGGCACCTTCCGGCCGCTGCTGGAGGCGCTGGAAGAACAGGTGGTCGTCCTGCGGTTGATGGCCGAGGTGGGGCCCAGCACGGTGACGGTGAGCATCGGTGAGGAGAACGAGCACGAGGCGCTGACCGCCGCGTCCTTCGTCTCCGTGGGCTACGGGTCCGGTGACCAGGCCCTGGGCGGCCTGGGTGTCGTCGGGCCCACCCGGATGGACTACGCAGGGAACATCGCCGCGGTACGAGCCGTGGCCCGCTACGTCGGCCACCTGCTGGCCGAGAGCTGAGGACTGAGACCACCGAATGGCAACCGACTACTACGGCGTGCTGGGCCTGTCGCAGGGCGCCAGCGACACCGAGATCAAGCGCGCCTACCGCAAGATGGCCCGCGACCTGCACCCCGACGTCAACCCCGACCCGGGTGCGAAGGAGAAGTTCGGTGAGGTCAGCCGGGCCTACGAGGCGCTGACCGACCCGGAGAAGCGGCGGATCATCGACCTCGGCGGTGACCCCTACGACACCGGCGGCGGCCGTGGTGGCAGCCCGTTCGGCAACGCCGCGGGCTTCGGCGGCCTCGGCGACATCATGGACGCCTTCTTCGGCGGCGCCGGGGGCGCGCGCGGGCCGCGCAGCCGCACCCGCGAGGGCGAGGACGCGCTCATCCGGGTCGACCTCGACCTGCACGAGACGGTCTTCGGGACGACGACCGACATCACCGTCGACACCGCCGTCCTGTGCGACGTGTGCACCGGCGCGGGGACGGCGCCGGGCACCCACCCGGAGACCTGCTCGACCTGCAACGGCCGCGGTGAGGTGCAGAGCGTGCAGCGCTCCTTCCTCGGTCAGGTCATCGCCAGCCGCCCGTGCCCCACCTGCCAGGCCACCGGCCAGGTCATCCCGAGCCCCTGCGCGCAGTGCGGTGGCGACGGCCGGGTGCGGGCCCGCCGCACCATCCCGATCAAGGTCCCGGCCGGCGTCGAGGACGGCATGCGGATCCGGCTCGCCGGCTACGGCGAGGTCGGGCGCGGCGGTGGCCCCGCCGGTGACCTGTACGTCGAGGTGCACGAGCGCCCGCACGACGTCTTCACCCGGGACGGCGAGGACCTGCACTGCCGGGTCACCCTGCCGATGACCGCCGCCGCGCTGGGCACCACGCTGAAGCTGGAGACCCTCGACGGCAACGAGGACCTGACGATCAAGCCGGGCACCCAGTCCGGCAGCGTGCTCACCCTGCGCGCCCACGGCGCCCCGCGGCTGCGCGGCACCGGCCGCGGCAACCTGATGGTGCACCTGGACGTGCAGACCCCGACCCGGCTCGACGCCCGCCAGTCCGAGCTGCTGCGCGAGCTGGCCGGGCTGCGCGGCGAGGACCTCACCGAGGGCAGCAGTGCCCACCACGGCGGCCTGTTCACCCGGGTCCGCGACGCGTTCAACGGCCGATGACCTCGGCCGGCCCCGAGGCCGACGGCGCCCCGCTGTTCCTGCTCGACGAGGTGCCCGACGGTGACGTGCTCACCGTGGACGGTGCCGAGGGCCGGCACGCCGTCGACGTGCTACGGCTCGCCGCCGGGGAGCGGGTGCGGGTCAGCGACGGGCAGGGGCTGCTGGTCGAGGGCTCGGTGCTCGCCGCCGAGGGGTCGGCGCTGCGGGTCCAGGTGCTCGCCCGGCACGACGTCCCGGCCCCGCAGCCGGAGTTCGTGCTGGTGCAGGCGCTGCCCAAGGGCGACCGCGGGCCGCTCGCCGTCGACCTCGCCACCGAGCTCGGCGTCGACCGGATCGTGCCCTGGACGGCGGCCCGCTGCGTCACCAAGTGGCGGGAGGACCGGGTCGACAAGGGCCTGGCGAAGTGGCGCTCGGCCGCCCGTGCGGCCACCAAGCAGGCGCGCCGGCCGCGGGTGCCCGAGGTGACCGAGCCGATGAGCACCCGCCAGGTGTGCGGCATGCTCGCCGACGTCGACCTGGCGCTGGTGCTGCACGAGCAGGCTCGCCAGCCGTTCGCGAAGCTGGATGTGCCGGCCACCGGCAGGATCGCGGTGATCGTCGGCCCCGAGGGCGGGCTCACCGACGGTGAGGTGGTCGCCTTCCGCGCGGCCGGCGCCCACTCGGTGCGCCTCGGCCCCGAGGTGCTGCGGACGTCGACCGCCGGGGCCGCCGCCCTCGCCGCCCTCTCCGCCCGCACCCGCTGGGCGTAGCCGCCCCCCTCCCGGTGTCGATCATGGGCGGGTTGCCGATGACACGCCGGACGGCGGCGCGGCGGTCGGCGCAACGCCCATGATCAACGGGCCCGGGGGCAGGCTCAGCGCAGGGCCGCCCGGGCACGGGCGCTGACCAGGTCGACGGCGGCGGTCAGCACGACCAGGGCGGCGAGCACCGTGGTCACCCCGCCCCAGTCGAAGGCGGCCACCCGGCTGGCCAGCAGCGCCCCGAGCCCGCCGGCGCCGAGCAGGCCGACCAGCACGGTGTCCCGGATCGCCACCTCCCAGCGGTACAGCGCGAACGCCAGCACCGGCCCGGTCGCGGCGGGCAGCACCCCGTACAGCCAGCTGCCCACCGGCCCCGCGCCCAGCGCGGTGAGCGCCGCCCGAGGCCGGGGGTCCAGCTCCTCGGTCGCCTCTGCGGCCAGCCGGCCGAGCACGCCCAGGGTGTAGACGCCCAGCGCCAGCGCGCCGGGCAGCACGCCCGGCAGCAGCACGAACAGCAGCACCAGCGCCCACACCGGCGGCGGCACCGCGCGCAGCAGCAGCAACCCCAGCCGGACGACGGCACCGGCCACCCGCCGTCCCGCCGAGGCCCGGGCGGGGCGGGCGGCGACCCCGGCCAGCAGCACCGCGCCGACCGTGGCCACCGCGATGGCGATCACCGACATCTGCACCGTGTCGACCGCGGCCCGCGCCACCGCCGACAGCAGCGGGCCGTCGACGTCCGGGGGCCAGGCGGCCGAGAGCACGTAGGCCAGCTGTGCACCGGTGCGGTCGCTGACCAGCGTCGCCGGGGAGATCGCCAGATACCACCACGACCAGGCCACTCCGAGCAGCACGACGGCGACGGCGGCGGTGAGCGCGGGGTCGCGGCGCAGCCGGTCGCCGGACGCGCGGGGTGCCGCGACCCGCCGGCGCACCGCCCGGCCACCCACGTCGGCGGCCAGGCAGAGCAGGGCGAGGGCGTAGACGCAGGACCACACCTGCGCCCAGCGCAGCGAGCTGAACGACAGCGACAGCTGGTAGCCCAGCCCGCCGGCGCCGATCAGCCCCAGCACCACCGCCGACCGGACGGCGCACTCGAGCCGGTAGAAGGAGTACGACAGCAGCCCGCCCGACGCCGGGGGCAGCAGCCCGTACAGCGCCGCGGTCGCCCGGCCCGCGCCCGCGGCGAGCAGCGCGGAGTACGCACCGCGGGGCACCTCGTCGAGCAGGTCGGCGAACACCTTCGCGGTCACCGCGCCGTACGGGATGCCGATCGCCAGCACGCCCACCCACGGGTCCAGCCCGAGCAGGTTGACCAGCAGCAGCCCCCACACCGCCTCGTGCAGCCCGCGCGGGACGGCGAGTGCGCCCCGGGCCAGCGTCCAGCACAGTCGGCGTCGTCCCCAGGTGGTGCGGGCCAGTGCCACCGCCCCGACCGCGCCGAGCCCGACGGCCAGCGCGGCGCCCAGCACGGCGTACGCGACGGTGACCAGCACCGACCCGGCCAACACCCGCAGGAACTCGCCGTCCAGCGCGGGGGAGAGGGCGGCGGCGGCGAACCGGCCGAACTGCGCCGTCCCGGCCGGGTTGACCACCTCGCCGGCGAAGGCGCCCGCGCCGGCCAGCGACCAGAGGACCAGGGCGAGTGCGCCGAGGCCCCAGCCCCAGCGGGCCCGCACCCGGCGCAGCACGGGCGGCCGGTCGAGCACGGTGGTCACCGCGGGGCGCCGTAGAAGTCGGCCAGGTCGCCCGCGGTGAGCGATGCGGCCGGGGCATCGAGGGCGATCCGGCCGTCGACCAGGCCGACCACCCGGGTGCAGTGGCGCAGCGCCAGCACCGGGTCGTGCAGCGACGCGACCAGTGCGCCGCCGCGCTCGGCGGCCAGCCCGGCGAGCAGCTCCAGGGTGCGCCCGGCGAGCAGCGGGTCCAGGGCCGAGGCCGGCTCGTCGGCGAGCACCAGCTCGGGTCGCTGCACGAGCACCCGGGCCACCGCGACGCGCTGCCGCTGCCCACCGGAGAGCCGCTCGGTGCGCTCGAACACCCGGTCGGCCAGCCCCACCCGGGCCAGTGCGTCGAGCACCTCGGGCAGCCCCTGCGGCCGGGCCAGCGACCAGGCCGCCCGCCAGGCCGGCCAGCTCGACAGCCGGCCGGCGTTGACGTTGTGCACCACCCGCAGCTGACCGACCAGCTCCAGGTGCTGGTGCACGGTGCCCACCCGCGCGCGCAGCTCCCGCAGCGCCCGGCCGCGCAGCGCGGTGGGGTCCGCACCGAGCACCCGCACCGACCCGGCCGAGGGCAGCACCGCGCCGTTGGCCAGCCCGAGCAGCGTCGACTTGCCGGCGCCCGACGGTCCGACGACGGCCACCCGCTCGCCGGCGCCGACGGTCAGGTCGACGCCGGCGAGCGCGGTGGTACCGCCGTAGCGGACCGTGACGCCGTCCAGCCGGAGGACGGCGGTCAGCTGATCAGCCCCAGGTCGCGGCCGATCGCCTCGATCTGGGTGTAGTTCGACGCCTCGGTCGGGATGAACGACCCGGCACCGAACAGCTCCAGCACCTCGTCCCCGGCGGGCAGGCCGGTGAAGTACGCCAGCAGCCGGTCGGGCAGGTCGTCGCCCAGCCGCTCGACGGCCTGCGGCCCGAGCAGCCAGTGGTAGTCGTGGTACTCCGGGGTCCGGGCGTACTGGACGACGGCGGACGGGTCGACCGTGCCGTCCTCGGTGCGGGAGGCCCACACCTGCTCGTTGAGCACGCCGGCCTGGTAGCTGCCGCTGGCCACCAGCGAGATCGTCGCGTCGTGCGAGCCGGAGAACCCGGGCCCGCCGGGGAAGCCCTGCGGGTCGACGCCCTGCTCGGTGAGGAAGAAGGCCGGCATCAGCCGCCCGGACGTCGACGTCTCGCTGCCGTAGGTGAACCGGAGGCCGGCCAGCGGGGTGAGGTCGTCGGCGGGGGCGAGCCCGGTGTCGGTGTTGACGATGAACACCGAGGTGAACGACTCGTCGATGTCGCGCTGGGCGATCGGCTCGGCGCCGGGGGTCTGCAGCCGGGCCTGCACGCCGGTGAGGCCGCCGAACCAGACCAGGTCGAGGTCGCCGGTGCGGAACAGGGACACCGCGGCGCCGTAGTCGGTGACCGGGGTGTAGCTGACGTCGAGGTCGAGCGCGGTGGACATCGAGTCGGCGACCGTGCCGTAGAGGCGCTGCAGCACCTCGGGGTCCTGGTCGGGGATCGCGCCGATGGTCAGCGAGCCCCGCGAGCCGGACGACGAGCCGGCCGGGCCCCCGGACGACGACACGGGGGAGGTGCGACCGCAGGCGGCGAGGACGGCCGCGGCGGTGGCCGCGGCGCCCGTGAGGAAGCCACGGCGGGAGAGCGAGCGGAACTGTTGTGGGGAGCCACCCGACCGGACGGCGCGACGGCTGCTCACTACGTCCTCGGGTGCGGCTGGGGTGCGGACACGGGGACCTCCGGGGAGACGGACGACGGTTGCCGGCCCATCCTCGCCCACGCCCCCGGCCGGCCGGGAGGGGCCACCCGGAGAGCCCCCGGCGGTCAGGCCAGGTCGACGATGCTGCGGGTCACCGCCGCCTGCTCGGTGAGCACCCCGCCGATCAGGTGCTGGGTCTCGTTGATCCGCTCGACGATCTCCCGGATCGAGGCCAGCGCGCCGACCACGTTCTGCACGTCGCCCTGGATCGTGGCGACCCGGCTGCTGACGTCCTCGGTGGCCTGGGCGGTCTCCCGGGCCAGCTCCTTGACCTCGCCGGCGACCACCGCGAAGCCCTTGCCGGCCTCGCCGGCCCGGGCCGCCTCGATGGTCGCGTTGAGGGCCAGCAGGTTGGTCTGCTCGGCGATGCCGGTGATCACCTTCACCACCTTGTCGATCTCCGCGCTGGACCGGCCGAGGCCCGCGACGAACTCCGTCGCCTCGCCGGCGACGCGCTGCCCGTCGCCGGCCACCCGGGTCGCCTCGGCGACGTTGCGCTCGACCTCGTCGATCGAGGCGACCAGCTCACGGCCGGCCTCGGCCACCCGGCCGGCCGCCGCCAGCCGCTGCACGGTCTGGGAGATCAGGAAGGCGGTGTTGCGCAGCGCGTCGCGCCGGCTGTCGCTCATGATCAGGGTGCGGGTGGCGAAGAAGTCCATCGTGCCGACGATGCGGCCGTCGACGGTGATCGGCAGGCACACCCCCGACCTCACGCCGGCGTTGCGGGCGGCCGGCGCGCGGACGCAGTCGGTGACCTCGCCGAGGTCCTCCACGAACACCAGGTCGCCGGCGGCCCAGGTGCGGCCGGCCACGCCGACGCCCTTGGCGAAGCTGGCCTCCCGGCTGACCGCCTTGAACTCCGCGCCCAGGTCACCGGACTCCAGCGAGAGGGTCAGCGCCGTGCCCGCGTCGTCCAGCGTCCAGTACGAGCCGTAGTGCCAGTCGAACTCCCGCCGGATGGTGGCCAGCGCGGTGCTCACCGTCTCCTCGGCGGTCCGGGCGCCGCTCAGCTCGCGGAGCAGGCTGTTGATCGCCGCGACGTCCCCGGCCGCCCGGCGCTGGTCCTCGGCCTCGGCCACCCGGCCGAACGCCTGCGACACCAGCTGGCCGACCGCGCGCAGCGCGGCCAGCCGCTCGGTCGAGGGGGCCAGCGTCTCGGTGGTGAAGAAGTCCATGGTGCCGACCACGGCGCCGCGGCGGACGACCGGGAAGCACACGCCGCTGCGCACCCCGGCGCGCTGGGCCGCCGGTGCCCGCACGCAGTCGGTCAGCTCGCCGAGGTCGGGCACGAACACCAGGCCGCGCGCCTTCCACGCCCGGCCGGACAGCCCGACGCCCTCGGCGAACGAGGCGGCCAGGGTGACCTGGCGGAACTCCTGGCCGGCGTCGCCGGACTCGACCGCGAAGTGCAGCCGGCCGTCCTCGGGCACGATCCGCCAGTAGGAGCCGTACGCCCAGCCGAAGCAGTCCCGCACGGTGTCCAGCGCGACCCGGGCCACCTCCTCGGCGGTGCCGGCCCGGTCGAGGGCGGCCAGCACCCGGGTGACGGCGGTGACGTCGGACCGGGCCTCGGCCAGCTCCGCGGACTGGCCGGTGTCGTTGCGGCGGGACGAGGTGAAGCGCATGGCCGGTCCTCTCCTTCCTCGGCCGGTCCGGTGAGGGCTTGAGTCCAGCCATCGAATTGTGCGCGATCCAACCGGACTGTCTCGTTCCGGCCCCGGCCGGTCTGCCGTCGCGGACGGTGCTCGGCCTAGGGTCGAGGGCATGACCGAGCCCGCGAGCGACTGTCTGTTCTGCCGGATGGTGGCCGGGGAGATCCCGCCGGACGTCGTCCGGGAGACCGACCGCACGCTCGCCTTCCGCGACATCAACCCGCAGGCGCCGACCCACGTGCTGGTGGTCCCGAAGGAGCACCACCCCACCCTCGGGGCGCTCGCCCAGGCCGACCCGGAGCTGACCGCCGAGCTGGTCGCGGCCGCGCACGCGGTCGCCCACCAGGAGGGGCTCGTCACCGACGACGGCCCCGAGCCGGGGTGGCGCCTGGTGGCCAACAGCGGCCCGCAGGCCGGGCAGACGGTGCACCACGTGCACCTGCACGTGCTCGGTGGCCGCGGCCTCGGCTGGCCGCCCGGCTGAGCCCCGCGACCCCGGCCGGGTCGAGCGGGGCATCGGGGTGGCCTGCGCGGGTACGCTGGCCCAGGTCACAACCCCGTCGCAGGAAGGCAGGGTCGAGCGTTCTTGCCCGACACCTCACCAGACGCCGCACCGGAGACCATCGCGTCCTCCCGTGAGCTCTCCGCGCGTGCCGCGGCAGCCGGCGTCCCGGACAGCCCGGCCGTGCCGGCCGACGTCCGCACCTCCATCACCGTTCCCGAGACCGTGTCCATGGTGGCCCTGCTGGGCTCCGGGGACGAGCTCCTCCGCCTGGTCGAGACCGAGCTCGCCGCCGACGTGCACGTGCGCGGCAACGAGATCGCGATCACCGGGCAGCCGGCCGACAACGCCTTCGCCGTCCGGGTCTTCGACGAGCTGATCGCGCTGCTGGCCACCGGCCAGGCGCTGCGCCCGGACTCGGTGCGCCGCGTGGTCGGCATGCTCCGCGCCGGCGGCTCCGAGCGCCCCGCGGAGGTGCTCAGCCTCGACATCATCAGCCGCCGGGGCCGCACCATCCGGCCCAAGACGCTGAACCAGAAGCGCTACGTCGACGCCATCGACAGCCACAGCGTGGTCTTCGGCATCGGCCCGGCCGGTACCGGCAAGACGTACCTGGCGATGGCCAAGGCCGTGCAGGCGCTCACCACCAAGCAGGTCAACCGGATCATCCTCACCCGCCCCGCGGTGGAAGCCGGCGAGCGGCTGGGCTACCTGCCCGGCTCGCTGTCGGAGAAGATCGACCCCTACCTGCGCCCGCTCTACGACGCGCTGCACGACATGGTCGACCCCGAGTCGATCCCGCGGCTCATGCAGGCCGGCACCATCGAGGTCGCCCCGCTGGCCTACATGCGCGGCCGCACGCTCAACGACGCGTTCGTCATCCTCGACGAGGCCCAGAACACCACCGCCGAGCAGATGAAGATGTTCCTCACCCGGCTCGGCTTCGGCTCCAAGATGGTCGTCACCGGTGACGTCACCCAGGTCGACCTGCCCGGTGGTGCGCAGAGCGGCCTGCGGGTCGTCCGGGAGATCCTCGAGGGCATCGACGACGTGCACTTCGCCACGCTGACCAGCACCGACGTCGTCCGGCACCGGCTGGTCGGCGACATCGTCGACGCCTACGAGCGCTGGGACGCCGCTCGGCAGCCCGCCCCGGGCGCCGGACCGGCCCGCGCCGGCCGGCCCGCCCGTCCGACCCGGCAGCAGGGGAGCTGAGCGTGGCCGTCGAGGTCGTCAACGAGTCCGAGATCTCCGTCGACGAGGGCGCGCTGGCCGGGGTCTGCCGGTACGTGCTCGACGCCATGGAGGTCAGCCCGCTCGCCGAGCTCTCCGTGCTCTGCGTCGACGTCGACTACATGGCCAGCCTGCACGAGCGGTGGATGGGCGAGAAGGGCCCCACCGACGTGCTCGCCTTCCCGATGGACGAGCTGGACACGGGCCGTCCCGACGACCCCGACCCGGGTCCGGCACTGCTCGGCGACGTCGTGCTCTGCCCGGCCGTCGCCGTCCGGCAGGCCCGCGCCGCCGGCCACTCCATGGCCGACGAGCTGCTGCTGCTGGCCACCCACGGAGTGCTCCACCTGCTGGGCTACGACCACATGGAGCCCGACGAGGAGAAGGAGATGTTCGGCCTGCAGTCCAAGCTGCTCGAGGGCTGGCGCTCCACCCCGCGGGAGCCGGTGACCGGCGAGCCGGCGGAGTCCGAACAGCGATGAGCTCGACGTCGATCGTCCTGCTGGTGATCGCCGTCGTCCTGGTGCTGGTCGCCGGCGTCTTCGCCGCGCTCGACGCCGCCCTGCAGCGGCTGTCCAAGGCCCGGGTCGACGAGCTCCGCCGGGACGGCGCCAAGCGTGCCGGCGCCCTGGTGCTGGTCATGGAGGACCGCGCCCGGCACGTGGCGCTGCTCCTGCTGCTGCGGATCGTCTGCGAGAGCGCGGCCACCGTGCTGGTGACGCTGATCTTCTACGTGCTGCTCGACGGCTTCACCCTCGGCGTGATCGTCGCCATCGCCGTGATGACCGTGGTCAGCTATGTGCTGGTCGGGGTCGGTCCCCGCACCGTCGGCCGGCAGCACGCCTACCCGGTGGCACTGGCCGCCGCGCCGCTGATCCGGCTGCTGGGCAGGGTGCTCGGCCCGGTCGCCACCCTGCTGATCCTCATCGGCAACGCGATCACCCCGGGCAAGGGGTACCGCGACGGCCCGTTCAGCAGCGAGGTCGAGCTGCGCGAGCTGGTCGACATGGCCGAGGAGCGCGGCGTCGTCGAGTCCGGCGAGCGCAACATGATCCACGGCGTCTTCGAGCTGGGCGACACGATCGCCCGCGAGGTCATGGTGCCCCGGCCCGACGTCGTCTGGATCGAGCGCGGCAAGACCCTGCGCCAGGCGCTGGCCCTCTGCCTGCGCAGCGGGTTCAGCCGGCTGCCGGTGATCGGCGAGAACGTCGACGACATCATCGGCGTCGTCTTCATGAAGGACCTCGTGCGCCGCTCGCAGGGCTCCTCGGACTCCCGGGCCACCGAGCCGAAGGTGGAGGACCTGCTCCGCCCGGCCAGCTTCGTGCCCGAGTCCAAGCCGGTCGACGAGCTGCTGCGGGAGATGCAGGCCTCGCGCACCCACATGGCCGTCGTGGTCGACGAGTACGGCGGCTTCGCCGGGCTGGTCACCATCGAGGACATCCTCGAGGAGATCGTCGGCGAGATCGACGACGAGCACGACACCGTGCAGCGCCCCCCGATCGAGGAGCTCGAGGACGGCTCGGCCCGGATCACCGCCCGGCTGCCGGTCGAGGACCTCGCCGACCTGTTCAAGGTCGAGCTCCCCGACGACGACGGTGTCGAGACCGTCGGCGGCCTGCTGGCCCGCGAGCTGGGCGTGGTGCCGATCGAGGGCTCCGAGGCGGTGGTCGGTGGGCTGCGGCTGGTCGCCGAGAGCACCGGCGGGCGCCGCAACCAGATCGACACCATCCTGGTCTGCCGGGTGCCCGAGCCCGGTGACGAGGACGACGCCGAGGAGGCCGCGCGGGAGCCCGAGCCGGCCGCCGTGGAAGGCTGACACCTCGTGACCTCTGCTGAGCTGCACCCCGAGGACGCCAAGCTGATCACGCTGGCCCGCTCCGCCCGCGGCCGCACCGGTGCCGCCGAGGGCGCCGCGGTCCGCGACACCGACGGCCGCACCTACCTCGCCGCGACCGTGTCGCTGCCCTCGCTGCAGCTGTCCGCGCTGCAGGCCGCGGTGGCCGCGGCGGTCTCCAGCGGGGTCGAGGGCCTGGAGGCGGCGGCGGTGGTCAGCGTCGCGGAGTCGGTCGAGCAGGCCGGTCTGGCCGCGGTGCACGACCTGACGCCGTCCGCGCCGGTGCTGCTCGCCGGCCCCGACGGCACCGTCCGCACCACCGCCTGACCGTCCCCACCCGCCTCGCCCGGCCACGCGAGAGCGCGAGCCCCGCGCTCTGTCGCGCGAAGGCTCCTGCGCTTGATCGCGCGAGAGCTCGTGCACTTGATCGCGCGAAGGGTCGTGCGCTTGATCGCGCGAAAGCGCGTGCGCTTTCGCGCGATCAAGCGCGGGTGGGCGAGGTCAGGCGCGGGTGAGTGGGCGGTTCAGGGCGTCGGCGACGGCTGCGGGGTCGCGGACCCAGCGGGTGAAGGCCTCGTCGGTCTGGCCGTCCATGCCCAGGTGCCGCACGCTGATCTTCCGGCGGCCCGGCCGCCAGCCGCCCCGGCGCTTCGCCTTCGGCCAGCCGGACGGCGGGGGGCCGGCGACCACGTCGGTGACCAGCGCCAGCGGCACGATGCCGAAGGACGACGTCTGCCGCAGTCCGGCGATGTCGGTGGACAGCGCGTGGTCGCCGATGGTGAACCGGCCGGTGGAGACGACCAGCACGAGCAGGCCCAGGCCCAGCGCGATCGGGGCCTCGTCGGCGACCGCCGCGCCGCCGTCCCGCCAGGCCAGGAAGCCCAGCCACGCCGCGACCGCGAGCACGGTGAGCCCGACGACGACCGGGCCCGCCGGGTCGTACTGCCAGTAGCGCAACGCCCGGGGGGTGACCGTGACGCTGCGCTTGGGCCCGCGGCCGGCGAAGTAGCCGTAGCTGGTCACCTGGGTGACGTGCTGCTCGCGGGCCCGGGCCGCGGTCACGACCAGGGGCTCGCCGTCGTTGCGTCGCGACCGGGGGGGCATGCGGTTCATGATCCCAGGAGCGGCCCGGTGCCTGCCGCAGCGGTGCTGTCGGTGCGCAGTGGGAGACTGGACGGCGTGACCTCCTCCGATCAGCCGCCGTACCGCAGCGGCTTCGCCTGCCTGGTCGGCCGGCCCAACGCCGGCAAGACCACGCTGACGAACGCCCTGGTCGGCGAGAAGGTCGGCATCGTCAGCAACCGGCCGCAGACCACCCGGCACGCCATCCGCGGCGTCGTCCACCGCCCGGCCGGCCAGCTGGTGCTCGTCGACACCCCTGGGCTGCACAAGCCCAAGAGCCTGCTCGGGCAGCGGCTCAACGACGTCGTCCGGGACACGCTGTCCGAGGTCGACGTGATCGTCTTCTGCATCCCCGCCGACCAGCCCGTGGGCACCGGTGACGCGTTCATCGCCCGGCAGCTCAAGGAGGTCACCACCCCGGTCGTGCTGGTGGTGACCAAGACCGACGCGGCCAGCAAGAAGCAGGTCACCGAGCAGCTCGTCGCCGCCAGCAAGCTGGTCGAGGCCCGCGAGATCGTGCCGGTGAGCGCGGTCGCCGGCGACCAGGTCGAGCTGCTGGAGGACCTGCTGATCGGCCTGCTGCCCGAAGGTCCGCCGATGTACCCCGAGGAGCAGACCACCGACGAGGACGTCGAGCGGCAGATCGCCGAGCTGGTGCGTGAGGCGGCGCTGGAGAAGGTGCGCCAGGAGGTGCCGCACTCCCTGGCGGTCACCGTCGAGGAGATCAACCGCAGGCCCGACCCGCGCGACCCCGACGCCGTGTTCACCGAGGTGCACGCGCTGCTGCACGTCGAGCGCCCCAGCCAGAAGCCGATGCTGCTGGGCAAGGGCGGGGCCACGATCAAGGCGATCGGCACCGAGGCCCGGGTCGGGCTGGAGACGCTGCTCGGCGGCCGGGTGCACCTGGCCCTGCACGTGACGGTGCTGGGGGAGTGGCAGGACGACCCGAAGAAGCTCCAGCGGCTGGGTTACTGAGGCGGCCGGTGAGCACTCCGGCGTCCGGCACCGCTGAGGGCCGTCGATGAGCACCACCCCGCAGTCGCTCTACCGCGACGAGGGCATCGTGCTGCGCACCCAGAAGCTCGGTGAGGCAGACCGGATCGTCACGGTGCTCACCCGCCGCACCGGCAAGGTGCGGGCGGTGGCCAAGGGCGTGCGGCGCACCAAGAGCAAGTTCGGCGCCCGGCTCGAGCCGTTCAGCCACGTCGACCTGCAGCTCTACACCGGCCGCAACCTCGACATCGTCAGCCAGACCGAGTCGATTCGCGCCTACGGCACCGAGATCGTCGGCGACTACCGCGCCTACACCGCCGGTACCGCGGTGCTGGAGACCGCCGACCGGCTGACGGTGGAGGAGAAGGAACCGTCGCTGCGGATGTTCCTGCTGGTCGTGGGTGCGCTGCGCACCCTGGCCGAGGGCGAGAAGCCGCCGGCGCTGGTGCTCGACGCGTTCCTGCTGCGGGCGATGTCGGTGGCCGGCTGGGAGCCGGCGCTGGGCGACTGCGCCCGCTGCGGCGAGGCCGGCCCGCACCGGCACTTCTCCGTCCCGGCCGGGGGCACCGTCTGCCCGTCCTGCCGGCCCACCGGCTCGGCGATGCCGAGCCCGGTCACCATCGAGCTCATGGAGGCGCTGTTGTCCGGCGACTGGGCGCACGCCGAGGCCAGCCTCGGCACCAACCGGCGGGAGGGCAGTGGCCTGGTCGCCGCCCTGCTGCAGTGGCACCTGGAGCGCGGGCTGCGCTCGCTGCCGCTGGTGGACCGCACGTGAGCCCGGCGCGCGAGGTGAAGCAGCCGAACGCCCATCCGTCGGGGGCGAGGCCGCCGGCCATCCCGGCCGACAAGGTGCCGCACCACGTGGCGATCGTGATGGACGGCAACGGCCGGTGGGCCAAGCAGCGCGGGCTGCCGCGCACGGCCGGGCACGAGGCCGGCGAGGCCTCGCTGTTCGACTGCGTCGAGGGCGCCATCGAGCTGGGCATCGGGGCGATCAGCGCCTACGCCTTCTCCACCGAGAACTGGCGGCGCAGCCCCGAGGAGGTCCGCTTCCTGATGGGCTTCAACCGTGACGTGATCCGCCGCCGCCGCGACGAGATGCACGAGCTCGGCGTGCGGGTGCGCTGGGCCGGGCGTCGTCCGAGGCTCTGGCGCAGCGTGATCAAGGAGCTGGAGATCGCCGAGGAGCTGACCAAGGACAACGACGTCCTGACCCTCACGATGTGCGTGAACTACGGCGGCCGGGCCGAGATCGCCGACGCAGCCGCGGCGATCGCCCGGGAGGTCGCCGCCGGGCGGATCAAGCCCGACAAGATCACCGAGGAGACCGTCGCCCGGTTCCTCGACGAACCCGACATGCCCGACGTCGACCTGTTCGTGCGCAGCTCCGGGGAGAACCGCACCAGCAACTTCCTGCTCTGGCAGGCGGCCTACGCCGAGCTGGTCTTCCTGGACACGCTGTGGCCCGACTTCGACCGCCGGCACCTGTGGCAGGCCTGCGAGGAGTACGCCAGCCGGCAACGCCGCTTCGGCAGCGCCTAGCGATCCCCTCGCCCTGCGAGGGGGTCCTCCCTCAGGTGGTCTCGGTGCCGTGGGCGGCGTGGGCGAGGGCGTCGCGGACGATGTGCGCCACGTGCCCGTCGACCAGCCGGTAGTCGACCTCCCGGTGCCGGCGCACCCCGGTCACCAGGCCGGTGTCGCGCAGCACCCGCAGGTGCTGGGAGACCAGCGGCTGCGGCACCCCGAGCGCGTCCACCAGCTGGTGCACGCAGCGCGAGCCGTGCTCGTCGAGCAGCGTCACGATCGACATCCGCAGCGGTGAGGCCAGCGCGGCGAGCAGCTCGCTGGCGGCCTGGACGTCGGCGGGCACGGTCCGGGCTCCCGGCCGGGTCGACGGGGTCACGGACGCGGACATGGGACCATCGTCCGAGCGGCTGAGAACCGTTGTCAACTCTGTCCCCCACGAGGAGGCTGTCCGCGGTGTTCGCCGTCACTCGTCTGCGCGTGTCCGACGAGGCCGCCGTCCCGGCGTTCCTGACCGCGGCCGGCGAACTGCTGGCCGCGCTGCGCGAGCGCCCCGGCTTCGTCCGCGGTGAGCTGGGCCGGTCCGCCGACGACCCGTTGCTGTTCGCGCTGTGCACCACCTGGGACGGCGTCGGCGCCTACCGCCGCGGCCTGTCCGCGGCCGAGGTGAAGATCGCCGGGGCGCCGGTGTGGGTGCACGCCCTGGACGAGCCGGGCGTCTACCTCACCGACTGAGGCTCAGGGCAGCTCGAACCGGGCGACCAGCCCGCGCAGCTCCTCGGTGATCGACGCCAGCGCCGCTGCCGTCTCCCGGGTCGACTCGGTGGAGTCCGCGGTCGAGCGGGCCGCCTCGGTCACCGACCGCACGTTGGCGCTGACGCCGTCGGTGCCGCTGGCGGCCTCGGCGACGTTGCGGCTCATCTCCGCGGTCGTGGCGCTCTGCTCCTCCACGGCCGAGGCGATGGTCTGCTGGAAGTCGTTGACCTGCCCGACGACCGCGGCGATGCCGGCGATCGACTCCGCCGCGCCGGCCGTGTCGGCCTGGATCGCCTCGACCCGCCGGACGATGTCCTCGGTGGCCCGCTGGGTCTCCTGGGCCAGCTCCTTGACCTCGTTGGCCACCACCGCGAAGCCCTTGCCCGCCTCACCGGCGCGGGCGGCCTCGATCGTCGCGTTGAGGGCGAGGAGGTTGGTCTGCTCGGCGATCGAGGTGATCGCCCCGACCACGTCGCCGATCTGCCGGGAGGACTCCCCGAGCCGGGCGACCATCGCGGTCGTCTCCTGGGCGGCGGCCACGGCCGAGGCGCCGACCCGGGCGGCCTCGGAGGTCGAGTGCGCGATCTCCCGGATCGAGGCGCCCATCTGCTCGGCGCCGGCCGCGACGGTGCGCACGTTGTCGCTGACCGCCTCGGTGGCGGCCCGGGCCGTGCCGGCGAGCTCGGTGCCGCGGGCGGCGTCCCGGGCGACGTCCTCGGAGAGCCCGCGCAGCTGCTCGGAGGCGCCGGAGAGGTCGCTGGTGCGGTCGCGCACGGCGTTCAGCGCGCCGGCCATGTCCTCCAGCGACCGGTTCAGCGCGGCCGCGAGCGTGCGCACCTCATCGGTGCCCGACTCCGGCAGCCGGGGCCGCAGGTCGCCGTCGGCGACCTGCTCGAGCGCGGTGACGGCGCGGTCGAGGGGCCGGGTGAGGGCACGGGCCACCAGCAGCGCGACGACGGCGACGACCGCGGCCACCAGCACGGCGACCAGCAGCACCGCGCGCAGCAGGGACGACGCCGGGGCGACCGCGTCGGCGAGGTCCTCGCTCAGCACGACGCCCCAGCCGTAGCCGGCGAACCCGAGCGCCCCCTGGGACGCCGACCAGCCGCGGACCTTCTCCACCTCGGAGCCGGTGCCGTCGGCGAGGTCGTCGGTGCCGTGCCCGGACTCCCCGGCGACGAGCGCGGCCGCGGCGGGGGAGTCGCCGGCGGTGAGGTCCAGCCCGTCCTCGGCGCCCGGCCCGACCAGCACGACGCCGTCGCTGCGCAGCATCTGGGCGGTCACGTCGAGGCCGCGGGTCTGCAGCCCGGCGACCTGCTCGTCCATGATCTGCCCGATCACCCGCGGCACCGAGGCCCAGTTGACCCACAGCCGCTGCACGCTGCCGTCGGCGCCGTAGACCGGCGCGGCGAACACCAGGGTGGCGTCGTCCCGGCCGGTGGCCGCGGCGACCAGCGGGTCGACCTCGGGGTCCTGCACGTAGGTCTTGCCGGCGGGCAGCGCCAGCGCCTCGGCGAACCACGGGCGGGTGGACAGGTCGGCACCGGCGTAGCCGGCCGGGTCGATCGCCTCGCCGTCCCCGGTGACGCTGTTGCCGGCGACCACCCGGCCGCTCAGGTCGACCACCAGGAGCAGGTCGTAGATGACGTAGTTGGTGCTGTAGAAGTCCGCCGCGGCGGCGACGGTGGCCGGGTCGGCGGCGGCGTCGGGGTTGAAGGCGAAGGCCTGCACGTCGCCGTAGCGCTCGAACAGGTTCCGGTCGATCTTGTCGATCGTGGAGCGGGCCTCGCTCTGCAGCAGCTCGCCGGAGTTGCGGACCCAGTCGCCCTCGCTGCGCTGCCAGGCGAAGACGCCGAGGCCGGCCAGCGGGACGGTGGAACAGGCGAGCACGACCAGCACCAGCAGGACACGCAGGGAGCGCAGTCGCAGGGCCGTCGTGATGCGGTGGCCGATCATCGTTCCTCGCTCCGGGACGCCACCTCGCTCCGGGAGCCCGGGCGCAGGTGTACAGCCGGGAGATCGGCAGTCCGCCCGCCCGGCGTGACCCGAACAGGCAGCTGACCTGCGAGAAGACCACTCAGTTCCGGATCGGCTCGGCTCGCTCGACGGTGGTGACGGCCTGCCGGAGGGCGGTCAGGTCGTCGGCCAGCGCGGTGGTGACGTCGTTCGACCCGGCCAGTCGCTGGTCCAGCGAGTCGGCCAGCTGCTCCGCCTCGCGCACCTCCCGGCCCTCGCCGCGCAGGGTGCGCAGCCGCAGCTGCAACGCCCGCAGCTCCAGGCGGACGGCGGCGGTGACCAGCACCTCGTCGACCACGCGGCCGGGCTGTTCGGCCGCCCGGCCGATCTCCACCGACAGCTCGTCCAGGCCGCGGTCCAGGTCGGCGGTGTACACGGCCCAGGCAGCGGCCTCCGCCTCCTGGCACTGCACGTGCACCCGGCGGAGCCGGTCGCGCAGCGGGGCGAGCACCCCGCGCACCGCCGCGGCGGTGCCCGGGTGGTCACGGCAGAGCTCCGCGGTGGCCCGGGCCAGCCGCTGGTCGACGGCTGCCGGACGGGAGGTGGGGAGGACGGTCGTCCCGGTGGCGGTCACGCGCCGGACGGTAGGGACGCCGCGAGGTCGACGGCCACCGCATCCCGGTGAACTCCCGGTGGCCGGTGCGGCCGGGACCCGGGCCGGGGCGCCGACTACCGTCTGGGGGTCACTCGCCGACACCCCAGCCGGATGGAGCCCCCGTGCCCAGCGACACCGCCCCCGCCCGTACCGCCGACCCCGCCCGCCTGGAGAAGGTGGTCAACCTCTGCAAGCGCCGGGGGTTCGTCTTCCCCTCCGGTGAGATCTACGGCGGCACCCGCTCCGCCTGGGACTACGGGCCGCTGGGCGTGGAGCTGAAGGAGAACATCAAGAAGCAGTGGTGGCGCACCGTCGTCCAGAGCCGGGACGACGTCGTGGGCCTGGACTCCTCGGTGATCCTGCCCCGCCAGGTGTGGGTGGCCTCCGGTCACGTCGGGGTGTTCACCGACCCGCTGACCGAGTGCCAGAACTGCCACAAGCGCTTCCGGGCCGACCACCTCGAGGAGGAGTTCGAGGAGAAGAAGGGCCGCACCCCGGAGAACGGCCTGGCCGACATCACCTGCCCCAACTGCGGGGTCAAGGGCCAGTGGACCGAGCCGCGCGACTTCAACATGATGCTGAAGACCCACCTCGGCCCGGTCGAGGACGAGTCGGGGCTGCACTACCTGCGCCCGGAGACCGCGCAGGGCATCTTCGTCAGCTTCGCCAACGTGATGGGCGCGGCCCGGAAGAAGCCACCGTTCGGCATCGGCCAGATCGGCAAGTCCTTCCGCAACGAGATCACCCCCGGCAACTTCATCTTCCGCACCCGCGAGTTCGAGCAGATGGAGATGGAGTTCTTCGTCAAGCCCGGCGAGGACGCCGAGTGGCACCAGTACTGGATCGACGAGCGCACCCGCTGGTACACCGACCTGGGCATCTCCCCGGACAACCTGCGGCACTACGAGCACCCGAAGGAGAAGCTGAGCCACTACTCGACGCGCACCGTCGACATCGAGTACCGGTTCGGCTTCACCGGCTCGGAGTGGGGCGAGCTCGAGGGCATCGCCAACCGCACGGACTTCGACCTGAAGACCCACTCGGAGCACTCGGGCACCGACCTGTCCTACTTCGACCAGGCCTCCGGTGAGCGCTGGACGCCGTACGTCATCGAGCCGGCGGCCGGGCTGACCCGCTCGCTGATGGCCTTCCTGGTCGAGGCCTACACCGAGGACGAGGCGCCCAACGCCAAGGGCGGCGTCGACACCCGCACGGTGCTCAAGCTCGACCCGCGACTGGCGCCGGTGAAGGCCGCCGTCCTGCCGCTGTCGCGCAACGCCGACCTCTCGCCGAAGGCCCGCGGCCTGGCCGCCGAGCTGCGCGCGAACTGGAACGTCGACTTCGACGACGCCGGCGCGATCGGCCGCCGCTACCGTCGCCAGGACGAGGTCGGCACGCCCTTCTGCATCACCGTCGACTTCGACACCCTCGAGGACGACGCGGTGACCATCCGCGAGCGCGACACGATGTCCCAGGAGCGGGTCGCCCTCTCCCAGGTCGTCAGCTACCTGGGGTCCCGCCTCCCCGGCTGCTGACCGGGTCGCCGCCCGGGCTGGGCTGCTGCCGCCCGGGTCAACCCGGCTGACCTGACGTTGAGCCGTGCCGCGGCGCGGCTCAACGTCAGGTCGACCGGCTCACCCCCCCCCGACCAGGTCGTCGGCCCGGATCAGCCAACCGTCGTCCCCGTCCGACGGGTTCCGGTGCCGGCCGGTGGGTCGCGGGACCTCGGTCCAGTCCCGAGTCGGTGGACCGGGGGTGGACAGCATCCGCCGGACCAGGCGGTCGAAGTCTGCGCGCCGGCTGTCCAGGTCGACGGCGGCGGCACGGACGAACCGGATGCCCCGGGACCGGAGCTCGTCCTCGGCCCGCTTCTCCTGCCAGAGCTCGTCGTTCGGGGTCCGCCCGAACGCCGGACGGCGGTACTTCACCCGGCCGTCGAATTCGAGGGCCACGGCCTGCTCGGGGTACCAGCCGTCGACGACCTTCACCAGCCTGCCGTCGACGTGCAGCTCCACCTGCGGGACGTACGGCGGCAGGCCGAGCGCAGCGATGGTCAACCGGCCGTGGGTCTCCAACCACGACTCGGCCCGGCCGTCGGCGAGCGCGACTGCCCGAACGCTCCGTGGCACGCCGGGCACGCACGCCTGCCGCTCCAGCACCCGGGCCAGCTCGTCCCTCGTGGTCAGCCCGCGCAGCAGGGCGGCGTCGACGGCGGCGACGGCGTACAGCTCCGGCCAGTCCCGGGCGAGGTCGACGACGGTGCGCGCCGGGGTCGTGACCCGGTAGGCGCCGCGCACGGTGACCTCGTCGGCAGGCAGCTCGGCCCGGGTCATCAGCCACCCACGCCCCCGGCGCCACCGGTGCGGGTCGGTCAGCTCGACCGTCGGCGGGACGGACCTCGGACGGGGCAGGCCCCAGACCCACGCAGCCGTCGCACCACTCAGGACGGCGGACGGCCGGGCCAGGCCCGCGGTGACTGCCAGGGCGTCGAGCCCGGGACGCCGTGCTGTCCGCTCCACCTCGGCCAGGTCGTGCGCGGTGACGAAGACCCCGGTGCGCAGCCGCACCCACGCCCCGGCCCGCACCGCCGTCCGGACCTCGCTCTCCGCGATCCCCGCGCCAGCGAGATCGGCGGTGGTGAATATGCCCAACCGACGGCGTCCGGGCTCGTCGACGGCCATCGGGACGGGCACCGGCACGGTCATCCCGGCAGCCTGACCGGCCGCAGCGTGCGGGACGGGTGCTCGGGACCACCGGTGGACGGGCCGCTCACCCGGGGACATCGGCGGGCGCCTCGGCCGTCGGCCTGCTAGCCGTCGACCGGGTCGACCCTCTGCACCTGATGTCGAGCCGCGCCACGGCACGGCTCGAGGCCAGGCCAGCCGGGTTGACCCGCCCCGCCGTCCTGGACCCCAGCCATGAGCCGCCGACCGGGTCAACCCTCTGCACCTGAGGTGGAGCCGTGCCACGGCACGGCTCAACCTCAGGTCGCCCGGGTTGACCCGCCTAGCCGAGCCGGCCCGGCCGTGAGCCCGGGCACACGGCGCAGCCACCTACCCTGGACGGCGTGACCAGCACCCTCGAGCGCACGGCGGCGCTGCCCCCGCTGCAGCTCGGCGGGCTCACCGTCGACCCGGCGGTGGTGCTCGCGCCGATGGCCGGCATCACCAACCCGGCGTTCCGCACGTTGTGCCGGGAGTTCGGCGCCGGCCTCTACGTCTGCGAGATGATCACCACGCGGGCGCTGGTGGAGCGCAACGAGAAGACCCTGCAGATGGTGCAGGCCGCGCCCGGTGAGGCCGACGCGTTCAGCGTGCAGCTCTACGGCGTCGACCCGGCCACCGTGGGGCGCGCCGTGGAGATGCTGGTCGACGAGCACGTCGCCGGCACCCGTCCGGCGCACATCGACCTGAACTTCGGCTGCCCGGTGCCCAAGGTGACCCGCAAGGGCGGCGGCTCGGCGCTGCCCTGGCACCGCGTGCTGCTGCGCGACATCGTCCGTGCCGCGGTCGGGGCCGCCCGCGACGTCCCGGTGACGATCAAGACCCGGATCGGGATCGACGCCGACCACGTCACCTACCTCGACGCCGGCCGGATCGCCCAGGACGAGGGCGCCGCCGCGATCACCCTGCACGGCCGCACCGCCGACCAGCTCTACAGCGGCACCGCCGACTGGGCACCCATCGCCCGGCTGGTCGAGACCGTCGACATCCCGGTGCTCGGCAACGGTGACCTCTGGGAGGCCGACGACGCGCTGCGGATGGTGGCCGAGACCGGCTGCGCCGGCGTCGTGGTCGGCCGCGGCTGCCTGGGTCGGCCGTGGCTGTTCGGCGACCTGGCGGCCGCGTTCGCCGGCTCGGCGCGCCGCACGCTGCCGACCTTCCGCGAGGTCGCCGCGATCATGCACCGGCACGCCACGCTGCTGGCCGCCGACCAGGGCGAGGTGCACGGCTGCACCGACTTCCGCAAGCACGTCGCCTGGTACCTCAAGGGGTTCTCGGTCGGCTCCGACGTCCGGCGGGCGCTGGCCATGGTGTCCGGGCTGGACGAGCTGGCCGAGCTGCTCGGCCGCATCCCCGACCAGCCCTACCCGGAGGCGGTGCTCGGTGCCCCGCGCGGGCGCACCAGCCCGCCGCGGCCGGTGGCGCTGCCCGAGGGCTGGCTGGACGACCGCGACGACCCGCGCCCACCGGCCGGGGCCGAACTGCTGGTGGGCGGCGGATGACCCCCACCGGGACAGGAGCCGACCAGTGACGCAGGGCCCCTTCCTCTACGACGACGACCCGGCGCCGCTGCACACCGGCACGCCGCGCAACCGCAACGGCACGCTGCTGGCACTGCTCGGCGCCACGGTGCTGATCGCGGTGCTCATGGTGGGCGGCATGACCCTCTACAAGGGGTCGGGGGAGGACCAGTCGCGCGAGGTGGCCGGGGTCTTCGCCGCCGCGCTGTCCCAGGGTGACGTCGAGACCGCCTACGGGCTGATCTGCGACGACGTCCGGGCCCGGGTGGCCCCCGACCAGCTGGTGGAGGAGTTCCTGCAGCCGGGCACCCCGGAGGTGACCGGGTCGCGCGAGACCGAGGTCGACGGCGAGCCGGCGCAGCTGGTCCAGGTGCGCTGGGACGACGGTGGGGCGGTCACGACGACCGAGCTGACCGTCGTCCCCGAGGGCGGCACGAAGGTCTGCGGCACGAGCGCGGCGGGCTGAGCGGCACGCCGTCCCCAGGCCCGGCACCGACGTCAGCCGGGCGTGGTACCCATGACGGGTGGCAGGGATGGCGGGGCGGCTGGCCGTCCGGGTGCTGGGGGCGTTGGTGACGGCGGCGGTGCTGCTGACCGGGTCCACGGCGCTGGCCATCTGGTGGACGGCGCGGCAGGACGCCCGCCCGGGGTCCGACGCGATCGTGGTGCTCGGCTCGGCCCAGTACAACGGCGTCCCCTCGTCGATCTTCGAGGCCCGGCTGGAGCACGCCCTGCGGCTGTTCGAGGACGGCGTCGCGCCGCGGATCGTCACCGTGGGCGGCCGCGCCGCCGGTGACGAGTTCAGCGAGGCCGAGGCCGGCCGGCAGTACCTGGCCGAGGCGGGGGTGGACGACGACGCCCTGCTCGCCGTCGAGGAGGGCGTCGACACGCTGGAGAGCATGCGGGCGGTGGGCGCGGAGTTCGACGACCGCGGCTGGCAGACCGCCGTGCTGGTGACCGACCCGTGGCACGTCATGCGCGCCGAACGGATGGCCGAGGACGCCGGCATCACCGCCAGCAGCTCGCCGACCCGGCAGGGCCCGGCGGTGCACACCCGCACGACGCAGTTCAGGTACATCCTGCGCGAGACCGCCGCGTACCTGCTCTACCGCGCCACCGGCGAGAGCGTCGCCGGGGCGCCGGGGATCGGCTGAGGAGGAGGACCGTGCTGGAGCTGGGCAAGAGCGGGTCGCACGGCGCCGCGAAGGGCACCGTGCCGGTGCTGGAGGGCGAGGCCGTGGTGGCGACGCTGCGGGCGGCCAACTGGAAGGAGGCCGCGACCGCCGTCATCGGCGACCGCACCTGGGTGTTCGGCAAGCAGGGGCGTGAGCTGACGGCCCGCTGGGAGGCCGAGCCGGACGACGCCGTGCGGCTGCGCGCGCGGCAGACGTCGCTGTGGAAGGGCACCTGGCAGCTGGAGCTCGACGGCGCGACCGTGGAGATGACCAGCAGCTCGTGGTGGCGGGGCACGCACCGCTACACCGCCGGCGGGCGCACCGTGGCCGAGAGCGGCACCACCGGTGGCTGGTCGCCCCGGCCCACGCTCACCGCGGACGACGACCTGCCGCTGGCCACCCGGGTGTTCCTGCTCTGGATCGAGCTGGTGGTCACCCGGCGGAACAACGCCGTCGTCCTCGGCGCGACGTCCGCGGCGGTCATCGGCGGGACCAGCTGATGGCCGGCCGGGGACGCATCCGCGCTGCGGACATCGCGCTGGTCCGCGAGCGCACCAAGATCGACGAGATCATCGGCGAGCACCTGCAGCTCAAGCGCGCCGGCGGCGGCAGCTTGAAGGGGCTGTGCCCGTTCCACGACGAGAAGTCGCCGTCCTTCCAGGTCACCCCGTCGAGAGGGCTCTACCACTGCCTGGCGGGCGAGACCGGGGTGCTCACCGAGGACGGCACCATCCCGATCCGCGAGCTCGCCGGCAAGACCGTGCGGGTGCTGAACGGCGACGGTGGCTGGGTCGAGGCGCCGTTCCGTAGCTACGGCGTCCAGCGGTTGATGCGCCTGACGCTGACCCGCAACGGCCGGACGAAGGTCGTGCACGCGACGGACGAGCACCGGTGGTTCGTCCCGTCGGGCGGCCTGCGACAGCAGCGCTGCGAGAAGCTCACCAAGGACCTGCGGCCAGGCGACCGCCTCTCGCACTCGTTCCCGGTCAGCCGCGTGCTCAACCCGGCCACCCGGCCTTCGCCGTTCGGCGTGGCGCGTGGGCTGGTCTACGGCGACGGCACCCGTGACGGACGAGGTTCGATCGCCGTTCTCTACGGCGACAAGGACGCACAGCTCGCGCACTTCTTCGATGGCTGCCGAAGCTGGTCCGACGAGCGGGGCACCCGCTTCTACGGGCTGCCCGCCTACTTCAAGGACGAGCGTCCGTCCCTGGACGACGACACCTCGTACCTGCTCGGCTGGCTGGCCGGCTACTTCGCGGCCGACGGCTGCGTGGCCGAGGACGGCGACGCGATCCTCAACTCCGCGAACCCGGACGACCTGGAGTACGTGCGGCGGCTGTGCACCCGGCTGGGCATCGGGACCTTCGGCATCGCGAAGCAGAACCGGGTCGGCATCGACGGCGTCCCGAGCGACATCTACAACTTGCGCTTCATGACCAAGGGCTTGCCCGAGTCGTTCTTCCTGATCGACCAGCACCGCGAGCGGCACCTGGCCTGGGACAAGAAGTACGAGCGGAAGAACTGGGTCGTCCAGTCGGTCGAGTGGAGCGACCGGGTCGAGGAGGTCTACTGCGCCGAGGTGCCCGGCACGCACGCCTTCACGCTCGAGGACAACCTGCTCACCGGCAACTGCTTCGGGTGCGGGGTCGGTGGCGACGTCATCCGGTTCGTGCAGGAGATCGACCACCTGTCCTTCTCCGAGGCGGTCGAGATGCTGGCCGGCCGGGCCGGGGTGCAGCTGAAGTACGAGGACGACGGTGGCCGCGCCACCGCCGGCCCGGACCGGGCGCACGCCGGGCAGCGAGCCCGGCTGGTCGCGGCGAACACCGCGGCCGCTGAGTTCTACGCCGCGCAGCTGATGACCCCCGAGGCCGCGCCGGCGCGCAGCTTCCTCGCCGACCGGGGCTTCGACCGGCAGGTGGCGCTGGACTTCCACTGCGGCTACGCCCCCGGCGGCTGGGACACCCTGACCCGGCACCTGCGCGGGCTGGGCTACACGCAGGAGGAGCTGGTCACCGGCGGGCTGGCCAAGGAGTCGTCGCGGGGCACGCTGATCGACCGGTTCCACCGCCGGCTGATCTGGCCGATCCGCGACCTCACCGGTGACGTGATCGGGTTCGGCGCCCGCAAGCTGATGGACGACGACCCGGGCCCGAAGTACCTCAACACCCCGGAGACGCCGCTCTACAAGAAGAGCTCGGTGCTCTACGGCGTGGAGCGCGCCAAGCGCGACATCGCCCGCAACCACCAGGCCGTGGTCGTCGAGGGCTACACCGACGTGATGGCCTGCCACGTGGCCGGGGTGACCACCGCGGTCGCCTCCTGCGGCACCGCGTTCGGCCCGGAGCACATCAACGTGCTGCGCCGGCTGCTGATGGACCAGGACGAGTTCCGCGGGGAGGTGGTCTACACCTTCGACGGCGACGCGGCCGGCCAGGCGGCGGCGATGAAGTCGTTCAAGGAGGACCAGCGCTTCGTCGCGCAGACCTTCGTCGCGGTCGAGCAGGAGGGCCGCGACCCATGCGAGCTGCGCCAGGCGCACGGCGACGCCGCGGTGCGCGACCTGATCGCCCGGCGCACCCCGCTGATCGAGTTCGTGCTGCGGACGATGCTGGGCGAGTACGACCTGGACACCGTGGAGGGCCGGGTCGCCGCGCTGGAGAAGACCGCCCCGCTGCTGGCCCAGATCAAGGACCACGCGCTGCGCCCGGCCTACGCCCGCCGGCTGGCCGGCCTGCTCGGCCTGCCCGACGAGAGCGAGGTCGTGGCGCGGGTGCGGGCACTGACGGGGGACACCGGCGGCAGCCGCCCCAAGCAGCGGCCGCGCACCCCGCAGCGCACCCCGGACGACGCGGCGGTGGAGGTGGAGCGCGAGGCGGTGAAGGCTGCGCTGCAGTGCCCGGAGATCGCGGGGCCGTCCTTCGACGCCGTGGAGCCGGGCTCCTACACCCACCCCGACTACGCGGCGGTGGCCGCGGCGGTGCAGGCCGCCGGGGGAGCGGCCGGGGCGACGGCGACCGGGCCGGCCTGGCTGGACGAGGTGTCGGCGCACTGTGACCGGGAGTCGGCGAAGGCGATGCTCACCGCGCTGGCGGTCGAGCCGCTGCACGCGGTGGGGGAGAACGACCCCACCTACGTGAACGCGCTGATGGCCCGGCTGCACGAGATGGCGACGGTCCGGGAGATCGCGGCGCTGAAGGGCAAGCTGCAGCGCACCAACCCGATCGAGGCCCAGGACGAGTACATGCGGGCGTTCAAGAAGCTGATGGACCTCGAGCAGCTGGCCATCTCGCTGCGCAAGCGCGCGGCCGGCGGCCTGACGCCGTGAGCCTGCTCGGGCTGGTGCGCGCGCGGTTCGCCCGCCCGCCCGAGCCGGTGCGCGCCGCCGTCGACGCGGCCGCCGACGAGCGGGTGCTGGCCTGGGGGGAGCGGGTGGACGGCGGCTGGACGGTCGCCACCTCGCGGGGGCTGCGCGTCGTCCCGCCAGCGGGGGCCGAGCACTCCGACGTCCCGGTGCTGGGGTGGCACGAGATCGGCACCGCGCGGTGGGCGGCGGCCGGGGCGGGCGGCACGTTCACGGTGGTGCCGCTGACCGAGGTGGAGCTGGGGGTGCAGGCCCGGCAGCCGGCGCAGCGGCACGTGCTGCGCACCGCCGGTGAGCTGCCCGGCGTGCTGCGCACCCGGGTCGACCGCACCGTGGTGACCAGCCAGCGGCACCCGTTGCCCGGCGGTGGCGCGGTGCTGCTGGTGGCCCGGCGGGTGCCGGGTCAGGCGGCCCGGGAGTGGACGGTCGTGTTCGACGACGACGCCGACCGGGACGACCCGGCGGCCCGCGAGGCGGCCCGGCAGCGGCTGGCCGCGGCGGTCGACGCCGACGACCCCACCCGCTGACCCCCGGGCCGCCTCAGCGGGTCAGCGGGGGCCGGTCTCGTTGCCCAGCCGGGTCTTGACCGAGTCGACCGCGGCGTCGGCGCGGGCCTGGGCCATGCCGGCGGCGGTCTGCAGGCGCGGGTCGTCCTTGGCGTGCTGGTAGACGCGGCGGATCTGCTCGTAGCGCTCGCGGCCGGCCCGGGCGCCGAGGACGTAGCCGGCACCGAAGCCGGCGAGGAAGGACAGCTTGGCCACGGGGGACCTCCTGGGTTCGGGGGAAGCGATGACGCTACCGGCCGGCCCCGGAGGTCACCCGGTGAGCCCGCAGGTCACCGGGCGAGCGCCGCATCACGGTCTCGTCGGGCGTGGACGACGCGGTCGCGCCCGGCGCGCTTGGCCGCGTACAGCGCCCGGTCGGCGGTGCTGAGCAGCCCGAGGACAGCGGCCGCCGGGTCGGAGTCGGTGGGCAGGTGGGCGGTGGCCACCCCGACGCTGACCGAGACCGCGGGCAGGTCGGGCCCGGTGGTCTCGTGCACCGCGGTGCGCAGCCGCTCGGCGGCGGCGACGACGTCCGCGGCGGCCGGGAAGTGCGCGACCCAGCCGAGCTCCTCGCCACCGAGCCGGACCAGCAGGTCGTCGGCGCGGGCCACCCGGGTCAGCGTCTGGGCGACGGCGGTGAGCACCCGGTCGCCGACCGCGTGGCCGTGGGTGTCGTTCACGTTCTTGAAGTGGTCCAGGTCGATGGCCATCACGGTCACCGGCTCGCCCACCGCGGCGGCCGCGCGCAGGAGGGCGCCGGCGCGCTCCTCGATCCCACGCCGGTTGGCCAGCCCGGTGAGCGGGTCGGTGACGGCGAGGGTGCGGGCCAGGTCGCGGGCGGCCTGCATGCGGCGGACCAGGATGGTGACGACGCTGATCGGCGCGACCACCATGGCGACCATGGTCAGCGCCGCGTAGACGCGCAGCACCGGCGGTGCCGGGAGGCTGAGGCTGATGACGACCACACCCGCGACGGCGACCGCGGTGGTGAGGGCCACGCCGCGGGCCCGCAGCAGCATGGCCGAGGCCACCGGGACGACGACCAGGGCGGCGGCGCACATCCAGCGGACGTTGAGGTCGTCGAGGCCGATGCCCAGGACGACCATCACGGTGGTGGCCAGGGCGATCAGCGTGCCGCTGTCCCGGGGGCCGAGCCGGCGGCGCAGCGCCACGTAGCCGGCCATCGCCGTCCACACCGTCGCGCCGGCGGCGCCGAGGCGGGCGTCGCCGAGTGCCCCGACCGACCACCGGTAGGCGCTGAGCGCGTACAGCGGCAGCGCGGCGGTGAGGCAGATGGCGAACAGGGTGGCGGCACCCCACTCCGCGTGGGCGGTGGCCCTCGCCACCACCGATCGCCACGCCGTCCCCATGGAGAGGACGTCGGCACCGGTGAGTCGTGACTGGAGCGTCGTCACCCTGGTGGGGGACGACGCGCCCGGAGACCCCCGCCGGGAGCACCGCCGGCGGTGGGGTAACCTCTACGAGCGCGCGGGCACACCACCCGCCGTTCCCCCGTAGCTCAATTGGCAGAGCATGCGACTGTTAATCGCAGGGTTACTGGTTCAAGTCCAGTCGGGGGAGCAAAAGCGCAGGTCAGCCGACAAGTCTGGTCAACCCGTGCGGATAAAATGTCCAAAGAACGACCAAGATACGTTTGCCACGACCGGTCGGCGGGTTGCTGTCGATCCTTGATCAGGACCCCCGGGACGGTGTCGGGACGCGCTTGCAGACGGGGGCCGTTGTTCTGGCACGCCGGACCGCCACGGTCCCCGGAGACGGCGGCACGTGGTCTCACCGTGAGCACGGTGAGGTGGCGCGAATTGCCTGACAGGTCGTCCGGAAGGCGCTCGGTTGGAAGACCGGGGGACGGGCCTGCTAGCGGGACCGCTGGAGCGCTGCAGCGGCCTCGGGGCTCGCGTGACCGCGCCCCAGGTAGACGTCCTGGGTGAGGCTGGGCCGGCTGTGCCCGAGGTGGTCGGCGATCTGCCGAGCGGACAGGCCGGCGTCGTCAAGCCGGGTCGCGACCGTCTTGCGGAACACGTGCGAGGTGACCCACGGGAACTCGGCGCGGTCGAGAGCCGCGCGCAGGTCGCCGCTGGTGTTGCTCGGATCGCGCAATCGGCCCTGCGGGCTGGGAAAGATGACCAAAGGGTCCGCGTCAGGTCTCGGGTGGACGGCGAGTCGGCGGCGGAGCAGGTCGACAACGGCTGACGGAAGCACGAGGGTGCGGCGGCCCGCGGTGGACTTGGGGGAGTCCTGGATAACCAGTCCCAGCCCGCGGATACGGATGACGGTGGCATCGACCGTGAGGGTGGCCGCTTCGAGGTCGACCGCGGAGGGCTGGACAGCGCACGCCTCGCCGATGCGCACGCCGGTGCCGAGCATGAAGTCGACCAGGTCCGGCAGGTCCCGGCGCACCGCGTCGGGGTCGGCGGCCAGTCGGGCCCGCAGTTGGCGGGTCTCCTCGACGGTCAGCGCCCGGGGGCCGCGGGACGTGCGGGGTGCGCGCCGGCTCGCGGCTTCCCGGACCGGGTTGGCGGGCAGCAGCCCGTGGCGCACGGCCAGGCCGAGGACGCCGGACAGGACGCTGCGGGTGGACTTGGCCGC
The DNA here is from genome assembly GCF_054177765.1 of Modestobacter lacusdianchii. Lineage (NCBI taxonomy): Bacteria > Bacillati > Actinomycetota > Actinomycetes > Geodermatophilales > Geodermatophilaceae > Modestobacter > Modestobacter lacusdianchii. Next base: position 5,204 of record NZ_JBJJTJ010000027.1, on the reverse strand, counting down.
GGCGGCCCCGTGGCTGCTGCTCACCGCGGCGAGTAGCCGGTTGACGGCGGGGACGGTCACCTCGCGCAGTCGCAGCTCGCCCAGTCCGGGCAGGATGTAGGACTCGACGGTGAACCGGTACAGCCGCTTGGTGCCCCAGGCCAGGTCGCTGTCGTCCACCTCGGCGAGCCAGAGGGCCGCCACCTCGCTGAGCCGACTGGTAGCGCTGGCGACCGGATCGTCCCCGGTGCCGCGGTCACGCAGCGCCTCGCGGAGCCGCCGCTCGGCGTGCGCGCGGCTGGATCCGTAGCGGGTGACCAGACGACGGTGGCCGTCGTAATCCCGAAAGCTCGCGCGTGCCCGCACCCGGTTCTTGCCGAGCACGAGAAAGTCGATCTTGCCGAAGGTGCCGACCGGCAGCGGCGGCCTTCCCATGCGACTCCTTCCGCTCTGGCATGCGCGCAATCGCCCACCTTGCTGTCAGACCAGGCATTCTCGCCGCAGTATGCGATCCGCTGTCCCGCTTCGGCCCAGCCCTGTGGACGTCCCCGGGCCTGTGGACATGCACCTGACCGGACTCCCGTCGACGGATCTCATGGGAGCTGGAGGCCGTGGGCTCCGCTTCAGGACGAAACTGTCAGTGCCGATGGGCATAGTGGAGACGTCCACTGGGGTGAACGCTGAATGAGGGAGGAGAGCGGGATGCCGGTCGTCGAGACGCTGTCCGTGGAGGAGGCGAGACGTCGCCGCGACGAGGTCCTCGCCTCCGTGGGTGGAGACGAGTGCGACCTCCGCGAACGCGCCGCCCGATACATGCTCAACGCCGAGGAGCTCGCCGCTCTGACCGAGCTCGATGAGCTCGACTTCCTCCTGTCGGAGTGACCACCGGCGACGCCCTCGTAGCCGAAGCGCAGCGCTTCGCCACTGACCTGACCGTCACAGTCCGGGCCGTGGTCGGTGACCACGTCGAAGCTTTTCGTGCGCGGGCGCTTCACCATCCCGGCCTCGACCACGTCAGCGTCCACCAGGAACCGCGCACCGGGATCCCGTTGACCGTCAATGGAGCTCCGCTTCTGAACCTCACGGCGGAGTACTACTGCGTCTGGGACAGCCCGGGGCAGTTCCTGGCAGTCGACGAGTCCGCCGTCAAGGTCTATGCCGGTGCGAAGGCAGCCGGCGAGCCGCTGTTTCGGTACGAGTACATCCGCGCGACGACAGGTGATGTTCCCGGAGCCCACGTCCAGATCCACGGGCACCGGGACGCTCTCGCATTCGTGATGACACGAGCCGGTAGTGGATCACCTCGGGGTCAGCAACTGGCCGGACGGGTCGCCCAAGGCGCCGCGGTACCTCGCATGTCGGACCTGCACTTCCCGGTAGGTGGAACCCGCTTCCGTCCCTGCCTGGAAGACGTCCTCGACATGCTGGTCCGGGAGCTCGGCGTGGATCATGAGCATGCATGGCGAGACGCGCTCGCGGATGGGCGCGAGCGGTGGCGCCGCATGCAGACCGCAGCCGTCGTGCGAGACGCGCCCAGCGAAGCCATCGCAGCGCTGACGGCGCTGGGTTACGAGATCCATCTACGCGACGGCGCGGTGGCCCCCCAAGGCAACCGCGACCGTCTGCGTGAGCTGTAACGCGGTAGACGACCCACCGACCCACCGACCCACCGGCCGCGAGTAGAGGCGAAGCTGCGGACTCGTCCGACTCCATGCCCCGCGACCGGGTTCACCTCCCAGCGTGCACGAGGTGTGAGGCGCATGATCTTGATCTACCGTCAGTAGCGGCTCATGCCGCTACTGACGGCTCGGGGGGAGTCGCTTGAGGGCGGTCTGCTGGAGGTGTAGCGGTGCGGTCCGGTGAGTCTGTGGGTCGCCCAGGCGGGTGCGTGCGCTCGGGGTGCCGGGCAGGTGGGCCGTCCGCAGTCGTCCGGTGGTGCGTCGGCGGGTGGTCGACGGCCATCGGCGGTACGCAGGGAGCGCTGTCGTGGGGCTAGGCGGACACCGTGCTCGCCGACGTCTCGGCCCCGCTGTAAGAGGGACGACGGGGGAGCGGTGACTCATCGGTACGACCGGCAGCGGGATGCTCCGGTGAAGCAGAGCACCAGGATCGACCGAGGGGCCGGTCGAGCGGGTCCGGGAGGCGCTGCGCGAGGTCGAGCGGTGGCTGGAGTGGGCGCCGCCGGCGACCTCGGTGCCACACCTCGACGACCGGCCGCTCGCGGTCGGGTCCCGGCCCGGGTGGAGCAGCCCCGGATCCCGCTGACCGAGTACGTGCTGACCGAGCTCGAGCCGAGCGCGGTCGTCCTGTGCGCCGTTGCCGGCGTCCTCGCCCTCCCGGGCAAGAAGGACGTCAGCGAACGGGACGGCCGCCGGTGCCGTCCGAGCGATCGTCGCCGTCCAGGCCGATATCGCCACTGTCAAGGAGGCGATGCGATGGTGAGCGCCTCGCGCAGCCGGCCGGCCGGTGATCGGGGGAGGAGCGGTGCGCTGGCGGACCCGGACCAGATCAAGGCCGAGATCGAGCCCACCCGCGAGCAGCTGGCCCGCACCGTGGACGAACTGGCCGCCAGATCTGCGGGGCGGCGTCCTGGTGGCACCGTGTCCGGAGTCATCTTCAAGCAGGTCAGGAAACGGGTGGCGGACCAGGAGGACGCCCCCGGCGCCCTGCAGAGCGAGTGTTGGAGGCGGGAGGTCGTGCTGGCCGGGCCGTTCAGGCCGCGATCTTCGCCGCCACCAAGGCCCAGCGACCGCGCCGGAGGCCGTGGCTTCAGCAAGCTCAACGGCACGTGGCTGGGCGACTGACCGCCATCTGCGCCCGGGCCGAAGCGGCCACTTCGAGCCGTTGCGGTCACCACTTCAGGAGGATCCATGGCCGGCACCCATCACCGAGAGAGCGCCGTCGACCGCATTCGTCAACGGGTGGAGGAGAAGGCCGCCCGGCGGGCGGCGGCGAAGGGGACCGCTGCGGCGCCGCCTCGACAGAGCGATCCGCACGCTCCGCCGCCCGGCGCGCCGGGCCCCGAGCGACTGCCGGGCATCACAGCGGCGAAGCCGACCGACATCCCGTGGCGCGGCTGGAAGCAGATCGTCAAGCGGGCGTGGGCCGAGAACAAGGCCGACAACATGCCGATCATCGCCGGCGGCGTCGCCTTCTTCGGCTTCCTGGCGATCTTCCCGGCCTTACTCGCGATGATCTCGATCTACGGCCTCGTCGCTTCCGCGGAGACGGTGGCCCGCCAGGTCGAGGAGCTCTCCGCCCAACTACCGCAGAGCGCTGCAAGCCTGATCGAGCAGCAGCTGAGCGACATCGTCGACAGCAGCGGCGGGGCGCTGACCTTTAGCCTCGTCGCCTCGGTGCTAGGTGCGCTGTGGAGCGCCTCCGGTGGTGTCAACAGCCTGATCACCGCGGTCAACCTGGCTTATGATGAGGTGGAGACCCGTGGCTTCATCAGGCTGCGGCTGATCTCCCTGGCCCTGACGCTCGGCGCGATCGTGTTCGTGCTGCTGACGTTCACGCTGGTTGCCGTCGTCCCGCAGCTGCTCGATGCCCTGCCCCTCGGCCCGTTCGGCACGGTGCTCGCGCAGATCGTGCGCTGGGGGCTGCTGCTCTTCGTCATGGCCGGGTCGCTGGCGGTGCTGTACCGGGTCGCGCCGGACCGCGATGCCCCGCGGCTGCGGTGGGTGAGCCTCGGCTCGATTGTGGTCACGGTCATTTGGGCGGTTGTCAGCCTGCTGTTCAGCCTCTATGTCAACAACTTCGGCAGCTACGACAAGACCTACGGCACCATCGCCGGCGTCATCGTCCTGATGCTGTGGCTGTACCTGACGTGCTACCTGATCTTGCTCGGCGCGGAGATCAACTCCGAGGCCGAGCACCAGACGGCTGCTGACACCACCACCGGCGATCCCCAACCCATGGGTTCGCGCGACGCCACGATGGCCGACACGCTCCCCGACCCGGCTGAGCCCACCAAGGATTGAAGGACCCCGCCCCGACCCGCTTCCACGACCAGCGCGGCCCGTATGCCAGAGCCGCTCACTACATGGAACTCCGTCGGGTGCCGGTGAGCGGCGGCTGGACTCAGATGGAACTCCGTCGGGTGTCGGTGAGCGGCCGCTGGACTCAGCGGGCACGGTGAGGTGCCACCACCTCGCGGGGACCGGTGCGGGGCAGTGCCTGCCTGGATGCCCATCGAGCGTCCGGCCGGGGCACGGTGAACGCCAGTGCATGAGTCGGCACTAGCGAGGTCACCAATTCTCCGGACCGAGGGCCGGCCAGACTGGTTTCCTCGCTCGGGCGACGGGGGTATTTGCAAGCGACGGTCGATGCCTCGCTCGTTCATAGAGGCGGCATGTCATCCACCACGAGGAGGACTCCGTGGCGTCGATCCGCAGCCCGCTGCTCGAGGGCGACAGGAGAGCGGGACTGCTGCACGGACAGGTGACAGGTTGGGTCAGGCAGCCTGAGTTGCCTGTGTGGGGTCGATCATCTCGTATTCGATGGGCGTGAGGCGGCCGAGGGCGGCTTGCCGTCGTCGGCGGTGGTAGGTCTTCTCAATCCAGGTGACGATCGCAATCCGTAGCTGCTGGCGGGTGGTCCAGGTCTGCCGGTCTAGGACGTTCTTCTGGAGCAGGCTGAAGAAGGACTCCATGGCGGCGTTGTCCCCGCAGGCGCCGACCCGGCCCATCGAGCCGACCAGCTGGTGGCGGCTCAGCGCACGGACGAACTTCCGGCTCCGGAACTGCGATCCTCGGTCCGAGTGCACGATGCAGCCGGCCACCGTCTCGCCGGCGGCACGGCGCATCGCGACCGCGTTGGCCAGCGCGGTGACCGCGAGCCGGGACTTCATCCTCGAGTCGATGGAGTACCCGACGATGCGGTTGGAGTGCAGGTCCTTGACCGCGCACAGGTAGAGCTTGCCCTCGCCGGTCTTGTGCTCGGAGATGTCGGTCAACCACACCGTGTTGGCCGCAGCGGCGATAAACCGGTGACGGGTCACCCCGTGGGCATCGACGGTGGCCAGCAGGTCATCGTGCACCGGCGGGCCGGCCTTCTTCGCCTTGCCGCGGCGGGGCTTGCCGAACGCCGACCACCAGCTGTCCCGCCCCGGGTTCAGTGGAGACTCGGAACTGACGCGGCGACGGTAGCCGCCGCGATGTTGTGCCGGTAGAAGGTGTCCTCGTGCTCGGCCGGTGGAACGAGGCCGATCTCGCCGTGCAGGC